>NTJT01000009.1 GCA_002457605.1 Marine Group II euryarchaeote MED-G34 | reverse complement strand
GTCGTCCATAGAGACACCGTCCTTAGTGCGTGACTGTACTTACTCTTCATGAGGACACCGCTTGGTGGGCAGTTTGGGTGGGGCGCCACGCGCCCGAAAACCTAACAGGCGTGCCCAAAGGTCAGCTTAGGTGGTTCAGTCTCCACCGTAAACCGTAAGGGGAAAAGCTGGCTTGACGTGGATCGGATCAATAACGATCGACGATGCGAAAGCAGGGCCTAACGAACCAATGTGCCTCATTTCTGGGGGCCATTGATAACAGAAAAGTTACCTCGGGGATAATTGAGTTGTCACCAGCAAGAGCACATATCGACCTGGTGGCTTGCTACTTCGATGTCGTCTCTTCCCAACCTCCTGGTGCAGCAGCTGGGAAGGGTGGGGTTGTTCGCCCATTAAAGGGGATCGTGAGATGGGTTTAGACCGTCGTGAGACAGGTTTGTTGCTTTGTGGTTGAGGCGTATCAGGTGCCTGATCGGAAGGGCCCTTTAGTACGAGAGGAACGAGGGCTCGGAGCCACTAGTTTACCAGTTGTCCGGCAGGGCAACGCTGGGTAGCCACGCTCCAGCGGATAAGAGCTGAAAGCATCTAAGCTCGAAGTCGCCCGAAAGACGAGGCACCTCAGGGGACTCGTAAAAGACGAGTTTGATAGACAGCGGGTGTAAGGACCGAGGTTCGCCGAGGTCTTCAGCCCAGCTGCACTAACCCCCCGAGCATCCAAAAAAATATCTACAACACCAAGGCCCTTGTGGGCCTCTGTCCAACAGAGCATATCAATTCACATTCGAAGGAAGAGTTGTGCACGGCCACAGCGGAGGGGTGCTACCCGGTCCCATACCGAACCCGGAAGTCAAGCCCTCCTGCGTCGATTCCTGTACTGTGGCGCGAGAGCCCACGGGAAAGTTCGTCGCTGTGCCACTCTCCTTCATCCCCGCAACAATTTACAAATCACTGGCGGAGCCATAGCCAATACAACTAGGTGAAACAATGTCAATCAGTACCGGAGATATCCTTGGACACACCCAAGTCGGCGTCTATCTGTCAGTTGTCGACAAGATTCTGTTCTACCCTCGGTCTCTCGATGATGCAGCCACTGAGGAACTGAAATCAGCATTCGATCTTGAGATGCATCCCTTCCTTGTTGGTGGCTCCTCACTGCTCGGAAGCTTGCTCAGTGGCAACGCCAAGGGGATTGCTGTGGCCGATATCGCTACTGAGGAAGACCTCGATGAACTGACAAGCTTCAGTGACGTAGTCGTGATGGAGAGCGGAGTAAACGCCGCGGGTAATTTGATTGAGTGTAACGACCACGGCGCCGTGGTCAGCCCTATAGTGCCTCAGAATGGTGTGGACATGATTGGCGAGGTCCTAGGAGTGAACGCTATCCGCAGTAAAGTGGCGGGACACGACACCGTCGGTAGCATGCTGGTGGCCAATGGTAACGGAGTACTAGCTCACCCCGATGTATCGAGGTCAGAGGCTGAATCTATTGAGTCTGTGATGAAGGTCCCGGTGATGGTGGGGACAGTCACATTCGGCTCACCTTATGTCGGAGCTGGATGCGCTGCCAGTGATACCCACGCTCTTGTTGGTTCAGGCTCTACGGGGCCGGAATTGAATCGCATCGAAGATGCACTCGGCTTAATCTAGCCAAACATTTGGTAGTTTATCTCGACTCTCTTGTCGATAGACGAGGTCACCTCTGGCAGAGGGTACTTCAGACCAGTAGCGGTGTTGAACAGGACGACAGTGTCATCCACTCCAATCAATCCTCTATCTAGCGCGGTTTTACATGCAGCAGCAGTCGCAGCCCCCTCGGGACACATCAGTAATCCATCTTCTTGCCCTATTCCTTCCACCATACTATGTATCTCCTCGTCACTTACAGCGATGGCAAAGCCACCCGACTCACGCACAGCCTTCAGAATCAAGAAATCTCCGAGGGCCGCAGGCACTCTGATCCCTGATGCATCTGTCTCTGCGTTCTCCCAGAAATCAGCGAACTCTGCACCTTCTTCCCAGGCCTTGACTATGGGTGCACATCCGGTCGATTGAACAGCTACCATCCGAGGTAATTCACAGTCTATCCATCCCAATTCAATCAATTCTGCGAACGCCTTCCACATTCCAATAAGTCCAGTTCCACCGCCAGTGGGGTAGAAAATGACATCAGGTAATTCCCACCCCATCTGCTCAGCCAATTCAATACCCATGGTCTTCTTCCCCTCGATGCGGTATGGCTCTTTCAGAGTTGAAACTGCGAACCAACCAACATCATCGGAACCCTCTGCGATTATCTTACCGCAGTCTCCAATCAGGCCATTGACAAGATGTGTATCTCCTCCTTGTGCCTCGGTTTCCCGAGTGTTGATTTCGGGTGTATTGTCGGGGCACAGAACCGTGGCTTTGATGCCAGCCCTGCTAGCATATGCCGCAAGCGCGGAGCCGGCATTGCCGTTTGTTGGAACAGCGAGGTGCTTGACTCCTAGTTGCTTGGCCATGGAAACCGCTAGTGCCAGTCCTCTAGCTTTGAATGAGCCAGTGGGTAGTCTCGACTCGTCCTTGACAATCACCTTTCCCCGTGCAGCACCAATCAGGTGAGCAGACCTCTCTAGTTTAACCAAGGGAGTGATGACCTCACCTAGTGAGACACGGTCTTCGAGCTTCGCTACAGGGAGTAGGGGGGAGTATCTCCAGAAACCTGGTTCGGAGGAGTCCTCAATATCGGATCTGCTGATTTCTCTGCCTAGTCTTCCAAGGTCGTACTTGACAATAAGCGGTTTGCCAACATCGGAGATGGAATGGAGGCCGTCGGCAGAGTAGTGCTGACCAGTGTAAGCGCATTCGAGATGACTGACGTAAGAATCCACGGACTTACTGCAGGTGGCGATTCGATGAACCTACCGCTCATATCGCTGTGGGGGCGACATGATCGTCACCTTTGTCCTCCGAATCCCTGACGCGATTCCACACAGAAGTCATGAGCTCGTCGTGATGCTCTTTGCAGTAGTGGAATCGCCTATAGGCCTCTCTGAATGAGTATGCCTTGCTCCCTGTGGCCACTAGGAATCCCTCGGGCGATAGGCGACTAATTTGCTCACCCTGATTCGCACACTTCGGATAATCGCACTTCGGCACAAACAACCCTGTCAATCACCACTCTTGAACTCTGTGAATCATCACACAGATTCGTCAAAAGGCTCGATAATGACGAGCGGCATATTTGCCTCGACACTATCTCCCGATTCACAATTAACTTCGCTGACAGTACCTGGGATAGGAGCCTGAATCTCATTCTGCATCTTCATGGCCTCTAGGATTAGTAGAACCTCTCCTTCTTTGACTTGGTCACCAACTACTGCGTGTAGAGAAACGACCTTCCCCGGGATGGATGACGAGATGGTCCCAGAGCGATTCTTTCGTCGGCCCCGACCTGTCGAACGTCTTGTTGACTCGCTCGGTACTCCACCGTCAACTTGAATCGAGAATTCTCGACCATCGACTCGTACTTTCCAAGTTTCACCATCTTTCTCAACATCGACCTCAAACTCCTCTCCATCTACGGTGACCTTTCTCTTCTCGCTCATTGGTTCACCTCGGGGTGCTCCGTCGCGTGCGTGCGCGGAACAGGTTACGTCTACCAATCAGCACCCGACGGTGATCGCGGGACCAAGGTTCTCCTGACTTCCTCTGCCCAGTAGGCCCTAAGGCCTCACCTTCCTCGACCACCAGTAAGACAGCAGCCATGGCTGCAGCCAGTAACTTGGCTTCTCTGTCTGCGCGTTTCCCCATTCTCGCTCCTCACAGTGGGATGTTGCCGTGCTTCCTGGCAGGACGAATCTCCTCTTTCTCCAATAATGCCCCTAGGGCCCGAATCAAAACAGTCCTGCTCTGATGTGGTTGGATAACATCGTCGAGGTATCCCAGCGCAGCAGCCCTGTAGGGATTGGCAAACGTCTCCACATAATCATCAACTAACCTTTCTCTCTCCTGCTCTGGATTTCCGGAAGTCTGGATTCTCTGGCGATGAATTATCTGGACTGCACCGTCAGCCCCCATTACCGCCAGTTGTGCTGTCGGCCAGGCTATGTTGTAGTCGCCCCTGATGTGCTTGGAAGACATCACGTCGTAAGCTCCTCCGTACGCTTTCCGAGTAATGACGGTGAGCTTCGGCACTGTGGCTTCGGCATATGCATAGAGCAGCTTGGCCCCATGCCTGATGATGCCACCCCATTCCTGGCTTGCTCCAGGGAGGAACCCGGGCACATCAACGAACGTCAAGAGCGGCACGTTGAACGCATCACAGAATCGGACAAACCTAGCACTCTTGATTGAAGCGTCGATGTCGAGGCACCCTGCTAGCACTTTGGGTTGATTTGCGACCACTCCAACTGTATGCCCTCCAAGGCGCCCGAATCCGACTACTATGTTACTCGCGTAATCAGCTTGGACCTCTAGGAAGCCTCCATCGTCTAGCACAGATTCGACAGCAGTAACGATGTCGTATGGCTGACTGGGATCATCAGGAACAAGTGTGTCCAACTCGTTGCATACTCTGTCATGGGGATCTGCCGTTGCAACGACAGGTGAATTTTCAAGATTGTTTGATGGAATTAGCCCAACGAGCTCCCTCACTATATTCAGCGCTTCTTCGTCGCCATTCGCTGTGAAATGAGTCACTCCTGACCTAGTGGCGTGGGTCGAAGCTCCTCCTAAGTCCTCAAACGAGACCTCCTCGTTTGTCACCGTTTTGATTACCTCTGGACCAGTGATGAACATGTGAGATGTCTGGTCTACCATAATTACGAAGTCAGTAATTGCTGGGGAATAAACCGCTCCTCCAGCGCACGGCCCCATAATCACCGAAATCTGAGGAATGACTCCACTAGCCCTGACATTCCTGAAGAAAATCTCAGCATATGAACCCAAGCTGGCAACTCCTTCTTGGATTCTAGCTCCTCCGCTGTCATTCAGTCCTATGACTGGAGCCCCCGTCTTGAGGGCCATGTCCAGAATCTTGCATATCTTCAGACCATGCATCTCGCCGAGAGATCCTCCATAGACCGTGAAGTCTTGAGCGAAACAGTACACCGTCCTACCTCCAATCGTACCGTGTCCACAGACCACTCCATCTCCTGGTATCACATTACGGTCCATTTCGAAATCCCTGCATCTATGCTCCACGAGTGTGTCAACCTCCATGAACGAGTCTTCGTCGAGCAGCAACTCAATTCTCTCTCTAGCAGTCATCTTGCCCTTGGCGTGTTGCGCCGAGACGCGAGCCTGCCCACCACCGCCTTCGGCATGCGCTTTCCTGCGGCGGAGTTCCTCAACGCGCTCATCAGACTCAGCCATGGTGCCTGAAGGTAGGAAAACCACGCCAATGAGCATTCCCGTCGAGAATGCTGCCAGTCTCACGCGTCATCGGTTGCTTGAAGTCTGTCTCCCAACTCCCAGTTTTGTCGAAATGCGTATCGTGATTGCTAAACCCGGGCTCGATGGTCACGACAGAGGGGCGAAAGTCATCGCTCGAGCCCTTAGAGACGGAGGCCACGAGGTTGTTTACACTGGACTGCGCAAGACACCAGAGGAAATTGTTCGAATTGTGATGGATGAGGACGCCACAGCCCTCGGCCTTTCCACTCTTTCAGGAGCTCACGAGGTACTTGTTCCTGCAGTCTGCAACGGACTCAGGGACGAGGGACTCTCCGAGGTAGTAGTCTTCGCTGGTGGAATCATCCCATCAGGCGATCACACTTCGCTTCATGACCAAGGTGTCCGGGCCATATTCGGACCGGGCGCACGCACCTCTGATATCCTAGATTTCCTTGAGACCATATCTCTCCGAATTGAGTCGGGGGAGCCGGTGGGGATAGGAGAGAACTCTGGATGGCGATGGGGTTGAATGGTTCCGAGTTGCTGAACTCAGCACTTTCGGGGAATCGCAGAGATTTATCCAAGATTCTCACTGCCATCGAGGGTGGTGACAATTTTGAGATTGGACCACAAGACCCCTGGACACTCGGAGTCACTGGGCCCCCTGGGGTCGGCAAGTCCTCATTGATAGGCAGGCTGATTTCCAAGTGGACTGATAGGGGGGAGAAAGTTGCCGTTCTGGCCGTCGACCCATCCTCACCGAACAGCGGCGGCGCTCTGCTCGCAGATAGGATGAGGATGGGGTCTACCGATTCAAGCGATGCTGTCTTCGTCAGATCACTGGCCACTAGGAACCATCCCGGAGGGATGGCTTCCCGCCTTTCTCCAATGATCGAATGCCTAGCTGCATGCGGCTGGAGCAGGATAGTCATCGAGACAGTCGGCGCTGGCCAATCGGAGATTCGAATTGTCGCCTTCGCTGACCGGGTGCTTCTGGTGGACGGACCGGACAGAGGAGACATAGTGCAGGCTGAGAAGGCCGGTATCATGGAGTTGGCAGACGTCATCGCGATAAACAAATCAGATATGCCAAATTCCCAACAAGCCGCAGATTCAGTGCGTTCTGCTCTCGCTTTGAGCCAGGGTTCTCAGCCCCAAGTCCACTTAGTTTCGGCACATGACGGGTCCGGTGTGGACGAGTTACTAGAGGAAATTGAGGCATGCGCAGTATCTAATCTCGGGGGACGCCTTAGGACTAAGGAGAGGCTGCTCTCGTTGTGGGATTCCCGCCTCCTTGATCACCCTAGGATAAATGAGGTTCTGCATGATGTTGAAACCGGAAGTATAACGCTCGATGAGGCCGTGGAATCGCTCAGATAGTAAGTAAGGAGAGGTTCTGGAATGGGCGAATCAGAGACTAGTTTCGACATCGATCACGTGGAACATTCAATTGGAGGGTTCGGTGGCCACGCGTTCAGGCGCCTGACACATGTATCGATGGCAGCTATTCCGTTAGTATACTATACCCGCGGGGATGATCTCGCAGACTATTTCTCAGTCGGACTCGATGAATTGGTTAGTTACATCTTCCTCATGATTCTCGTCCTCGAAGCCGTCAGACTGCGGTTTGGAATCGTCATTGTTGGTCAGAGGGAGTATGAATCTAAGCAGATTTCGGCCCTCGCATGGGGTGCTTTCGCAGTCTGCCTAACTCTTCTGATTACAGACATGGAGCCGTTCTCAAATGGTACTGGAATTGAATCCGGAATTTACGGTATCCCGTTGATTTTTGGCCTTACTTTCGTCGACCCCTTGATGGGTGAAATAAAACGTCAGAAGCAAGATATGAGGCTAGCAATAACCACAGGTCTGGCAGCCTCTTTTGTCATATGGGTCGGATGCAGTTTTTGGCTTGGTACTCCACTTTGGATATGCGTCCTCCTAGCTCCTCTCACAGTTCTAGGGGAACTTCCGAGGGTCAAGTACATCGATGACAATGCGACGATGATACTCTTCCCTCTCGCCGCTCTACTGCTTCTCAGCCCTTTCCTGTGAGTCTTAACCCGTCATCTTTACAATCCGGTTTCATTTGGCTAGGGTGTTAGCATGTCAGATGAGGGTTCGAGCGGAGACATCGTAGATTCCCCTATATCTCAAAACGCGTATGTTCTGATATGGACCCTAGCTTCACTGGTTTCGTTCGCTATCTTCGTGGTGTACTTCTGATTACCCCCTGCATGATATAATAGCGGGCTTGTTTCTCGAGCATCCGTGTGCGGCATCACTGGCATGCTCGGAAATGCAAATCAGGAAACTGCTCTGGCTATGGCTGCCTGCCTTAGTCATAGGGGGCCCGACGGTGGCGGTGGATTCTACGACGAACTCGAACACGGAGCTGTGGCGTTTGGTCACGCTAGACTGTCGATAGTCGATATCGAAGGCTCTTCGCAGCCCATCGGATCGGATCACGGGGCAGTATTGGTGCAGAATGGGGAGATATACAACCATTCGGAACTACGATCCCGGTGCAATACCTATCCATGGCGCACTTCAGGAGACAGCGAGGCTGTTCTAGCTGTACACAGGAACGCCATGATTGCCACTTCATCCAGCCGCGATTCGACTGTAGACCACGCCCGATGGGTTTCTCTGCTGAATGGAATATGGGGCTTCGCCCTCTGGGATCCGGTGAGAAGAGAACTGCTTCTGAGCAGAGATCCAATGGGCGTCAAACCTCTGCTCAGAACACTACTGCCTGATGGCACACTCCTGTTCGCTTCGGAAGTCAAGGCATTCCATGCTCATCCTGAATTCATAGCCCAACCAGACATCAACGCTCTCGCAGTTAGGCTCGCGTATGAGTATCCGATGGATATGACAACACTCTTCCTAGACGTTACACAAGTAGCTCCGGGGACAATTGAGTCTTGGTCCTTGGACGATGATGGTAGAGCAGTTCTGAATGGAGTCTCTAGGTACTCTAGGAACATCGTCTCGCCTACAGAGCACTGGGATCCGTCAGTCGAAGCTCGAATTCTTCTCGACAGTTTTCGAGACGGCCTTGAGGACCGGATGATGTCCGACGTCCCAATAGGAATCGTGCTATCAGGGGGCTTAGATTCGAGCTTGGTGGCTGCACTCGCTCATCAGGTTTCTCAGAGTTCGGGAAAACCAGTTCCCGAATGCTGGACTGTAGCCAGCAGCGAGGATAATCCAGATTTCGTTGCCTCTAAGATGATTACTCAGCATCATGATTTGGAACATCACACCAAGATAATCGAGGAGGACGCGTTTTGGAAAGGCCTCCCTCGCTTCGTTGCCAGTGGAGAGGATCTCGACATCACCGTAATGTTCTGGCAGACTCTGTTTGAGGAGATGTCAAAGCAAGTGACTGTGGGGCTTTGTGGCCAGGGAGCTGACGAGCTACATGCGGGCTATGCGCGATACCGCGAACTGGATAATCACTCACAACTGGTATCGAACAGACTTTCTCTAGCCGGAGGTTTCGATATCTCTGGTATCGAGCATGGTCCAGGACGACCTTGGCTCAATACCAAGATAGCTCCCGAACACCATTACAAAGACTTGAGCACTACTCTGCAATTCGAACTTGAAAGGGGCCAGCTATCGAACTTCCAATTGCGCCTAGCTGATAGGCACAGCATGGCTCAGGGTATGGAAGTAAGGGTCCCTTTTCTGAGTTCGCAGCATAGGACCGTGTCCAACCGGCTACCTATGAGATGGAGACTTTCTGCGGATACGGAAAAACTTGCGCTGCGTGAGGCGGCTTCCTTGACCGACCTTCCAGAAATTATCGTGAGGCGCCCAAAGCTCCCGGCTGGAACAGCAACGGCCCCAGATTTGGTGTCCTCGTTGATACAGGAACTGACGCCCCACGCCACCGAGTGGGCCAAGGGATATGGCCGACTGAGCGGGCAACTCGCTGACCAGCCCGAGATGGCTATAGGGATGAGAATGTTCCACTCGATTCACCTGACAGGGAACCCCCAGCAACGGGCTAACAAGCCGATGATGGAACTTCTTGAGGATGTCAGTGACTGGCCTGAGTAACTATCTTGCCAATCGTAGTCCGGGTTCCAACTCCCTACCTTCATGCTTGAGCAACCATGCCTTTGTCTCAGGGCCGTTGCAACCGCTGTAATTCCCTAAAGCACCATCTCTGAGAACCACCCTGTGGCAGGGGACCAGCAGAGCCCACGGATTGCTAGCCATGACAGAGCCGACAGCTCTGCTGGAGTGCTCGTGGCCTGCTGCTAGAGCCAAATCGCCGTAACTAATCACTTCGCCGAAGGGTGCAACTTTCGGGAGAACTCCGAGGATCTTCCTCTGGAACATAGTAAGATTCCCTATGTCAAACTCAGGAACGGGGGCGTCGCGCTTCTGGAAGAAAGCCCCCACCCATTCTCTGGCCGTTTCCACGTGACGTCTACCCACCACAGACTTGTTCTCCGGCTCTTCACTCCACTCAAGCTTGCAAACTCCTTCTTCACTGGCCACGACGACCATTCTACCCAGGGGGGTGGCAATCGCCCTGATTCCTACATCCATTGAACTACCCCGTCTCTTCCTCAGATTCGCCATCTTCATCTCCGATAGCGATGTCATCCATTCCCACTATCTCGTAGTTCGAGGGGAACAGTGCGATGATTATCCCAGCCATTATACAACCGAGACCGAAGTAGAATGACTGCATCACTATCATTAGTTCAAGGCCAATCACGAACAAAACTAGACCACCTATGTTGGACACCCATACTAGTGTCTTGAAGGTCGAAAGGGAGACGCCACTGGAGCGACTGCTCCTCTTAGGGCCGAACTCAGCCCCGAATCTCAAAGGCTCCTTATCTTCCACGACTATTCCTACCTGTCAATCATGATTATCGCATCGGTCGGGCAGCCTAACACACACAACTTGCATCCCGTACACTCATCCCGCAGGATTTTTGCTTTACGATTCACTTCTACTTCCATGATTGGACTTGCGAGAGGGGTGTCGTAAAGCTCAATGGCATCATCATCACAGACTATAGTGCACTGGTCGCAACCTATGCACAGTTCCTTTTTGACCCATGCGACAGCGTCCTCTCCTCCCTTGATTTTAGCTTCCTCCTCTGCCCTCATTGAATCGAGCATCATCCGAATGCGTCTCTGTTCGGCGGCCCGGCGGGCCAGCAGGTCTGGTATCTCCGTCACGTCCGGCAACTAGAGTCACACATTCTCAATGTATGCTTCTCTCTGCCACCTTGGTACTACACCGGATGGCGCGAGACTCAGCATCAATCTGACTCTTACAGCAATCTCTACATTCGTAACTATTCTCTAGAGTTCACTTGGCGGGCAAGGAAACTGACAACGTCGAGAATCTCGAAATCATGACGCGGATCGCCCTCGAACTTGAGGCACTCAAAATGTGCCACACACTTAGGGCAGGTCGTAAGCATCACTTCTGCCCCAGTCGCTTTCACCTCGTCGAAGCGCTGTAGACGCAGGCCCCTACTGTTTTCGTTGCAGGCCATCATGCTGGAGACGCCGCAGCACAACGCGTCTTCGCCGTGATGCTCCATTTCTACGAGATTTACTCCCTCAACCGACTCGACCAAATCACGAGGCTTGTCGTAGAGGTCCATTTGACGCCCGAGGCGACATGGGTCGTGATAGGTTACGGTGACGTCGTCGTCCACGGCCAAGTCCATGTCGAATCCCTTCTCGACTAGGTACTCGGTAGTGTGCATGACCTTCATCTCGTCCAACTCGTAATCTAGGGCGAAAGTTCTGAAGCACTCAGCACACGAGGTGACCAGAGTGTCAATACCGCTTTCACCCAGTTTCTTCTGGTTGTATGCCTTCAGTTTCTCAAAGACCTCTGATAGGCCCTGCCACTTCTGGTCGTGACCGCAGCACTTCAGGAAGTCACGGCCTAGGTAGGTGACATCCTCGCCCATCTCCTCAAAGAGGGTGAAGGCGGCAGTGGTAGTCTCTCCGAGATTCATCTCCCCCTCGTTTACATGGCTGAAGACCATCTCCTGATCGATGTAATCTACGCACCCTGGGTAGTAGCCGACGTTGGAGTCTAACGGGTAGTCCTCAATTGAGACAAAGGCCTCATCAGCATCTTCCTCGGCCTCTGCAGCCAGCACAGCCTGAAGCAGTGTGTGCGGAATCTCGGTGGCCGGTGGGCCGCCGACGATGAGATTCCTTCGAATGTCGACGTAGGAGTCATAGTCCACCAACTGTGGGCAGGCATTGGTGCAGGCTGTGCAAGTTAGGCACGAATACAGTGGAACACCGTCATCTTCGTTGTTCCAGGTGTTGTAGATGATGTTCAGTTTGTCACCGGCGTTGAATAGTCTAACTGGGCAGGCGTCGTCGCATAGGTCGCAGCCGTAGCACTTGTTCATTTCCCACTCGTATCCTCGGGCCATGCTACGCATGACCATGAACACAATCGCACCTACACCGAGACAGGGGATGGATAGGCTGTAGATTAACTTGGCATCGAGTCCCTTTGGATTTTTGTGATAAGTCGGGTTGTCGAGGGAGAGTGCGGCAAGCTCATCAAGACTTAGAGAAGATTCAGACCTAACCACAGCCGTTCCGTCATCGCTGAGTAGGAGAGGCTGATGGGCCACTGCCGAGAAGTCTGTGGCCATAGAAATAGATTCGTTGACACCCTCTGAATTGAATGAGAAACTAACTGTGTAACTCGCTCCAGTTAGCAGGTAGATTGTAGCCGACTCGCACACGCCACCTTCGTTCTCCCACAGAATCGATCCAGAAGAGTCTAGGAGTTTGATACTCTGTGAGTGGGTGCCCGCATTACGAGCAGAATCGCCTGTATCTGTGTAAACCGTACGGAACGTGCAACCCACATCTGCAGGGACATTAGAAACTCCGAGATTTTCGACTTCAAATGTGCTGCTATCGGTGATTGCTATTGACGACTCATCTGCATTCCCTGGGTATGTAGTGATTGAACCACCGGTGTTTCTTCCAATCCCGGCGTCAGCATGTCCGTTGTCTCCTGCAAAGTCTATGATGATCTTCTTGGTGGGTTGGTAGATTCCCCAATCAGCCCAATTTGCTGCCGCTATCACACACCAGTCGCTGGAATCGTCATGTTCGAAGTCGAAACCATCCCACACTGCCAAACTCTGTGTCTCCGAGTAGGGGAGACAGTCATCCTCCCATTCTGCCCATACGTTACCCTTGCCTTCGTGCACAAGAGTGTCCGAGGGCTGAGCTCGCAGCCCATCAAGATCCTCTATTTCGTCCATTGCACCGAGACCCCCATAGTCCCAGAAGCCACTATCATAGATGGGCCATGTCACTACTGAGATGATTACGGTAGCCACGATAGTGCCGATTGCAATCTGTCTGCCGATAATCGGCGAGAGTCTCGCACCAATCGAGTTCAGTACGAACCACCTCACGCCGAAGTATAACGCAGCGAATACGAATATACCCGTCAAGACCCATGGTATGGCGTTGAATACATCAGCCGTCCAAGGAGCCTGCCGTCCACAAAACAAGTAGTTGTGAGAGTCTGACCAACAATAGTTGCTAAGGTCCTTTGAGTAGAGTTCGAGGAAGATGTTGATTGAGAATACAGAGATGAACCATACATGAGCCAGATAAACAGCCCCAGCAGTGGCGAACCAAGGGTCCTCGACACCCCGCTTCTCCCTCTTTCCGATGATGAACGGAGGAAGTGCCAACAAGCCAACGGGAATGCCTGTCAAGGCCGAGCCCCACCAACCAGCGTTCCAAGCGATAACCGGTGAACCAAAGAAGTCCCCAATTGGCCCAGCGGGAATGATGAACTGGGGGAGGTACTCGCCCCATCTCAGATACCCGTACGAGAACAGTACATACCAATCTGGAAAGACGAACCCGGCCTGAGCAAACGGGTCGGCCGCACTGTGGAGTGGAGGAGGGATAATCCAGGAGTAGAACGAGATTACCGCAATCATCGCTGCTAGGATGATACTGTCCCGGATAATCTCGGTTGGCCAAAAGGCATGACCGACGAATACCCGGCGCCTCTCATCATCCGCCTCTAACAACTGGTCTCTCTCGCTGACGTAGGTATCAGCAATCCTCCCAAACCTGTCTATCATTCCCATACTATTACCTCAATGCGGCTCCGCTATACCCTGTACCCATACGATGAACAGGTGCGCTAGAATCAGGCCGGTCACTAGGACAGGGAGGATGAAGACATGCAGGAAGTACATTCTAGTCACCGTCTGGCCGGATAGGGTGGTGCCTGCGAACAGCGCCTTGGCCATCCAACCACCTACTAGTGGAGTCGAACTGGCCATGTTAATGCCTATGGTAGCAGCTCCAAAGGCCAGACTGTCCCAAGGCAACAGGTAACCGGAGTAGCCGAAGAAGATAGTGAAGAACATCAATGCGACCCCGATGAGCCAGTTCAACTCACGTGGGTTACGGTACGCTCCGGTGAAGTATACTCTGCACATGTGAAGGAACACCGCCGCCACCATGAAGTGAGTCGTCCAGTGGTGTATCGATCTCATGATGTAGCCGAACGGTAAGTCGACCATGATGAACTCCATACTGAGGTAAGCAGGAGAAGGAGTCCCCTCTCCTCCGGGGACGTAGTAAAGGCCCAGTACCGTCCCTGATATTACCAGTATTATGAAAGCGAGGAAGGAGATTCCTCCGAGGCAATACAAGGGATACCAGTACCAGATGATGCGCAACTTGTACTTCTCAGCGTGTGTAAGTGGCATCTGCCTGTGCATGTGGTGGTATGCATCCTTACTCATCCCCCAGTAGTCTTGGATTCGGAATCTTGTATCGAGCCAGGAGAATGCCCACAGGAATCCCTTCTCTGCGAGACCCATACTGCCCGCACTAGTCTCTACAGCCCGCAGGATATCGGTCCTCGGCATTTCGTCCCTCTCCTTGCGTAGTGTGAAGGCCACGAGGACCACAACGATGGCAATGAAAAGCCACAGGAACCAGAACTGAATCACTAAATCACCTACTCACAAAATGTGTACCAATCTTTGAAGTCGTCGAGAGCCTCGATGATTCCCCCGTTGACCTCGAATGGAATCAATGGCATACCCATTGGCGCAGGGCCCCCGGTTCTCTTCACTCCTATGAAGTCGAACTCGGTTCCATTGGTCCTGTTCCTGTTACGATTCTTCTCGATGACCGTGGGGTCGTACCTACTGGAGTGACATATACAGAACAACTTGTTGCCGCCAGCATCAGCACCCCCTGGACTCCATTGATCACTAGTGAAGTCATTTGCAACCAGTTGCCAACCCGGGATGCAGCACAAGTGTGGACACCTTGAGAATATGATAATCATGTTGTCATGAATCGAAAGGGCCTCGTATTCAGGTTTCTCGTCGACCTCGAAGCCAGAGCCCACATAGGCACCGCTCTCGTTGTAACCATCCATGAATTGGAATCGGGGCTTGTTTTCCTCTAGTGCGGACTGAGAGTTCTCATCGTGAGGGACATAAATCACATTGACAGGGAGGCCGGACCAAACTCCAGAAGCCCCCGCCATCCCAGTAGTCGAGGTTGCAGCTGCATCGACGAAGGACTGAAAGTCCATCTGCTCAAGGTGCAAGTCACCGTACCAAGCAGAATCCTCGGCACCGGTGGGTACCCAGAAGCGCACAGAAGAGTCCCCGCCGTCTGCATCAGACTGTCCCATTAGGAGAGATGCGAAGCCGATAGCGCCAATACTCGCCATAGTGATGACACCCGCAGCGGTGTTGAAAGAGTGGCGCATGAACTCCCTCCTATCAATCATGTTTGGAGGCTCCGAAGAGGCACTAGCTTCACCGGGAACGGGCCTGAGTCTGAATCTTCTCGCCATCATCATACCTCGTACTGTTTCCACCCATCAGGGTCATTTGAAGTGATGTACTTGTTGCCCCTGTGCTTGACTATGACAACGTCGGGCATCACGAACTTCAGATATACCATACCTATGATGATTATAGTCAGCATGAGCATACCCATATGGAATGACAGCGATTGCTGATCCCAACCATTGAACAGTCCATAGGTCAACGCCCCTGCCCAGTAAAGACTCCACAATATACCCCAAAGGGACAGTAGTAGAATCAGTATAGAGTCTCCGAAGGGCGATACAGAGGCTCTTACGACCGTGCCCATTTCAGGCTCGTTGAACACCCCATGGTCGACGGCTGCGCCGAACTCCTCTACTGTCAAAACGGTATCCTCAAGAGCAACGCGTGCGTCCTCTACGCTGACCTCACCAGACTTTACTTGTCTGAGCAATTTCATCACGATGTCTTCTTTCACAGTTGATCACCTCTTCGAAGATGCTTGATTCTGAGACGCAGAAGATTACTCCTCCCTACATAGTGCCTGGAGAATCCATAACGGAGAAACAATCCGCAGAAGAGCAGGACGATGATTACTGCTGCGAATCCCAGCAAGCCGAGCCAGTGCGCCCTGAGTCCAGCACCCATTTCATGGATATGTACACCATGTTCGGCAGGGGCTGGGGGCTCAATCTCACCGTTTCCGGAGAAGACTGTCCGAGTCCTTCCATCATCAGAACCTTCATCGACAGTAGCCGTGAGTCTATTCCACTTGTCTAAAACACTGGGTATCTGATCGCCATTAACCGCGTTCCCTGCGAGCCACATCGTGACTACACCTTCTCCCGAAGGAGGAGCTGTCCAGACAACATGCCAACTCCTATCTTCCGTTTGCGATCCTGAGTTTGTATGAGTCAATCTAGTGAGGTCATCCTCCCAGTTTTGGACCATTGTTTCAAATCCTTCTCCAGCACTGAGGACTCCCGAACTGACCATCATTGAGAACCCACCAGTGTTTGAGGAGGTGTCTATGTCAGGCCCTCCGATTAACTGGATGACCAGATTATATTGAATCCCCGACTCGTAATGGTATGGCATTCCCTCGATTAATATGGTCACAGAGTTATCGGGGTCTTCGCTATGGCAAGTGCATCCTGCAATGGAAACATCTCCGTCACCGTTGGCATCGCCTCCGATACCGAGGTGCGACGCCTGTGTCCCTCCTGCTATGAGCAGGGCAATTAGCCCGAGTATGAAGGCTCTTTGAGAGTATGCTCCAACCCTGCTCACGCTAACACCTCAAGGTACGGACGAAGCCACCTTGAATAGGGATATTAACGTTCCAGTTTGCCTCTTTCGGAAGGACTCGCATCTGTCGCTCTAATGATACTCATTAGATATTCACGAAACCTCAAACGATAGCGCTCCCAGCGGCGTCTGTGTCAGGACCTCAATGGCGTAATGTATACCGTCTCTCTGAGGAGCAGTTGCAACGTCTCGAAGAGGCAGAGAATCTCATGGAGATGCTGGATATAAATAACGCCGAATCCATTCTGATAGAACTATTGGAGGGAGATTCTGATTGTGTTCCAGTACTCAATAATCTGGGTCACATGTATGGTCGCTACCTGTCTGAATGGGAGAAGGCCATCGAGTACTATGAACGCGTATTGCAGATTGAGCCGGACAATGCTTGGGCACGAGATGAGAGAAGGAGATACCAGCGCCTCCTTACTTATGATTGAGCACATTCTAAACGGCCCCCGCCACGAGGGGTGTCGCATGGACGAGGGTGCGATTCTCGTTGCCGGCGTCGGAGGAATAGGTTGCACATGGGCTGAGAGGGCTCATACAAAATGTTCCGAACTAGCTGACTTACTGCTCATAGATGCCGATGAGGCTTCATTCGCTGGGGCCTCGGCAGCACACTGCCTGCATCTCGATGCAGGAGGGGATGGCCGAGGCACCGCCGCTCTTCCCGCACTGGCAGCTCACCGCCTCAGGGACGGCATTGACTCTGTAGCTCCATTACTTGAGCAGGCCGAACTCGTAGTCATAATGACAGGACTCGGAGGGGGGATGGGTTCGGGTGCCTCGGCTGAATTGGCTTCTCTGGCGTATGAGAACGACTGTCTCGTAATCGCCATCGCAGGTCTGCCTTTCGCTGAACAGCCTCTGCGATGCAAGATTGCCGAGACCGCAATTCAAGCACTAGAGGAGAACTCCCACGTTTGTATCAGAGTCAGTATGGAGAGGTTGGCATGGCAGGCGCGACACAGGGACGATGACTGGAGGACAGGATCGGGATGGATTGGTGAATTGGTTGAAGGGCTGGTGACTACTCTTGCTAAGGTAGGGAAGATCAATCTCGATCTGATGGACCTCAGGACTGTAATCAATAGACCAGGGAACGCCACTCTGATTGTCGGAACCGGGACCACTGACAGGCCAGATAAGGTGGTTGGCGAGGCACGTAAGTCACCATTATCAGATCTTAGAGTTGATGGTGCCAAAGGGTGCATGATACAGGTAGAGGGAGGTCCTGACATGACACTAGCTCATCTGAATGAGGTTACAGAGGCATTCGTCTCCTCCCTCGATCCTGATTGCCAAGTAATCATGGGAGCAAGGGCAAGTGACGAGATGAGGGGGCGAATCAGGTTGGTCGCAGTAGTCAGTGGTCTTTGACCAACTCGATTAAGGGTCACCCTGTCCACCCATCATGGCAGGGCTTGGTAAGGCTGCTAGGGGCAAGCGCAGGTGGATAGGCGTGAGATTCAGTTCGCAGGCAGAGAGTCGCGAGGCCTGCGAGAAAATTCTAGGAAGGCTCCTTGAGGGATTACACTGGAGATTATATGATCACTACATAGAGCCCGATGGCTCCGTGGGAGCTATAGTCAAGGTGCCGTTGAATGATTGCGAAGCAGCCACATCTAGAATCAACTCCGACGAGGGCTGTCGTACGATTACGAGATCAGGGAAGATAAAGTTGGTCAGGGAGAGGCTCGGAATAGGTAAGAAAGGTCTCACGTAATAGGATTCAGTCGAGTGTGTTGATATCATCAACCGTTACAACCAATCCATTGAACTCGGTCAACAGATGGCCCCCCGAACTCAAACCCACTGCCCTCACACGTAATCCCTTGGATTTGAGACCTACTCCTGTTGAAAGCGACCTTGCTAGACTCTTCCAAGACAGTGCCACCAATTCATTCTCCTCCACAGGGGGTGCAAGGGAATGCTCCTCGAAGTACGATGAGATAACCGGATCTAGTATGTCGAAGACCTCGATCGCTGTTTTCTCTCCAACGTATTCATCCCATCCGGCTACAGCCACTTCATCGATAATACCGCCCCGTTTGTTGAGCCCGATACCAACTCTGATGCCATCATCCTCTGAATCCCCTTCTACGAGTATACCTCCCAGTTTCCTACCATCTTCGGTCACCAAGTCGTTTGGCCATTTGACACAACAGCCCAAGGCTTCTGAAACCGCGGCACCGACCGAGGTCTGTATGAGTCCAGGAGGGTACCGTTTCAAAATCTCCTCAGAAAGAACCCAAGTGCATGCTAACCCTCCTTCCTGAGTCTGCCATGAACTTCCTCTCCTGCCTCGGCCGGAGGTCTGTGAGAGAGAAAGTAACCTCTGCCAGCCTCCATCAATGAGTTGTTTTGCCTCGTCCATCGTCGATTCACACTCAGCCATGACCGTGACAGCCCCTCCTGCTCCAGGTCTCCAGTAGCACAGCACCTCGAGTCTCTCATCAGCCAGCCTCATACTGTCCAATTGCCTGCAAGACCATCCGTTCCGAATCCAACTGTCAGGTTTGCTGCGACTTTCGGGATCGGTGCGGTGAAGCATAACTACTAGGCAACGCGGATCAATTAGATCATCATCGACAATCTCTAGAAGTTTATCCGACCAACCTCTAGGGAGGTCAGACATCGAAGCCTCTTCAATGGGTTCAAGAGAAACTCCATCATGTTCCAAAGGGTCCAGATATGGTAGGTTCCAAACTACTAGATTAACCCCTTCTTGTAATTCCCACTCCGGCTCTCCAGGACCACCTTCGTCGACATTAACCACGTCTGCGAAACCGGCTTTCTCCACATTGCCCCTAGCCGCTGCGACAGCGAACGGGTTGACATCACATGCAGCAACCTTCCACCCCATCGAGGCGAGCAGAATCGAGAGTGCTCCACTACCGCATCCAATCTCGGTAGCCTGTCCACAGTCACCAGACAGCCGTAGTAACGCTCGGCCTAGTAGGGCGGTGTCTTCACGAGGAGGGTAAACTGTGTGTGGGACCGTTATTTCCCACGGCCCTGAATCTCCGATTTCGAACTTTGATGATGTCGATTTGCCCCCTGCTCTGTGGTGAGGATGGCGGTGTTCTTCGTACATCTGGACCTCCGCTACAGGTAGATTCTGAAAACCTTTATTCGTACAGGCCCCTGACACCGATTCGATATCTCCGCCCCCCCAAGGAGGAGTCGCATCCGTGCGGAGCGTAGCATTGCTCTTTCAGTAATCTTTTTCAACCCCCCCTCGGTCCGCTGAAGGCCCAGCACTTGCTATGGGCCTGTAGCTTAGTCAGGTAGAGCATCCGGCTTTTAACCGGACGGCCGTGGGTTCAAATCCCATCAGGCCCGCCTGACAACGCCTCAGGCTCACGGTTTTTGCGGGGCAGGGGGCGTGATATGGCAGTAAAGAGTTCTACGAAAAAGCGCCTGATGGAACTCGGTGTATCCGAGACTCACGCGCACCGGCTAGCCGACGATGCGAACATGGATGCTATCAAGCGCATGTCAGTCGATCAAGTCGCCAAAAAACTCGAGCTAGAGACTGGTGACGCCGATCTTGAGAATGTGATGGCTGTAATCAGAGAGCAGATGGCGTCACGAAAGAGGACACGCACTGGTAGGGTAACTATCTCCAGGAAGGCCTTGCTTGATGCCGATATCCCCCAAGGCGATGACAGGTTCAACGTACTCAATCACATCCTAGTCCCCCATCATGAATTAGTTCCTCATGACGAAGAAGAGGCCGCGCTGGCTCCATGGGATCTGTCTCAGGAGAACGCTGACGGCACCACCCGATTGGCCAAGGAACTACTGCCAAAGATACTCATCACTGATCCTGCTGTGCAGGCAATCAAAGAAGCAGTCGAGGTTGGAGACGATGAACTCCCTGCAGGTTGGCTTACAAACAGGATTGTCAGAGTAGTCAGGTACAGTCGTTCAGCAGGTTCCAGCACGGCGTACAGGTTGATTGTAGAGAGCGCTTGAGGTGATAAGATGAAGGAAATAGTTGAGAGTTACTTCAAGCAGAGAAGTCTAGTAAATCACCAGTTGATGTCATACAATGACTGCATCCCCTCAGGCGATGGACGCCTCAGCAGAATGGAGCGGATAGTTCGCAACATCAGGGTAGGGACGGACGAACCAGTCGAGGATCTGCCTGGCGGAGCGGAGGCTGGTGGCTGCATCAAACTCGACGTCCTCGACAAGGAGATTATAGTGCGCCTCAAGGGAATCAGACTGGGACGCCCTACTATCCGCGAGGCCAATGGCGCCGAGCATCCCGCTACTCCTCTGGAGTGCAGGATTCGCAAGTTAACCTACTTCTCGCCCGTGTATATGGACTTCCGGATTTACAGGGATGACATAGAGCCCGCGACACCGGATGGTGACCTTGGCTACATCGAGGAAGATGGAGTCCACATAGGCAACCTCCCAATCATGGTTCGCTCGGCCCGATGCAACGTGCACTCCGACCATATCGACGAGAACAGAAAACTATCTCCTCAGACCTCAGTCGAAGATACTGAGTACCTTACCCAACTTCTCAGGAAGGCTGGTGAGGATCCCCTCGATCCAGGTGGCTACTTCATTATCAACGGCACTGAACGTGTACTCATCTCGATGGAAGACCTCGCTCCTAACAGAGTCACCGTAGAGAAGAATAAGAAATACGCTCACGAGACCGAGGTCGCCAAAATTTTCTCTCAGCGTGACGGCGTACGCAAGCCAATCAACGTCGAGAAGCGACGTGACGGTATGCTGATGGTAAAGATTCCAAGCGCCGGCACCACGGCGATTCCAGTAGTGCTCCTAATGCGGGCTCTGGGAATGGAGAACGATCAGGAGATTTTCGCTGCAATCGCAGGCCCAGTCGAGGCGATGAAGTACACCGTCGCCAACCTCAATGATGTCAAGGACAACGATGAGTATGCCGTCGAGACAGAGGAGGAGGCGATTGCCTGGCTTGAGAAGAAGTTCGCAGCCGGACAGCAGAAGGAGTACCGTGAGTCACGAATTCAGAACCTCCTCGACAAGGAACTCCTTCCTCACTTAGGTTCCGAACTCGATCACCGGGAGAAGAAAGCCATCTTCCTTGGTCGCATCGTCAGACAGGTCCTAGAAATGGCCATCACCAACCGCGATCCAAACGATAAGGATCACTACGCCAACAAACGCGTTCGACTTGCCGGTGATCTCATGGAAGATTTGTTCAGGGTCAGTTTGCAGCAATTGGCTAGGGACCTCAAGTATCAACTTGAGAGGCATCACAACCGCAAGCGAGAATTGAAGATTAACTCGTGTCTTAGGCCGGACGTCCTGACATCCAAGATTATGCACGCTCTAGCGACTGGTAACTGGGTTGGGGGACGCTCTGGTGTCAGCCAGTTACTGGACCGTACAACATACATTGCCGCACTCTCGCATATGCGTAGGGTAACCAGCCCCCTAGTACGCAGTCAGCCGCACTTCGAGGCCCGTGATCTTCATCCTACTCACTGGGGCAGGCTCTGCCCTAACGAGACTCCCGAGGGTCAAAACTGCGGACTAGTCAAGAACGCAGCTCAGATGATTGACGTATCCGAGGAGGTTCCCGAGGACGATGTTAAGGAACTGCTGATGGAGGCCGGAGTCAACGCTTCTCCTGACCAGTGGGCTGACGGCTCGAGGATTCACGTCAATGGTGACATCTTCGGTCTACACAAGAGGCCCGCAAAACTGGTTTCTAGAATCAAGAGGAGTCGACGCTCGGGCAGACTAAGGCCAGAGGTCTGCATTCGTCACGACACCGCTAATAAGGACGTATTCATCAACACTGACAGAGGCAGGGTTCTCCGTCCTCTGCTAGTTATCGAGCACGGTAGCCTGAATCTTACAAAGTTACACTTGGAAGGCCTGAGATCCGGCGAGCTTACATTCGCCGACTTGGTTTCTTCTGGCGTTGTAGAGTGGGTCGATGCTGAAGAGGAGGAGGATCTTCTCATCGCTCCTAGGCCATTCGATCTCCCTCAAATATCGCCCAAGCACGGCAGGCCAATCAATCCGGCTAAGGTGGAGTGGATGAACCTCGGTGATGAGGAGATATCCGAAGCTAAACTGAGGGCTGAGGTACATCTCCCCAATGGCGAGACAGTCTTCGAGGAGTTCACGAGTCCCCTGAACTACTACCAGAGCGAAACCGATTCTCTCAAGAGGAAGCAGACAAAGGGCCACACTGTTCTGATTTACACTCACGTTGAGATAGATCCCCAACTTATCCTCGGTGTATGCGCGTCCCTCGTACCCTACCCTGAGCACAACTCCACTCCGAGAGTGACTGGTGGGACAGCGATGGTCAAGCAGAGCCTGGGTCTACCAAGTGCCAATTACAGACTGCGCCCAGATACCCGGGCTCACATAATGCACTATCCTCAACAGTCAATTGTCGGCACGCGCGCAATGCAGTCGACTAATTTCAACAACAGGCCAGGAGGCCAGAACTTCGTAGTTGCCATCATGAGCCAGCATGGATACAACATGCAGGACGCCGTCATCATGAACAGAGCTTCCGTCGAGCGCGCTCTAGGGCGTTCGGCCTTCGTAAGAACTTACAACGCTGAGAACAAGCGATTTCCCGGCGGCCAAGAGGAGCGAATCGAAGTACCCGGAACCGGTCTCGATGAAATCAAGGGCCTGAAGTCGTTCGATAGTTACGCTCATCTCGAGAGAGACGGACTGCCAGTGCCGGAGGAGTACCTGTCCACTCTGGACAAGTCGGACAGGGCGGTTCTGGTTGGGAAGACTAGTCCTCCGCGATTCCTTGAGGAGGCACACGGTGCTTTCTTGCAAGCTCAGGAGAGGCGAGAGTCTTCGATGCTGGTGCGGCATGGCGAGGAGGGCTGGGTCGACAACGTGTTCGTCACGGAGTCCCTCGACTCTGGACGTCTCGTCCGTATTACTCTACGCACTAACAAGATACCCGAACTCGGTGACAAGTTTGCCAGCCGCCACGGTCAGAAAGGAATCATTGGACGACTTGTAAACGAAGAGGATATGCCTTTCACCGTCGACGGCGTTATACCGGATCTTCTCATCAATCCACATGCTATCCCTTCGCGGATGACTGTGGCCCACGTTCTTGAGATGATAGGCGGAAAGGTTGGCTCCATGGAGGGCCGCAAGATCGACGGAACTGCATTCACTGGTGAGAAGGAAGACTCCCTGCGTTCGGGACTTCTTCGTAACGGATTCAACCATACTGGCCGTGAGGCGATGATGAATGGCGAAACAGGTGAGAACTACACTGCCGACGTTTTCACCGGTGTCATCTACTACCAAAGGCTACACCACCTTGTTAGCAGCAAGCTGCATGCTCGCAGTCGCGGTCGAGTACAAATCCTAACGCGCCAGCCAACTGAGGGACGGGCGCGTCAAGGAGGTCTCAGATTTGGTGAGATGGAGCGCGACTGTCTGATTTCTCACGGCGCGTCGATGGTAATCAAGGACAGACTTCTGGACGAGTCGGACGGCTGGGACTTGATGGTCTGCAACACTTCGGGATGCGGACACGTCGCTTACTACGACTGGAAGCGCCGAACTACTGTCTGTCCTTACTGTGGAGACCGATCAGATGTTCACAAGGTACAAACTTCCTATGCGTTCAAATTGCTACTTGACGAGATGAAGAGTCTCGGGGTGGCAATGCGATTGGAACTGGAGGACCGAAGATGAGTGCCCGCGATGCAGCCAAGATCCCAAAGAGGATCGAATCAATCAAGTTCGGATTGATGGATCCCAATGAGATTCGTAAGATGTCATCTGTTGAAATTAAGACAGCTGACACCTACAAGGACGACGGGCACGCATACAAGCAAGGTCTGATGGACCCAAAGATGGGAGTCATAGACCCAGGAATTCGCTGTGAGACCTGCGGTAACAAGCACGAGGAGTGCCCGAGCCACTTCGGACACATTGCACTTGAGCTACCTATTCTCCATATCGGTTTCACCAATCTAATCAAGACCTCACTCAAGTCGACTTGCAACACCTGTAGCAAGATACTGCTTCACAGTTCGGCCGAGACCCATCCTCTAGATCCAGAGAAATCCGAGCAGGATTACTACCGAGATCGAGTACATGACATCATCATCAAGCACGGCGTGGGCTCTCGTGAGTTCAAGACTATCATCAAGGATATCGAAAAGGAATGCTCCAGTAAGAAGAGGACCATCTGCATGCACTGCGGTTCAGAGCAAGGCAAGATTATGCTTGACAAGCCTTCGACCTTTAAGGAGAAGAAGGCAGACAAAGGCGAGCATAAACTGAACGCCCGCGATATCCGAGAGTGGCTCGAGCGTATTCCCGACGAGCATCTGATATTCCTTGGGATGAATAAGGACTCCAGCCGCCCCGAATGGACTATCATGAAGGTCCTCCCTGTCCCTCCAATCACAGTTCGTCCCTCGATTACTCTCGACAGCGGCGATCGTTCTGAAGACGACCTCACTCACAAGTTGGTAGACGTCCTTAGAATCAACCAGCGTCTGCGAGAGAATCGGGATGCTGGAGCCCCCCAACTGATTGTAGAGGACCTATGGGAGTTGCTACAGTATCACTGCACTACTTACTTCGATAACCAGACCAGTGGTATACCTCCTGCTAGGCACCGCTCTGGACGCCCTCTGAAGACACTCGCCCAGCGCCTCAAGGGCAAGGAGGGCAGGTTCCGCAGCAACCTCTCAGGTAAGCGAGTCAACTTCTGCGCTCGCACCGTAATCAGCCCCGATCCGAATCTCGGAATCAACGAGGTTGGAGTGCCTGAGAAGACTGCCAAGGAGCTCACGGTCCCAATCAGAGTCACCAGTCGCAACAGAGAACAGTTGCGCCAGATGGTCCTACGCGGACCCGATGTGCACCCAGGTGTCAACTATATCATGCGAGGAGATCACTTCAGAGTCCGGATTACGGATAAAACGAAGTACATATGGTCTGGATTCAGATGTCTCAACCCTGAGTGCGATTGTGGAAGCGAAGATGAGCCCTATGCTGGTTACAGGCCCGATTTAAACGAGGTTCTTCACGCTCCGAACTTCCTACCTGGTCTCGAGTTAAAGCGCCAGATGCGTAGGAACGCCATCGGCGATCTTGAGGAAGAGTGGGCGGTCGACTTGGAGGCTACGATTTTGAATCTCAAGGGAGAGGACGCTAAGGGACAGTCACTGAAGGAGGATGATCCCAAGGCCATAATTCACAACAGGTGGAAGTGGGAGCATTCCAACCCCAACGAGTACTTCCCAGATCACCTAGAGGTATCATGCCCTCACTGCGGCAGCCCTGAAATTGAAGACGAATACGGAGGGACTTACTCGACCGAAATTGAGGACAGGTTGAGTACACTGGATAGAGAAGGTAACCCGAAGCCCGGTGTCATAGTCGAGAGGCACCTTATCGACGGCGACGTTGCGATATTCAACCGCCAGCCGTCGCTGCACCGGATGTCTATGATGGTCCATGAGATACGCGTCATGCCTGGTAAGACATTTAGGTTCAACCTAGCTGACTGTACACCCTACAACGCCGACTTCGATGGCGACGAAATGAATCTGCACGTCATCCAGAGTGAGGAGGCTCGCGCAGAGGCCAAGATTCTGATGCGAGTTCAGGAGCACATCATCACTCCTCGCTATGGGGGCAGTGTGATAGGTGGTATCCACGATCACATTTCTGGTGCCTACCTGTTGACTCATGGTGACCGCATCCTACCCAAGAACTTGGTTTTGGAGATATTGGGCGCCATTGATTGGGTTGGCGACCTGCCTGAGGAAGTACAGGTGGATGGCACCGTAGGATACCGCGGGACTGATGTACTGAGCCTCATCGTTCCTGCTGGATTTAACCTGCAGTATACGAGCAGATCCGGCGATCAGGTCAATGTGACTGCAGGTAATGTCAGCGGCACTATAGACAAGCGTGGCATTGGTGCTGAGGACGGTCGCCTGCTTGACGCTGTCGTCCAGACCCACGGTTCCGATGCTGGTGCTGAGTTCCTGAACAGGATGACGAAGATGACTATCGCTATTTGCTCTTCAATGGGTTTCACCACCGGAATCGATGATGAGGACCTACCACTCAAGGCCAAGGAAAGAATTGCTGAAATCAACGCTGAGGCGAGCGCCGATGTCGATGCCGAGCTCGCGAAGTTCGGCAAGGACGGCCGACGCTACGAATCTCGCCCCGGAAGGACCCCTCTTGAGACTCTAGAGGAGAACATTTTGGGTATTCTGGACAAAGGCAAGGCTGATTCTGGTGAAGTCGCAAAGGATCATCTCGGCTCAGACAACCCTGCTGTTATGATGGCGGTTTCCGGAGCCCGTGGTTCAATGGACAATCTCGCCATGATGGCTGGTTCCATAGGGCAACCTAAGGTTCGCGGCAAGCGCCTTGAGAGAGGCTACCAGAATCGTGTGCTGCCACACTTCCCGCGTGGAGTGAAGGGCGCTCAAGAGAAAGGTTTCGTATCATCTTCCTTCAAGCGCGGGCTTGAGCCGACTGAGTTCTTCATGCTCTCTGTATCGGGGCGCGAGTCGTTGGTCGACACTGCTGTCAGAACCAGCAAGTCAGGTTACATGCAGCGTCGACTAATCAATGCCATGGACGATCTGAAGGTCGCCAATGACGGCATGAATTCAGTACGCAACACTGCCAAACGCATCATCCAGTTCGAGTATGGCGAGGACGGCATTGACCCTGCCCGCAGCCGTAAAGGATCTCCATTCGATGTCTCACAAGTTCTAGACGATGCCTTGGGAGGTGGGAACTGATGGTAGTCAAGAGTGCCACCAAGAAGAAACTCATGGATCTCGGTGTGGCCGAGGAGTACTCACACAAGCTCGCGGATGATCGTAAGTGGGACGATGTGAAGATACTGACATCAGGTCAGATAGCCCAAATCTGCGGTATCGATTCTGGCACCTCCCAAGAGATATTCAAAGTGATGGAGGCGTCCGCTAAACCATCCAGGGCAACTGCATCCGCTGAGAAGACTATCGTGAGGAGAAGGGCAGTCTCTAGGAGACGTAAGAAGAAGGCTCTCCCACTTCAGGAATATGACGAGGAAGCCAAGCTTAAGCAAATTCTCCGTGATATCGACACGGACGATGCGATATACCAACTGCTCCAAGATACCTCAATCAAGATGAATCTCTCTATGACTCCTCGTATTCTAGGTGATCTAGCCGAGGGGATTCGCTCTAGGGGCATTGACAAACTGACTCCCGCTAAAGCCAAGAAGGTGCTGAATTCTTCGGAGAGTTTCTTGGCCACAGCTAGGGCGGATCCACACGAGGCTGTCGGTATCACCACCGCCCAATCAATCGGTGAGCCAGGCACTCAGATGACTATGAGGACTTTCCACTATGCAGGGGTTGCTACCGTCAACGTGACCCAGGGTCTTCCCAGAGTCATCGAGATAGTGGATGCTCGGAAGGTTCCGAAGACCCCCACGATGCTAATTTATCTCGAAGAAACTAACTCCAAAGGAAAACCTCTCAACACCAATGAGAAGGCTTGTCGAAAAATCGCTGCCGCACTGGAGACAACCACCACACCGGACATCGCCAGAATCAATGTCGAAGTCACCCAGCGACACATCAGTCTTCAACTCAGTAATCCCAATATGCGAATCAAGGCCATGACTGGCGCTGAAGTCAGGGACAAACTGTCAAGGGCGCTGCGGTTGTTCATCCAAGCAGATAACGATGAACGCCCAAAAGTCCTCACGATAATTCCAGGCGTAACTAAGGAAGAGGACCTAGCGCAACTAGCATCAGATCCTGCGACCTACACTGCACTTCTCCAACTCGAGGAGAAAATCAAGAAACTTAGGCTCAAAGGTCTGGCTGATATCACCCGCGCTAACGTCCAGGGTCCGAGCAGAGACACCGGCGAGTACTACATCTCTACTATCGGATCGAATCTGGCTAAGGTCAGTGAGTTCGCTGGAGTGGATAGGGCTAGGACCTACACTAACAATATCTCTGAGATTAATCAGTATCTCGGTATCGAAGCCGCTAGGCAGGCGATTATCAATGAGATGTATGATACTCTCGAGGGAGCTGGACTCGATGTCGACATACGTCACTTGCTGACGGTAGCCGACGTTATGTCCAGTGAAGGTACAGTTCGCGCCATAGGTAGGCATGGAGTCAGCGGCACCAAGCACAGTATCCTAGCACGCTCGGCCTTCGAGGTTACTGTTACACATCTACTACAGGCTGGAGTGATAGGCGAGAGGGACGAGCTCAGCGGAGTCACTGAGAATATCATCGTGGGTCAACCGGTTGCACTAGGGACCGGGAGCGTCGACCTGTACTACATCCCAGAGAGCGTTTGAAAGAGGATTGATTATGGATCTGGCTAGGCAACTCAAACAGAGTATGAGTACGGGCAGCATCCTGTTTGGACAGAGGCAGACTATGAGCGCTTGCTCTAAGGGAGATGCTAGACTAGTTATCGTGGCTGCCAACTGCCCGGTCAACTACATCTCCGAGTTGACCGATGGTCACCCTGATGTGCCTGTCCATCAAGTCCAGTTGGTTAACAGCCAGTTGGGTGCGGCTTGCGCCAAGCCGTTCCCTGTCAGTGCTCTTTGTGTCACCGACCCCGGGCAGAGCGAATTGCTCTCACTGTCACCAAACGTCTGACTTCCATACACACCGGGATTAATGCCCGTGCGACTATCTCTTCAGGCGTTCGCTTCAAGTTCACAGTGCCACCGCTGGTCGCGTGGACGAGGCGGTGCGTGACCTACTGGCCTTACGAGCCGTTAAACTCCGTCCAGCTGAAGATGCCCCAGAGATTCACGGCTTCAGGTGTATGGGCGTGGCCGAGAGGGTGCCCGAACTAGGAGAGGATCCTGGGTCGATGGTACACGTCTGGCACGTACCTGTGGACATCCTGCCCTTATCCTCCACAGAGATAGAGAGGTGGAGTGTCGATGCCCCGGGGGGCAGGCACTGGATCCTCAGCGAACGTCCGTTTGACGAGGCAACTCTCGATTCACTGAAGTCTATCGATGT
Organism: Marine Group II euryarchaeote MED-G34; assembly: GCA_002457605.1. Taxonomy (GTDB): domain Archaea; phylum Thermoplasmatota; class Poseidoniia; order Poseidoniales; family Thalassarchaeaceae; genus Thalassarchaeum. The sequence continues at coordinate 9,868 of NTJT01000009.1, read as the reverse complement.
GGTAATTTGGGGCCCGGAACGGATGGCTAGGTGGATTGGAGAAGCGGTTCTGACAGGTGATTTAGTCGCCCATTCGCCTTCTTTAGATGCCCATTCCAATATTGAGCACGACGAGGTCCTGATTGCTGAACCAATATCTCCTGTTGTCGCACTCAGGCCTCTAGTAGAACTAGATTCGTGGTTAATACAACGGGGCTGGGATGACGCCAATACATCACCCGTCCTACTGTCGGCTAGACTTTGGGTCGTTGACGGCTGTCTGAAAGGTCCTGAGGGAGGTATGGAATCTTGTGTCTGGAATATAGTTGAGGATCCATGGTCAGGAAGCCTGTCTATTCACAAACCTGAGGATGAACTACTACACCCTCCGAAACTGAGGATGATTGATCCCCCTGGTGAGAGTTGGACTGATTTGAGGGGGATGCCAACAGATTTACTCAAATTACTAGATCAGCGCAAGCAGGGAGAACCTGATTCAGACACGGGTCCGGTGAGCAGCATCATGCTGGAGTGGTGGCGACTGGATCCCGATTCGACTAGCCTCAGTGAGGGTTCGTTGGCTATTCCCGGATGGATTATTGATGCCGATGGATTAGAGACACGGGCCCTTCATGGTAGGAATGGAAGACTCTACGAGATTGAATGATTAGTTACGTCGAAGTGCCATCAACTCTTCTGTCGACAAAGTATCTCCCGACATCAGTCTCGACATCAGATCTGTGAGTTCCAACTTCTCTCCTCCGTCGGGATCCTCTTCCTTCTTCTCTCTCAATTCCATGGCCTTCATCATATCCTGAATCGAGTGAATGCATCGTAGCGATACGATGTATTGGCCGTGTAGCATGTCTGCTTCGCGCTTAGATCTAGTTAATCCGGTATGGGCTGTGTTGGCCTTCTCTCTCAAACGGTCTACCTCTTCTGACAGTTCTACCATCAGGTCGTGGGCCTCCTGTGCCTTCATGACAGCCTTCTCTACCGATTTGTGAGCGTCCTCTTGTAGTCGCTCTGCATCTCTGACAGAGTCCTTGAAATCCCGTAAGTCTCCCTTCTCCTTATTCTTAGACGCTTCTTTCAGGGCCACAGACATTTGCTTCATCTTCTTGAAGTAGTCCTTCTCTCTCTTTCCTAGGAACTGCCCGGTCATGTACTGATTCTCGAGCTTTTCCATTTCTGCCCTGATTCTTCCAGCGGAGGGGCCACGTTTCGCTCGATTCTTCTGTTCCTCGAGATTCTCCCGCTGCTCATCCAGCTTGCCCCGCAGTACTTCTCTGACCTCCTTGAGGCGCTCCGAGAGCTCTGCCCGTGTGCCCTTGAGAGTCTTGACCCGCTGGTTTGCCTCGTCCCTAATCGCCTTCTGGGTCTGGACCTCGTTGATTAGCTCCTTCACCTGACGGTTAATCTCATTCCTATCGTCAAGAAACTCCCTTACCTTGGCATTCCACTCATCTCTGGTGTCGCGGTGGCCGGTTGACTTACTTCCTAGGGAATCACGCAGAGGCTGTAGGATCTCTCTGACCTCGTCGAATTCCATAACCATCCAAAGACCTCCTTTTTTTCCGAACTTGATACATCATTTAGGGCTGGTGGAGGTTAATTTGATGTTATTCATCTCCCTCTCTACGAGCAGCCATTGTGCCTCTCCTCGAGCCACCGCGAGTGACACCCAGCTTCATCCCTCTTTTCTTTCTGCTCTGTTTGGTCTTCGGCTTGGGCCGATTGTCAGACGACCCAGCCTCTGTTATCTCGGACAGACCTCCGGAATTCAATAAGGCCTCAAGTTCACTGGTATCTAGTGAACCGCCGCTCTGAGCCCGGTCCTTCACGTCAGCTAGACGAATCGCTCTGCCGCCCCTGAGAGTTATCTTCTGATAGGCCTTGATTCTGCCGAGCCTTCTACGCATCCCCTTCCTTTCTGAACTTAGGTCATCTAGATTCTTGTCGATTTTGTCAATGCGGCGACTAGTCTTTCGAATATCAGAGCGAGAAATGTTGTCCGAGTCCAGTTCTGTCTCGTCCAGAGCACCGTCTACCTTCTCTCGACTACTCTTCCTCGTCGCATCCAATTTTGCCGTCACATCCCTCATCTTCTTGACGTGTCCGACATACTCGCTATGAGCTTCCTCCGACTTACTTTTTCTTACTATAGCGGCTTGGAGTTCGAAGAATCGTCCGAATGAATCCAGTTCTCTAGCTAGAGTCGGGACGGCAGTAAGGTCATTGTCGATGGTAACCAAGCGTCGATGAGTCTCATCCAACCATTCGACGAGTACGTCTGCGGGCGGAGGGATGCAGGTGTTTACGGAATCTCTCTTCTGGCGAGCTTTCTCAGCTGACTTTCTGATAGAGTGAAATTCTCTCAGTAAACCCTTACGGGCACCATCAGCCGACTTCATCTCACCGACCGCGGATCTAAGTGAGCGCACTAGGTCAATCTGGTCCCGCCGCTCTTCCCTGAGTTCCCGGTGCTGCCTTTCAACAGAGCGCAAATCACGCTCAAGGTCACCGCGCATCTCTTTGATGTCACTGTGGTCCATTTCCTCAAGGTCATCGAATGACTCGTTCTGTGCATCCGTACTCATTCCTCTTCACCTCTCGGGGCGGCTCCGCCCCTCTTTGGTTTGGAATTACGAGCGAAGGAGGATCTACCTCCTTTGGAGACGCGGATATTGGCTGCCATGAGGTCAGGAAAACCTCCTCCGAGCTCTCCGAAACCGTCTTTCAGACGCCTTTCCCAGTGAGCGATGGCGTGGTCAGACTGAGCGAGCAGTTCCTTGGCCCTGTCCAACTGCCTTCTGATTTCTCTAAGTTCAGCTGTTAGGACAACCTTCTTCTCATACATTGGCTGCGCTTTCTCGACAATCTCAATCATTCTCCGGTGAGCATTGTCAGCCTTTCGGTATAGCGTATTCATCTTGGATCTTGAGTCTATGAATGTCGCCATCTCAGGATTGGATTCACGCCGTGACTTCAGCCAACGATCATTCTCCTCAAGCAACTTTTTCCGCCGGTCGAGCAGTTTCTTTTCCGCCCTGTGGTCCAGCGCCGAGGTCTGTATACTATCTTCGATTTGCTCAAGTTCATCCAGAAGCTTTTCCTTTTTCCAATGAGGGTCCAGATTGACCATCTTACCGCTTACAGCGAGACTGTCTCTAGCTCCCTTCACCACACCCAGTATCGCCCCGGCTTCCTTTTGCGCACTGTTGCGCTTCTTCTTCAACTCAGACACCTTATCGTTAGTAGACCTGTGAGAGGTCACAATCCTCTGCACTCGAGGTTCTAGTGACTCCTCCTCAGCCTCAAGTGTGCGAATGACATTTGGTAACTCCTCTTTCAGCACCTGCCTCCTAAGCAGGAGTGCCTGTGCGAGCTCCTCGGGAGTCACTGCAAGCAGGGCCTCAGGGTCCATAGGTTCGGGGCACAGGAGAACCTGCATTAAAGGTCACTATGTGACCTTGCTAGGGGTTTGATTCATACCGCCGATTGCGCCGAGAACTTGCAATGGGCCTTGCCTGTTCGGTTTCGGGGCTGCGGAAAACCGCCGTATTGGCCCTTATTCTTATTCTGATGTCCGCTCCAGTTTCCGGCGAGGGTGAGAAGATGTTCTATCCTGCTGGTTCCTCCGACATTGCAGTGACTGGAGAACCAGTGCACGTTGGTGATGAAATCACGGCTTCCATACTTGTCAACAATCAGGGTTCGTACACCGGTTCAGTGAGGTTAGTGCTCTCCGACTCATCCGGAAACAACCTGTCCATTGGGCATGAGATTCCAATCAGCCCCGGATCTAGTCGCGAGGTCTTGGCTCCATTGATTCCAACCTCAGCCGGGGCGCTGGAGTTGAATTGGGAGGTCACAAGCGATGATGGAGGAGTCTCTTCGGAATTGAGCGGATCGTTCGAGGTGCAGGTGTATGAATCTCAGACACTAGGGTTGAGATTCGATGCAGTAGAGTGGTCTCTCGCGAATGGCTTGGAATGCGACCTATCTGCATCCCTCACTGATGGGAAGAAACGCGATGTAAATATCTCAGTATCTCTGATCAGTCAAGGAATCGAAGAAGAGGTGCAGAGGTTCGAAATCACCCTAAGCCCGGGACTCAGGGCACTGTCTCTGGACCTGGGGCATCCTGAAGCCGATTACATCTCAGTGACACTGGAATCAAATGGTTGGACATCTTCCAATTCAGAGGCAAACCTGACATGGCAGACTAGTGTCACACCACCTTCTATCTCGCCCTCTGTCTCAATCGGGGTGCATGAACCAGACAGACCTGGGACTGGTGATTTCGTCAATCTGCCATACTGGCTCAATAATTCAGGGGACGCGGCAACGCTCCCGGGCATATTGAAGGTCGTGAGTACGTCTGACGGAATGGTACTGGCGCAGATTACCATCTCGTCGATATCTGGAGGAGGGTCATCTTCAGGAGTACTAAGTATAGGGCCCTGGCCAGATGCACCTATGGTCGAAGCCGAGGTCGCGTGGGAAATGGACGGTTCTACGACTACAGCCCCGCTAACGGTATTTTCACAGTCCGAGAATGGGGGCGGTTGGGAATTACCTTTCGATGCAATGGCAGCTGTATACGGTGCTGTGTTGGGCTTTGCTGTAGTTCTCGTAGGGCTAATTGTCTGGCGAGCGGTGTCGGAGAAGACACCGAGCACGGAAAAAGACTCGAACATTCTGAGGGATTCGCGAATTGCTCGTAGACTAGAGCGAACACCCCCTAAGAAGGAAGTCAAGTGTCCTAGTTGTGAGCAGCGGTTGAGCATCCCGATGGAACATACTGGCTCTGTCAGGTGTCCGGCTTGCACGACCCAATTCTCAGCCGCTTCGATTGAGGGGGATTCGGATTTACAGGAATCGATTCAGGAGTCGCAAGATACCCTCAATGAAGACACCACAACAGCCAGTGAACCTGTGGTCAGGTCTCATGAGGAGATACTGTCGTGTCCACAGTGTAATCAGCAACTAAAGGTCCCTATCGAGCGCAGACCTGTCCGCTCGAGATGCCCGGCTTGCAGAACTGAATTCATGGCCGAGGTCGGTGAGCCAGATGACTGAACTGAGCGAATTTGAGGAGATGTATCTGAAACGTCTGTTCGAAGCGCACGTGGACAATCCTAGCGACATTGTCAAAACCACTCAACTTGCTGAGATGATGGATGTCAGTCCGGCATCGACCACAGAGATGATTCAGCGACTAGCCAGCCGAAATCTAGTCACCCATATTCCCTACAAGGGCTGCAGACTGACGCCGGATGGATTCCAACAAGCGGCGATGATCAAGCGTCGCGAAGGGCTCCTCGAAATCCTGTTGACCGAGGTCATCGGATTTGAAGGAGATGTCAATGAGGCGGCCTGCAAGATTGAGCATGCTATAGATGAGGAACTTGAAATGGCACTCGACAAGATGCTCGGTTATCCTGAGAAAACACCGAGTGGAGAACGTATCCCAATCATAGAGCGGCAGTTGGAGCCTATGAGGTCAGGGTTACTCCTGCCCTTATCAGCCCTGCCAATGGGGTCTACTGCTACTATCGAGATGATGGTAATGAGGCCGACTGACGTCCGAACTCTCGAAGTTACTGGGGTAGAGATAGGGGCCAAGGTTAGTTCGACCGAAGACGGCATTACCTGTAACGGTAATATTGTCAAAATGACGAAAGCCATCTCTCTCCGTATCCTTGCTAGGACCGACGAGGTGCTGTGATGGAAGACGTCCGGACAGATGATCTCGAGGCACTGGCTGAATCCTTGGAGAATACCGTCCCTCCAGCCCCCGAGATGCCTCCTCGATCGATGTCTGAACCACAGCGTAGTTCTAGGGATGCAGGGGAGATCAAGAGGCTAAAGTCACAGGAGGAACTCCTACTCAGAGCAGACCGACTCCTTATCAGTGACGGAGCAAGACTCGTCCTGTTTCTCCCACTGGTGGTGATAGCCCTCTATGGGCTGGCTCAAACCTTCATCACATCGAATCCACAATGGTGGGCTAATCACATTGAAGCTGCTGTTGGGGGGCTGGGTATGTCGACAGGAATCTATGGATTATCCTTGCTGATGCTGGTGGCCGACACCGCTTTGCTGCTGATACTGCTGAGGCTGATGGTGCTTACGAGGACGATTTTCAGACTTGAGGCGAAGGAATTGACTACAATTGGTTTGACTTTCAACAGTGCTCATGGTTATGCCGAGATGAGGGCCACCATAGACGGTGCAATCAGGCAACTGGGAGTCACCATAATACTGATGGCCTTGGCTGCCATTCTACTAGCAGCGAGCTTATGGCTTCCAGAGGAAGTCGTTGCTACTCCGATACTGGTGGCATTTTCGACAGGGGCTCTGCTTTCGGGGCACGGTGTGCACATGGTTTCAGACCGTCCACGCTTCAATACAAGTGAGCCGTGGGGTATGCTGGAGGCATTCTCTCCGCCAATCCATCCGGCTCTACTCAGTCGACCGTTCGCCGATGTAATCAGGGCTCACATCGATCCTCTGCTCGCAGTCAGGATATCTCAGTATCTAGGATTACTAGATTCCAAGATACATGAGAACAGTAGTAGGGGGGAACTGCAGGAGACTCTACTGCATCTGCTGTACTTGCGACGCTCATCCCTAATTGATGAAGGTCAGTTCAGAGCCACTTTGGAGTCGATGGTGGACTCGTCCGCCATTGAGGGGCTGTTCAGCCACCCCGAGCTTGGCGAGGAGACCTGGGACCGACTCCTCTCACGCGCCCGCAGCGAATGCCCCCCATTCTTCAGACTGCATGATAGAATCAGGATGCGACGTATTGGCGGACATACTGAAGATGGCATATGGCTCGATGTGGATATGGAGAACCTAGTAGTCGGTCAGGCCAACCTATTCGCTTTCGTGCTCAACGAAGAGGAGGAACCAAGGGACGTTGTACTCAAGGTCCAGACTCCTGATTTTAGGCCGCACGAGTGCGTATACAGACTCAGGATAGAACCATTCTCAGACGATTCGAAAAATCTCCCCCTCGATATTTCATCGTCGCTGCTCAGCACCATCTCTGCGACTAACATCGTATGGCAAAGCCTACTGCCATCGTCGATGGGTGAGTCGACAGTAACAGTGAGACTTGAGGACGATGCAGGGAATCTGATTTCAGGGCGGGTACTGACAGTACAGGTCAGATCCGACCTACTCACGAGAATCAAGATGACGCTGGGCGGCCTTTTCATGGTCGGGGCAGCGATTGCAGTTCTCTCTCCAATGCTCCCATTCCTACTGAACCTACTGGGATTGTGATTCAGGTCGATTCAAAGGGCATCTCCCTCTGCCCTACCTGTGCCGGATGACGAAGTAAGGTCCGATGACGACCTTAGGACTAGGCTGCATGCCATGGAGACCAGACTTAGGCGGATGCGCGAGCAGAGGAACGGACACAACGAGAACGCTCGACGGGCCGCTGATTCTCGTGATTCAGTCCAACAACAGTCCAAAGAGCTCAGAGAACGCATTAAGGAACGCTTGGATGAGCAAAAAGAGGTTCGTGTCAGGGCTAAGGTGCATCAGGCCAAGCGTGATGAAATCCAAACTCAGATGCGCGAGCTGATAACCCAGCGTCGAGGCAAGAGGAGTGATGACGGCACCAAGTCAGTTGTCATCCAATTGTCAGAGACCCTTGGAGAAATAGACAGAATCGAGAACCGTATAATGACAGATGGTTCGTTGACTCTAGATAAAGAGAATGCGATGCTGAAGAAACTCAAGTCGCTAATCGCCAAGCGAGATGAGTTGATGCCAATAGCCGAGGAATTTCAGATTATCGAAATAGATCTCGGAGATATGGAGGGCTCAATTCAGTTACTCAAGGCTGAGGCAGACTCCCAGCATAAGGCCATGCTGGATGCCAACAAGGAGGCAGACGGTATCTGGGAGGAGATTAAGCCGATGCTTGAGGAGAGGGACTTCCTAAGGGCTGAAGGAGACAGGCTGCACAACGCATTCGTCACCTCTAGAGAGGGTGCAGACAACGTTCATTCCGAAATCAAAATCCTACTTGATCAGGTCAACGAGATACGTGACGAGCTCAAGGCCCAGCGTGAGGAGCGAGAGAGGTTAATCAGGGAACACAGTCAGTCTGTACGGGATGCGCTCAGAACGCCAGACGAGGACGAGGAACTCGCCTCATCTCTTGCTGACGAACTTCTAGAGAAAGGCTCCATCACCTTGGGCGGAACTAGGACGGGTGCCGACTCTAAGCCCCAGTCTAGTAAGAAGGAAAGGAAGAGGCCTAGGAGATTAGGCACCACAAGAGGGAAGCGAGACTAACTACCAGCCACGCTCTTCCATACGGATATCTAACTTGTCAATCTCTAGGCCATCCATGGGCTTTCCAGCCATCATTGACGAGGCTTCAGTTACCTTCCCAGGATCGTTAAAGTGATGAGTGGCCATTACGATGGCCGAGGCAGTAGTCGCTGGGTGCTCAGACTTGAAAATACCCGATCCGACGAACACTCCATCCATCCCTTGCTTCATCAGCAGAGCGGCGTCCGCTGGAGTCGCGATCCCACCGGCCGAGAATGTTACTACTGGCAACCGACTCATCTCCCTCACCTCACCCATAATCTCGACAATCAAGTCATGGCAGGCATCCATGCTGCCGAAGGGTGTGTTCTGAACTACTATATCGTGCTCGCTCTTTGACTCGATTCTTCGGAAACCGTCGGATATTGTACGTGCGATGACCTCAAACTCCGCGTCGTTAGCACTCTGTAGTAGCGCAATCTCCTCGGCCACTAGTCTTGCGTGTTGTATGGCGCTGACGACGTTGCCTGTGCCCGCTTCGCCTTTGGTACGGATCATCGCTGCTCCCTCCATTATCCTGCGACAAGCCTCACCAAGGTTGGTGCAGCCGCACACAAAGGGAATGGTAAAGTCGTTCTTGGCGATGTGATAGAATGGATCTGCTGGGGTCAGCACCTCACTCTCGTCGACCATGTCGACTCCGAGTGTCTGTAGCACCCGGGCTTCCTCGTCATGCCCAATACGTGCCTTGGCCATCACTGGGATGCTGGTTGTATCGATGATACCTCTGATTAGATCGGGATGACTCATCCTAGCGACACCTCCGTCAGATCTGATATCTGCTGGAACCCTCTCTAGTGCCATCACTGCAGTCGCCCCGGCATCCTCGGCGATGTGCGCTTGCTCAGGAGTGACCACGTCCATGATGACGCCACCCTCTTGCATCTTGGCGAATCCACGCTTTAGCAACTCGGTGCCGTGACGCATCTTTTGCAGGTCGACCAACTTGGACATAGCAATGCCTCTGGGTACGCACTCAAGAACCTATTCAGGTCAAACCTGTAATCAAGAATCTGCCAATACCGGCGAATCGCCTTCTGCTAGGGGAAGGTCGGGCGACTCGTCTTCATTCTTGTCCAACCAGCTCATCTCCTCTTCAGGTAGGTCCGTATCTGCATAGATTGCATCGACCGGACACTCTGGAACACAAGCGGCGCAGTCGATGCACTCATCGGGATCGATGACGAGGTACTCATCAGCTTCCCTGAAGCACTCAACGGGGCAGACTGCAACGCAATCTTGGTATTTGCAGCGAACGCACGCACTAGTTACGACATGAGTCATGTTTGCTCGTTTCGGGGGACGTATAATCGAGTAATAAACTTGCTCGGGAACTGCCCCTAGCAACTAGGAATCCAACATTGATAGTATCACCTCAGTAATCACATCTGAGGGTTCGCTACCAGGGTAGGACTCAATCTTGAACTGACCCTTAGCGACCGCTACTGTATTGTCCTCCGATACTAGTACGATTTTTCCACGTACTAAGTTCGAGATTCTGATTCTAACGTGCATGACCTTCTCG
>NTJT01000008.1 GCA_002457605.1 Marine Group II euryarchaeote MED-G34 | reverse complement strand
CTGGAGTTACGCTTGTCGATGAAGGCAGCCCAGCGACTGCACTTGCCACATGCGTCGTCGAAGAGTACGGTGGACTGAGTCATCGTATCACCTACAGGAACGCGATGCCTGGCTCCAGCGGGAACGCCAAGCCGGCCTTTCCAGCTACGTCATCACCCTCGCCGGCCGGATAGGTCTCGAGTGACGAAACTCCGAGTTCTGCGGCGATGAAGGCGGAGTTGGCCTCGATTACTACAGTCTCATCGAAGCCATCGGAAATCAGTGCCCTCTCAGAGACTGACCACGAATGGACTCGTCCACGCTTCTTTTTGCTACCAGTTGTCAAGGCCATCCAAGTCTGGAAAATATCGCCTCTTAGTGCCTCATTCTCGAATATCTCTAGCGATTGGACGTACGCTTGGCCTCCAGTCTTGAAGTCAAATCCCTCCGATTGGAGTCGTAGCGCGTCGCGCGCAAGATCGGACTTCCAAGATGCCGTTGTCTGGATGACAATGCGACTGATTGGCCCCTCCATGTGACGCTCGGCGAGCTCACGCAGATTGCGCCCGCTGGCGATGAGATTTCGCAGATACGCCTCGCGAGCCAGTATAGGCGCATCCCCTGAGGAGTCACCAGGCTCGAGCAAGACGTGGGTCGCAAGAAGTCCTTCTCCCCTCATGCGCTGCCAGAACTCCTCGGCGATGTGAGGTGTCGCAGGTGCGAGCATAGGGACCCATTGCTGTAGGAATGCCTTAGCGGTGGATTTGTCGCACCCTCCTCGGCGGCGGTACCAATTCCAATCGGCCAGTATCTCAAAGTGGCTAATCATCACACCCTCACGTAGGCTGACATTTGACATTGCTTGGTGCCAAGCTCTCTGATTGGCTCGCAGTCTTGCGTTCAACCACTCGTCCATAGGTCCGGGAGAGTCATCCATAGCCAAGGCGGAATCAACGGCGTCGATGATTGAGTACATCTGACGGTGATTGGCTTCGACAGCGCTGTCAGACCAATCCATGCCCGCCTCTGGGTTGGCGCCGAAGAGCATGAACAACCGGACCGTGTCTGCACCATATCGCCCGACCATATCCTCAGGACTAACCGTGTTGCCCAGTGACTTGCCCATCTTGACCGAGCGCGTCCCGAGCGGCTTGCCGCAGGTTGGGCAGTCGGCGTCGAAGTTGTCGACATGGTACTCTGCGTTGCAGTCGGCGCAGAACGGAGCGGGTGCGTTGAGCATGCCTTGGCAAACCAGTGTGCCGAACGGCTCACCAACCTTGTTCATCCCAGCGTCGCGGGTAGCTTTAGTGAAGAAGCGGGCATACAGTAGGTGCATGACGGCATGCTCGATACCGCCGATGTAGAGATCAACACCTCCATCCATCCAGTAATCGACCGTCTCGCGAGAGAATGGGGTTGAGTTGTTGTTGGCATCGCAGAAGCGCATGAAGTACCATGATGAGTCATAGAAGGTGTCCATAGTGTCGGTCTCGCGCTTGGCAGCCTCTCCGCAGGATGGACAGGAGGTGTTGACGAAGGTGTCGTGGGCTGCCAGTGGGTTTCCACTCTGTTCCTCGCTGAAGGTGACGTCAAGAGGTAGTTCGACAGGTAGGTCAGAGGATGGAACGGGGACGACGCCACAGACCCCGCAGTGAATCATAGGAATTGGCGTCCCCCAGAAGCGCTGGCGGCTGAGCAGCCAGTCCTTCAGTCTGTACTCGACAGTCCCGTGACCGGCTTTGGCAGCCTCTAGCGCGGAAATGACCGCATCCTTGGCAACTTCACCAGATAGGCCGTCGAAGTCGCCTATGCCTGAGTTAACCATAGGACCGTAACCCTCGAAAGCTGCGCTCAATGGTGCTGCTGGATCTTCACCCTCGCCCTCGATAAGGACTCTACGAATCTCTATACCGTATCTCTCTGCGAAGTCGTAATCGCGCTGGTCATGACCGGGTACCGCCATGACAGCACCAGTACCGTAGGAAGCAACCACAAAGTTACCCGCGTAAATTGGCACCTCCTCTCCATTCAGGGGATTAATCGCATGGCGCCCAAGGAAAACGCCTTTCTTCTCCTTCAGCATGTTGATTCGCTCAAACTCGGACATCCGCAAGCACTCATCGCGCAACTCGCGCCAGTCGGCCTCCCATTCGGAGCCCGTGCACAACTCCTCACACAGAGGGTGTTCAGGAGAGAGTGTGACGAAAGTCACACCGAAGATGGTATCCGGTCTTGTGGTGAAAGCTCCTATGACAGCATCGGATCCAGCCACAGAGAAGTCGATGTGTGCGCCATGGGAACGTCCTATCCAATTGCGCTGCATCGCCTTGACGTTTTCTGGGAAGGCGATGTTGTCAATCTCGTCGAGTAGTTCGTCGGAATACTCTGTCATACGCACGAACCACTGCTCCATATCGCGCTGCACGACCTCGAGTCCGCAGCGCCAGCAGCGGTTGTTCTTCACCTGCTCGTTGGCCAGCACGGTATCGCAGTCCACGCACCAATTAACCGGTGCCATCCTACGCTCAACCAACCCACGTTCATTCAGCATCAGGAACATCTCCTGGTTCCAGTGGTAGTAGTCGACATCAGAGGTCGCAAGGAAGCGTCGCCAGTCGTATGAATATCCCATCCGCTCCTGGTCGGCGCGGATGCTAGCGATGTTGCGGTGTGTTACGGTGTGCGGATGTCCACCTTCCTTCTTGGCAGCATTCTCGGCGGGCATCCCAAACGAGTCGTAACCCATTGGATAGAGCACATTGCTACCCATTAGTCGGTGGAAGCGGGCCATGGCGTCGCCAATTGAGTAATTACGCACGTGCCCCATGTGCATGCTGCCGGAAGGATAGGGGAACATCTCGAGGCAGTAGAACTTCGGCTTCGAGTGGTCGACTTCGGCTTCGAAGGCTCCCGCTTCTGCCCACGCCTTCTGCCAACGGGTCTCTACTTCTTGAGCGTCGTATGCCATTTCTTCACTCCCAACGGGCTTCGGAGGGAGTCATTAGACTCCCTGCAGAAGCAGTAGACCGGGCGCGAGCCCGCCTAGCAGGGTGTTGGAAGCAGGCTTTCGTGCCACGCCCCGCGACTCGGAGGCCACGCTTTGAAGCCTGCCCCGAGACAGCGCTGCCGCCACACCTATGCGGTGGGTCAGAGTGCGGGCAACAATGCTTGGGGACGGGGAGTTCGATGTATCGGTCTGGGATGATGGGGTAGAGGTCTGGGTCACCCAGATGGGTACCCTGATGAACATGAACACGGCATTCATCGACAGGGAGAACGGAGTAGTCGCGATAATCGACCCTTACGATGCCCGACGTTGGACTGATGCTCTAGAGAAGGAGGGTCTGAAGCCCACGCACCTACTCTACACGCACACCCACAGAGACCACACCGCCGGCTATCCGGGGATGATGAAGAGATTCCCCGATCTGGAGGTCTGGGGTCACGAAGAAGCGAGAGTTCCCAGCTTGCTCGGTAATGTCGTTTTCAAGAAGGTCGACTTCACCAATACTTGGGACTGCGAACCGGGAGATTCAGTTGAGTGGTCTGCCGGCTCGATAAGTCTGGTCATGACTCACTCACCCGGCCACGCGCCGGGCCATGTCACCATCCACGGACACGGGGTCTACCACGCTGGAGACTTGCTTTTCGTCAGGAGTGCTGGCAGGGTCGATTTGCCTGGAGGAAACCCGCAGGCCCAGCAGAGGAGCCTAATCAGAGCAAAGGAGATTCTCAGTGAGCTGCCTGCTGAGTGGAGGTTGATTCCCGGACACAGATACGATAACTTCCGAGGCGAGGTTCCGGATTGGATTAGTCTGGGTGATGTTTTGCAGCACAACTATTTCTTAGCGCATATCACGATGCCGGGAGAGGATTGATTAGTCGAACATCTAATCCTCGGACATGAAATCCCGTGGTGTTGTACTTGCCGTCATCATAGTAGTTCTGTTCTCTCCTCTATCGGTCCAAGCGGCTGCCACAGTTCCACCAGCACCCGCTGAGGACGGTGTCTGGGTCATTGACGCGGCTAACGTCCTTTCTCCCTCTGAGTTCGACTGGTTGAATATGGTCTGTAACGACCTGTATCTCGAGACCGGCAGACCGATTGTAGTTCTGACCATAGAATCATTCGGGGGCCAAGGGGCATATGGTTGGGGTGAAGAAGAATATGCTAATTTCGCATTCGATGAATATGGAATAATGGACGATGCGGGTCAAGACAAAGCCATCCTGGTGTTCATGTCTGAAGGTGATCGGCGTTTCTGGACGGAACTAGGAGGCGGCTATGCCGGAGAGAATAGGGATGCTTACGTTCAGTCCGTGTTCGACAACGACGTCAAGCCCCTGCTTGGAGACGACCTCTGGTACGAGGGGTTGCTTGCAGCAGTCAACGGGATGGAGCCGGTGCTGAAAGGAGAGGGTTTCAACTGGAATTCATGGATGTGGATGGGTGCATTACCAATTCTCTTGGTTTTGGTATTGGGTGTGTTTACTTTCCGAGCTAAGCGAGCTCACACACCTAACTTGAAGGCGTGGGAAGATGCTGCGCCAAGTGCTTTTCTAGACATCGCCGCGATTAATCGCGCCATCATCTCGAACATCGTCGTTTCCAAGGAGGATGGATTGACTGAGAAGCAGGTTGAGCGGCTCAATAAATGGAATGGGGTGATCGGGGACGAGATGGGTGACCCGATGGTCAAGACCTTCAGGAAGCTAGACAAAATCCTAGGCGGTAGTGATTTCGAAATGAGCCTGGAGAAGTACGAAGCCGAGATGAAGAACATCAGAAACGCGGAACAACTTGAGGAAGACTTTGCGGAATCCGCTGGGGGAGTATACAGCCTAGGGTTCATAATTTCTGTAATTACTTTCCTAATTCTGTATTCCCTTGGTATCTCTCTTTACTATAACTGGAATTACAATATTTTCGGAATAATTACGGTTGTGGGAAACACTGTCTGGGGTTCGTCCGAACCCGGACTCGGTTTCTTTGGGTGTTGTTTCGGTTTGCCCCTCGTGCTTGTAATCGGCTCATCTATCGTCAATAGAGGTGGAGTGATGGCGAAGGTCGAAAAGGATCTAGGAGAGCAAATGCAGCTTGTTGATGGGATGGATTTCTTCTCAATGGACACTGAGGACTGGGGTTCAGGGGATTACAGCCACGACCATTCGCACTATCACTGGAGTTACGCCGGCAGTAGTGTAAGTTTCAGAGATACTGCAGGATCCACTAGTGCAGAACGAGCGGCGGCGGCTGCCAGTTCTAGCAGCGGCGGTGGCGGCGGCGGCTTCGGCGGCGGTGGCGGCGGCGGTGGCGGTGGCGGCGGCGGCGGATTCTGAGGAGACCTATTCACTCGTCTTGTCGTATCTCTCACGCTCGACACCTAATTTGGCTGCAGCATCGTCAACGGTACCAGCTGGCATAGCACCATTATGCTCGAGGGCTGAGAGCGCTGCAAGAACGATGCTGTTGGTGTCTATCTCGAAGAATGAGCGTAGTGCCTCGCGGGTGTCAGAGCGGCCGAAGCCATCGGTGCCCAGCACCACGTAGCGGCCTCCGACCCAGCGCTGGATCATCTCAGGGATGGCTGCGATGTGGTCTGAAGATGCGACAGTGGGGGTGTCATCGCCGAAACATTGCGTGGCGTAGGGTGTTTGAGTATCCTGCGGATGCAAGCGAGCGTGTCGCTCTGCGGCTAGACCGTCTCGGCGCATCTCGCCGTAAGATGTGACCGACCAGACCTCTGGAGATACTCCATAATCGGAACTGAGGATACCTGCAGCTTCCCTGACGTGCTGCAGGATTGGTCCTGAGCCAAGAAGTCGGATTTTGGCTTCCTTCCCCTTGGCCTTGTCGAGTAAGTAGGCGCCGCGTACTATGCCTTCGTCCGCACCCTCTGGCTTGGGCATCTGCTGCTGATTCTCATTGTAGAGCATTACATAGTGGAAGACGTCAAGGTTCTGGCCCCACATCTCGTCTATGCCATGCCGAATGATGGCTGCGACCTCGTAGGCGTAGGCCGGGTCCCATGCCCTGCAGTACGGCACCGCCGAGGCCATCTGTAGACTGTGCCCGTCTTGATGCTGCAGGCCCTCACCGTTGAGTGTGGTGCGTCCAGCAGTCGCTCCCATCAAGAATCCGCGAGCTCTCGCATCGGCAGCGCTCCAGATCTGGTCACCGACACGCTGGAAGCCGAACATCGAGTAGAAGGTGTAGAACGGAAGTGTTGGCGAGTTGGCATGGGAGTAAGAGGTGGCGCTAGCAATCCATGATGCGATGGCTCCAGCCTCTGAAATCCCCTCCTGAAGGACTTGTCCAGACTCGGACTCTCTGTAATTCAGCAGCATCGTGTGATCTACCGGGGTGTACTTTTGCCCTTGCGATGCAAAGATTCCGAACTCGCTGAATAGTGGGTCCATCCCGAAGGTTCTGCCTTCATCCGGTATGATTGGTACTATTCTCTCTCCTATGTCTGACTTCATCAGGTTGCGAAGTAGCCTGACGAACGCCATGGTGGTAGAAACCTCTTGGCCCTCCGGGGTGCCTTCGTCAAAGGCGGCGTAAGCATCCTGACCAGGAAGATCGAGGTTAATCTCGGCTGGATTCCGAGACGGGAGTGAGCCACCCAATGCGGCCCTCCGCTGCATCAGGTATTCCGCCTCATCGGACTCGTCGTCGAGGCTGTAGAATGGGCTGTTCTCAAGATTCGAGTTCGCTATCGTTAGTTTGAGCGCGTCCCTGTAAGCAATCAGGTCATCGAGTTCCAGTTTCTTCTTCTGGTGAGTCGTGTTCCTTCCCTCGAAGGAGTCGATTCCCCAGCCCTTCACTGTGTGAGCGAGAATCACTGCCGGGCCATCGGCTGCCAGAGCCGCCTCATAGGCAGCATAGACCTTGAGTGGATCGTGCCCGCCACGAGTAAGTCCCTCGATGTCTTTGTCAGACAGTGAAGCACCCAGTGCCTCAAGACCCGGGGTGCCCGAAAACAGCTCAGCGCGGAACTCGGCAGAAGCAAGTGTACTCATCCGCTGCCAGTCGCCATCTGTAATCCCCTCAAACCTAGTCAACAACTCACCATTCTGATCTCCCTGTAGCACGCGGTCCCAACTGGAGCCCCACAGCACCTTGATGACGGTCCATCCGGCACCACGATAGAGGCCCTCAAGCTCCTGGATAATCTTCGCGTTACCCCTAACAGGGCCGTCAAGTCGCTGTAGGTTGCAGTTCACCACAACAATGAGGTTGTCAAGTTGCTCTCGGCCTGCAACGGCAATAGAGGCAACCGATTCGGGCTCATCCATTTCGCCATCTCCGAGAAAAGCAAAAACCCGGCTCTCTGAAGTGTCTGCGAGTCCACGCTGATGTAGGTACTTCCAGAATCTGGCGTGCATGACTGCGCCGAGCGGGCCAAGACCCATTGAGACGGTTGGATACTCCCAAAAATCTGGCATCAATCTGGGGTGAGGGTATGACGACAATCCGACTCCGTAGGCCTCCTGTCTGAAGTTGCGCAACTGCTCCTCGCTCAACCTACCCTCGAGAAATGCTCTGGCGTAGATTCCCGGACTGGCGTGACCTTGGACATAGATGGCATCGCCGATACCATTGTGCTGCTTGCCCCTGAATACATGGTTGAAGCCGACCTCATAGAGCATCGAGCTTGATGCGTAGGTGGAGATGTGTCCACCGATTCCATCGAGTCGGCGATTGGCGTCGGAAACCGTCACCGCCGCGTTCCAAAGGATTGCGTTTTGGATAGAAGACTCGATTGCGAGGTCGCCCGGATATGGCGGCTGCTGCTCAAGCGATATTGAATTGACATAAGGCGTCTGCGAAGACGGTCGTATTGGGATGGACAAGGCGTTCGCCTCAGCCATTAGTTCGTGTAGTAGGATGCGTGCTCTTTCGACGCCCTGGGAGGATACTACCGATCGTAGAGACTCCATCCACTCGTCGGTCTCCTCCGGATCGTTGTCCGGCAGGCGTTGGCGCGGTTCGGATGGGGGCATTCTCACTCTACCTGCCCCATTGGGGCAGAATTCGGAGCCGAGGGGGTTTTTTCAATGGGTCGCACCCAATTAGTCTCTCATTCCGGTCCTAGACCCGGCCCGATAGTTACCAAGTGACACTCGTGAGGGGTTCTGACTCCGGCGACAGTTATTGCCGAATCTCCGTCCACGCACCGCTCCCCCCTCCATTCTCTGACAGTGCGCATCACAGTGCTGCGTCCTGCGGGATTGTGGGGATCGACCTTGAGCTCTACTGACGATTTCTCGGCTTCTCCGAGCCAGCACAGGGATGCATCGATGGCCCGGCGCGCGAAACCGTGCTGCTGCTCAGAACTGCGTACCCAGTATCCAAGATTCCAAACAGCCTTGCCCGAACGGGTCACCCGGTCAAACCCTATCAAGCCAAGAAGGGCTCCATCCCATGGTCTGACCATCACCCAATGATGCAATAGTCCGGATCTGCCCATTCGTTCGGTCTCGGCCAAGAAATCCTCAATCTGGGTGTCGAAGGGCAGATCTGGATTAATCCATGGCATCGCCCTGCTAACTTCGGGCCAGGTCTCTTCGAATGCTTCTACCAAATCTGAGTGGAACTCACTCGATGCCGGTCTCAAGACCATTCTTTCATCGACCCGGATGGTAGTAGTCGCACGCCTCAACACACACCCCGCGGCTGAGTCATGACCAATCAGGGCTACGGATGTTCTCAGGGTCGTAATTTCGCCTTGGCAGTGGCCACATTGGGGTCATTCGGTAATGCGCTTAAGGAAGACGTGAGTAAATTGTCGACGGCTTTGCCACGCCCTATACGCTGGAGCAGGGCACCAATTGGATAGATTAGTTTGGAACGGTCACCGAGGTGCGGGCCGACCTCGTCGATAATTACGGTAGCCTGTGCTATGTCTCTTGAACGAGCTGCCTCCATCGCAGCCTTCACCTGTCCGGCAACTTTGCGATCTGACCATTTCTCCTGTTGTGACCACGGCCAATAATTCGGAGTCTCCGAGGGCTCTGGAATCTGTGGGATTGAGGGGATAACAGGAGGAGGTGGGATGGGCATCGGCTCTTGGTCCTCTTCGACTTCAGGTGGAGAGGGTAGTGTGGGAGGGGTCGGAGGGGCAGGTAAGTCAGTTGGAGGAGGTGGGATTTCGGCCTCGGTCTCGGCCTCTCCCTCGGTCTCGGGCTCGGTCTCAAGTAGTGTTATGATTTCGGATTTCTTAAGTTTGGAGTAGCCCGAAAGCCCACGCTCACTGGCCATTGCCTTCAACTGGTCGACTGTAAAATCAGAGAGGCTTGGCTCATCGGGTTCTGGTTCGGGTTCTGGTTCGGGTTCTGGTTCGGGTTCTGGTTCGGGTTCACTCACAGACTCTGGTGCAACTCCGTTAGTGTCAGGCACCTCACTGGCGGAGATGATATCAACATTCTCAGGAGCTTCCGCAGTCGGCTGAATCAACTCTATCTGATGGGCCTCGATGACCTCGAGTGGTTCGACCTCGGCCTCCGGAACCTCGAACTTGGTGACGAACTCGGGGGCGTCCTCGGGCTTGAGTTCGTATTCCTCCTCCACAACGTCACTGGGCCCAGGCAGATCGGTGAGAGCGAAGCTTGGCTTCTGCTTCGTGACAACTGAGTCATCCTTGCCGTATTGCTTGACATCTATAGTAACATCATCCATAGTAAAGGCCGCATTACTCCAATCGATTATTTCACCGTCATCGTCTTCTTCGATTTCCTCTAGAAGCTCATCGAATAGGTCGGTGGTAATCTTTTCACCCACTGACGCATCTTGTTGGTGAGAGGGTTTTTGCAACTGATAGGAGCAGCGTGAGCAGGACTCAGCTTCCTCGTGATTGCGTTGCTGGCAAAGCGGACACTCGGTCCCCTCGTCCTCCCGCTTTCGCCATGATTTGAATCGGTCGAACACCCCGAACCCCCTTGGATGATTAATCTCGCCGAAACGTTCCGTATAATCTTCACCCGAAGTTGGTCGCTCGCTGTCACAGACGGCGGATGGGGCAATCTAGGGAATCGTGATGTGATGGTGTGTGTGCCGCAGGGATGTGACAGACGTGTCCGAGGAGTTGCCTGCACGCTTCAATCGTAGTCAGGATCATCATGAAGCCTATCTGAATCTGATAGGATGTGAGTTAGAGGATGAGTTGTCGATTACAGAGAAGAGGTTGCGAGAGTGGACTGACGGTAGGCTCGCTGCAAATGGTATCGCCCTTTTCGACCTAGTTGCGAAAACCGATGGTTGGCTGTTCGGTCAGCGCATCGTCAAACTACAACGTCGAGATCGGCAGGCCTTCGGAATGCATCGCTTCAGGCAGGGTGACATCGTCATGCTAAGTCGTCGGAATCCACTCTCTGAGAAGCCCATTGACGCAATAGTCAGCAACCGTTCCAGACACTTCATCCGCATCGTCCTCCCAGAGGCCCCAACGGACCTACGAAAGGATACTTGGAGGATAGATAGGGGGGCCAACAGGATTGCGCACGACAGGATGCGTGACGCTCTGAACTCATTATTCGAGGAGGACGGTGGTGCTCCACTGCGAGATCTCTTGCTCGGTGTGGTCCACGACCCGGTTGGCACCGCCTCACTACCCCCTCAGCTCGGGGGCGCCCGGGCGCGCCCAGTCTCTCTGGCTTCCGATTTAAACGAGGTGCAGCGCGAAGCCGCTCAGGCGGCTATGGACAGTCGCATGACTCTGATTCAGGGACCGCCTGGGACAGGAAAGACCCACACTGCAGTGCGGATACTTGAGGCATGGGCCAAGCAGGACATTGGGACCATTCTAGCTGTTGCCGACTCCAACGTAGCCGTGGACAATTTACTGGAGGGTTTACTTTCCCTCGGTGTACGAGCTGTTCGTCTTGGACAGCCAGTCAAAGTGCGGGAGAGCCTGCGCGAGGCCACGATGGATGCCCGGATGGAGGAACATCCACTTCGACGCGATCTCGATCATTTGCTGGAGTCTAATGAGAAACTCTCCCGCCGTGTCAAGGGGATGAAAGGTAAGGAGAAGGGGTTGACACATCGTGATATCAGCAGGGGATGGAAGGAGGTCCGCAAAATAGAGTCGCAGATGCGTGATGATATTCTCGACCGGGCACAGGTGCTGTGCTGTACCTGTATCGGCTCGGGTCACGAGCTCCTTGATGGACGTAGATTCTCGCGAGTCCTGATAGACGAGGCCACGCAGGCCACCGAGCCCGCCGCACTGGTGCCGCTGGTACGTGGAGCACGCCAGATTGTGTTGGTTGGGGACCATCGACAGCTCCCCCCTACCGTCATCTCTCAACGGGCTAAGGAAGGGGGATTGAGTCGTTCGCTATTCGAGCGTATGGTGGAGGTTGGAATAAGCCCACATCTACTGCGGATCCAATACAGGATGCACCCGGCAATCTCCGCGTTTCCGAACGAGCGTTTCTACAATGGTAGGCTTGAGGATGGTGTCGAATCCTCAGATAGGGTTACCCCCGCAGGCCTGTTGTGGCCAGACTGGGAATGCCCGATAGCTTTCCTGCCAATCGAGGGCGGGGAGGTTAGGTCCCCTGATGGTACCTCGAAGGAGAATCCAACTGAGGCTTCATGGATAGCTCAACTACTTGAGGGCCTGATGGACGGTGGTGAGCTTGGGCAAGACGATATTGGCATCATCACGCCTTATGCCGGACAGGTCAGGGCAATTCGAGATAGTGTCCCCGCCAGATACGATGGGGTCGAGGTCCGTACCGTGGACGGTTACCAAGGTCGGGAAAAAGAGGTCATCCTGTTTTCGTGCGTGCGTTCAAACAGTGATGGCAACGTCGGTTTCCTCTCGGACTCCCGCCGACTCAATGTCGCCCTGACTAGGGCTAGGCGTGGACTTATCGTCATTGGAGATCCTGGAACACTACGCTGTGACAAAGATTGGGCGGCCTGGTTGGAACATGTGCGGAGTCGCAAACTTGAGGCATGGCACTTGCTCGGAATGTCCTGAGGGCGCCTATGTCGGACCATGATTCGCCAATACAGATTAATTCCGGCGGCGGTACGCTGGCCCAACAAATTGTCTCGTCCGAACAGAGTCACTGGTCAGTACCGGACGGTGCGATTTTGGCTTCAGGAGTCAGAAGAACTGCGTCTTTCACCGTGGATGTAGTGATAGTCACAACGATACTGATGATTGTCACAGGAGGGAGAATCATCGATGCTTGGAACCTCACACTGTGGTCCTCCGCGGATTTCCACTACGCTCTCGCTCAGGCCTTCGTGGTCCTAGTAGCCCACTGGCTATACTGGCGGCTTACTGGCATCGCCTACTCGCGTTCTCTGGGTCAACGCATGCTCGGTCTCGCGGTGGTAGTCGAAGACGGTTCAGGCATGACTAGTCAGATGTGGGACAGGAGGGCCCTACGCAAGTTGCTCTACCTCATACCTGTCCTGAACTTGTACTTCGGAGCCTACGATCTGGCTAGGATATCGCAACGACACACACATCAGTCCAATGTTGACCTGGTCGTCGGTTCAATTGTGGTGCACGCAGACTCGCTGCCTCCGGCGAGCAGGCAACACATCAGGTAGGAAAGAGAATGGAAGAAGCAGTGCGGTGCGCGCTCGCAGGAGACTGTGTCGTCTATCCAACCACCACTCAGCCTGCTCTCGGCTGCATGCCAGAACGTACTTGTCTCGACCGATTGTACCGATTGAAAGGGCGGGTGTCTGACATGCCTGTAAGCATCGGTGTCGCTAATCTGACTCAAGCCGAAACGCTTGTCGAGGTCCCTGATGGAGTCAGGGAGCTACTCAGTAATTTCCCCGAGGGTTCGCTGACAGTGGTTCTCAAGGCCCACAATACACTAGATCCCCGACTCGGTGGCGACAGTATTGCCATCCGAGTAGTAGCTCACCCACTCGCCAAGCGTCTATTGGAAGCGACTGGCCCGCTGACAGCGACCAGCGCAAACAAGAGTGGTGAACCCCCTGTGACTGATTGCGACGAGGCTGCACTACTCCTTTCAGACGACGGTGATAATATCGGATGCGTCTCTGGAACCTGTCCGGGTGGAAGCCCCAGTACATTGATAGTGTGGTATTCAGTCTGTGATTCAACCGAGTCAACGGGTATCGAGGTTCTCAGAGAAGGAGTAGTTAGCGAATTAGAGGTCAGATCATGGTTGAAGAAGAGGACTTGAAGCAGTGGCGGGACGCCGGTCACGTTGCGCGAAGGACCTTGGACGGAATCAAGGGTGAGATTACCGCCGGAAAGCACTGGAACGAGGTCATTGATTCTGCAGAGCGCTTCATCAGGAGGCATGGTGGTCATGCTGCATTCCCGGTCACCATCTCAGTCAACGACATGGCTGCGCACTACACGACTAACAGCCTGTTGAATCCACCCGAGGGGTTCGAAGGTGAGATGATTTTTGAAAAGGGCGACTTGGTTAAACTCGATGTTGGGGTCCATATCAAGGGCGCCATTGGCGATAACGCTCTGACTGTCGAAGTAGGCGGGGGGGGCAACCACACCGAGCAGATTCGTGCAGCTGAGGAGGCACGCGATGCCGCCATTGAGATGATGCATCCCGGTACTCCCTGGCACAAGATAGGGGCGGCTGCAGGACAAGTTGCAAGGGATTCTGGCTTTGAGCCTATTAAGAATCTACAAGGACATCAACTAGAGCGTTGGAATCTGCACGCCGGGACTTCGATTCCATCATACGCCTGCGGTTCCAAGAACTCTGACTTCAAGGGAACTTGCGAAATCGGTGGGATATACGCCATCGAGCCCTTCAATACAACTGGTGGATCTGGGATGGTGAAAAACGTCTCTCCATCCGACTCGTCGAACATTCTGAGGGTCACTGGTAATGTCAAGATTCGAAAGGCGCTAGCAAAGGGCAAGCTCAAGCCGCTTGGTGCGACTATGGCTAGGTACATCGAAGAGCGTTACAGCACCCTCCCATTCGCAGAGAGATGGGCGTACCCTCTTCTGGAGAAGCCGTTTCCAGAAGAAGACAAGGAATCGCTCCGGCGAAAGTGGGATGCACTAGTCAAGAAACTCACTGAAATTCGTTTCGTGGAAGTCTACGCCGCATTACGCGACGCTGACGGAGGAGACGTCGGGCAGTTTGAGCACACTGTGTTCGTGACCGAGGGTGGCCCGGAAGTTCTCACTGTACACTAACAGGCTTGCAATACATCGTTTTTCGCTATATTTCGGGAATTTTTCACAACGATTATCAATCGTCGGCTCCGATGAGCCCCCGTACAGGGACGACAGGTTCTCGCTGAGTGCATCCCATCCCCTCGCTTTTATCTCTCGCCCTGTACACCTCAATCGGACTGCTGCGAGGCTATGCAAAGAATCGAGAAGGTTTCCTGACGAGCAAAAGTTCCATTCGTACCACCGTCATCTCACGACGTGGAGCCCATAGACGAGTGGACGGTGACCGAGCTCAAGACCGAGCTCAAGGACCTTGGACTCTCAAACGGTGGAAACAAGGAAGAGTTGTACAATCGTCTGCTCGAATATGAGGGAGATGATGGCTGGGACGAAGATGACTGGGAAGAGGAAGATTCGGGATTCGACGCATCTGAAATGGTGGCCTCATTCACAGGAGCTGCTCTTAGGAATCGTGTAGGCATCGCTGCGGTGCTTGGCGTAGTCATGCTGGTTGCAGCAGTCGTGGTGGCTGGGCCAGCTGTAATTGACATGCTCATACCAGACAAGGAGGCCGGACCCGAGGTTAATGTGTGGGAGTTTACTCTCCAGGAACGGAACCAGACCGATGTTCAGTCCTTCTTCGTGAATGACGATGCCACCGAAAATGTAGTCCTGAGCATTTCACTGCCAAGTAACGTATCTAGCGTCTATGTCGGGGCCTACTGGGGGGAGGAAGACGAGCAGCCTGGAGGTATAGTGGGATGCGACAAGGTGACTGTGGAGGTCTACGATTCCACAGTCAACAAGTCAAATCAGTACTCGCTGTCGAGTACTGATGCCATGAGTCAGGACTGTGATGCCGATAAGACAGAGCCATGGGACAAGATCTGGTATCATTACACACTTGATCTTCCTAACATGACCGGTTTCGAAGGCACGCAAGAGGAGGCACTCGCACTGTGGGAGCAATACAACGGAATTGGCACAGGGGAATGGCGTATCGACGTTAGCGTAGATGTTTACACACTCTGGGGCACAGTGTGCGACTGCGAGGATGGTGAGGAAGTCAGGCTGACTATTTCTTACATTGATTATACAGTGAGCATGGCAAAGGTCGCACCACCGGACCCCACCGAGTAATCAGTCCGCTTCCACGCTGCTCGTTGAGCCGTACAGAGTCACTGCTATGATAGCGGCCAATACAAGGAATATACCGATGACTTGGTTCTGCGAATGACCCTCTTGATGCAGTATTACATAACCCCAAACGAGTGTCAATACAGGCTGTAGAAGAACGGCGAAGGAAACGTGTGCTGCTGGTAGGCGAGGCAGAGCGTGTGCAATGGCCAGCCAACCAGCTACCTGACAAAGCATTGCAAGAACGATGAGCCATCCGTGACCGGGCCAGGTTGGTTGTAATTCCAATGGTTCTATTGCTACGCTGCTTAGGGGTAGTAAGCCGAGCACTAGTAGTCCTAGAGCGGCGCCAGCAGTAGCATCTAGTTGAACTGAAGATGATGGTGCTAGTTCCCTGTTAGAATACCGGAACAAGATTAGGAATGAGGAGTAAAAGAATGCTGCCATCGTACCGAAAACGACGCCCTTGACGGGATCTTCGCCGTATGGATCTGTATCGGCGATGCCTGAGATTAGTGCCAATCCTATGATGACTATTGGGAGAGATACTAGAATAGCTTGATTCGGCTTCTCTCCGAACAGTTTCCAAGATGCCAGAGTGACTATGATGACTTGTGAGTTGCCGATTAGTGTAGCGATTCCAATGCCGATGAAAATCATCGAACTGTGGTAAGATAGCATATCTGGCGCGAGGATTAATCCAGCGCCGAAGGCTGTCCATCGTGTGCGTGAAGAGCGTGTGTCTGACTTGCGAACGAGATATGCTAGCAATGCAAGTGCTGGTAGCGCGTACAGCATACGAAAGAATGCCCCGGTAGATGGATTGGTGTCCGAGTAGACGTAGAGCACAGGAGAGAATGAGATAGCCACAGCGCCGGCTAGCGCTATCAGCATGGTTCGACGATCCGAGTCGGCCGACACCGTCGGCCACCTACTCTGATTCGCCGTCCACGAGCATCTGCTGGAGCTCGCCGCTCTCGTACATCTCCAGAGCTATGTCAGAGCCTCCAATGAGTTCGCCGTGAACAAAGATTTGGGGCATTGTGGGAAAATCTGACCACGCGCAAACCGAAGGAATTGCTCGGTGGTCAGAGAGTATGTTGACGCTAACGAATGGTTGTCCAAGCTGCTGTAACACCGTCGCGGCGCGGTTGGAGAAACCACACTGCGGCTGCTCCGGTGTCCCTTTCATGAAGAGGACTAGTTTGTTGTTGTCGACTATCACTTGCAACTCCTCTGGTGTCCAATTGAATTCTGCCATATCATCACTCCTTGTCCGGCCTGCGGATATGCACCCCAAAGAACTCCACTTCTTCACCATGCGGGTCGAAAGCGGTGTCTCCACTCTCTCCAGCCTGCTCAGGAGTCATGCACTTCAAATCTAGTGCATGAACGATGTTCTGCGCAATAAACGGTTTGAAGTGGTTCAATATCGGTCGCTGCCTCTGTAGTGGTCGCACCCCTTCATAGCTCTCTGAAATCACCCTGACATGGAAGTGATCACCACTGCCATGCAAATCTGATGCCTCCACTTTGGCATCTGAAACCACCTTGAGGATTTCTTCGACCATCCACTGCTCTGTGACCACGAGACTCCCCTCGGGGCTGAATGCTTTGAATGCTCGTTGAGGGACTACTAGCCGAGTGCCGCATTGATTGCAGCGAGATTTTCAGCTATTGTGCCGCGGTCGTTGATTAACCCTGAGCCGACGACGGCGATGTCAATCCCCCACTCAGCGACCATTGCCGCGTTGTGATCCTTGATGCCACCATCGATCATTAGCTTGACCGCGCGGCCGCCGTTGGATTTCTGCTCGTCGATGGCGTCACGGAAAGCTCGCACCTTGCCCTCGACCTCGGGCATGAACGACTGTCCTCCCTTACCCGGGATCACGGACATCACGAGCACGAGGTCGAGATTAGGGAGTAGCGGGAGCACGTCTTCAGCAGGAGTAGAGGGGTTGAGGACACATCCTGCTTGCACCCCGGAGTCATGCAGGTCGTCAATCAGCGCTGGGAAGTCGTCGACGGCCTCAGTGTGGGCGATTACTATGTCTACACCGGCGTCGACGTACTGGTCCCATGTCTCCTCGGCGTTGGTAGTCATCAGATGACAGTCGATGGTAACTTCAGGACCTAGTCGGTCTCGCACAGAACGTATCAGAGCGGGGCCGAAGGTGACGGTTCGATTGACAACCCAGTTACCATCCATCACGTCCATGTGGATCCAATCAATGCCCGCGGCCACCGCTTCTTCGAGTGTCTCGCCGAGCCTTGTGAAGTCGGCTGTGAGGATGCTCGGCGTAATCTCCATGAACCGACGGGGTGGCTTTCGGTTCTCAATCTCTCGGCCCAGAAATGTACATGCTAAGACACAAATTGATAGGATGCGGGTGCGGGGGGATGCCTACGGGTGAGTGAATGGGCAAAATAGTGGATGCGAGTGATGCGGACTTCGATTTAGTGACAAGTAGTGATGAGTGGGTCTTGGTTGACTTCTGGGCACCTTGGTGTGGACCATGTAGGATGATTGCTCCTGTGCTTGAGCAAATCGCCGGCGAGCGTGATATTACCATCGCCAAGGTCAATACCGACGTCAATCAAATGTCACCTGGGAGATACGGAGTCAGAGGAATACCAAACCTGATTCTATTCCACAATGGTGAGGTTGTCGACAGATTGGGCGGGGCCATGCCGAAACCAAGTATGGATGACTGGTTGAATCGTCACATGTCCTAGTCGGACGCCTCGCGCAATCTGCGGGCCCTCTCCTCATGCGGCGCGCCGACCTCTCTCAGGAGTCTTGCCCGTAGTGCCTCATGCAACCACATGCCGTCGCTGAGCTCCAGCATCAGTCCTCTCTCGAGCAAATCGGCTGGTGGCGGACCGTCGATTCCAGCGGCCTTCGCTAAGGCATTCCAAGGGACTGGGCGCTCGGCGACTGCCAGCAACGCGAGAGTCTCTCTGCGATCATCAGGTAGTACATCGAGAATCTCCTCATCGAGAAAACGTAACCAGTCTTCGTGCAGGGTCTGGCCATATAGCTCAAGCAGCTCGACTGCCAATGGGTGGCCACCTGTAGCTCGGTGTATCTCCTCGGCTGGGGCGTGACTGGGTAAATCTAGCGAGTCTATCCAAGCTGAGACCTCTTCTAGAGAAAGGCCGGAGAGCGCAAGCTCCTCGATTCGTCCACGCGTGTGCACATCGCGCCTGTCATAGAAAGCGAGGTTTGTCCGCGAGACCAGTAGCAACCGCATGGACGTTGACTCGGCGACTTGCAGTAAGGCCCCTAACAGATGAGTACCTTCTGATCCGATGTTATGAACGTCATCAAGAATCAACAACATTTCACTGGGAGGAACGCCGCAGTGCCCCTCCTCGTCCAGCATATGGGCGGATAGTCGACGACGATAGAGGTCCAAATCTAGGCGGGCCCCGGGCTTGAGTGGGAGTGAATCTAGTATTCCGTAGGGGTCAGATGAGTCTTCATCGAGACCGATGCCGAGTCTATGCAGCAAACTCGTGGCGATTCCCAGAGGCGAGTCCCATGGCTGACACGGGTAGTACATCACTTCGAGACCGGGGGTCCTCCCTAGCAGCCCATCGAGCCAATGCGAGGTCAGAGTGGTCTTGCCGCATCCGGCGATTCCAGAGAGGACGAACATCGGGGCGCTGGACGCGTACCAGTCATCCAAGCGAATTTTCTCTGACGAACGGCCGTGCACAGTTCGGGTCTGTGGAGGTCGGGTGTGGTATGTCGAATGTGCACCGGTGAGAAGTGTGAGCGAGCCGGGGGGTGGAGTCGCGTCGTCGTCTGATCTGACGATTGCTCCGAATCGAATATCACCGAAGTTCAGCACCCCTTCATGCTGCGCATGCATTAACACCTGAAGTAGTGTCAAGCCGGCCTTCAACCTCGCTGCAGCCTCGTCAGCGCGGACCTCGAGTAGTTTACCCTCCCTGCTGCGCAGCAGTATCGAGGTTGTGCGGAGTTCGTCTATCCGCTCTCGCGCCTCGGAGCGGCCCTCATCAGTCAACTGCCAGGTCTTCTGGCGTCGGTCATCACCCCTGACAGTCCGAGTGTGCTCGGTGACCCATCCGTTGGACATCAGATCTCGCATAGAACGGGAGACATTTGGGGGGTGCAGGGCGCATATCTCGGCTATCCCGGGACGAGTCAACTCATGGGTGACGAGGTAGTGGTCAGCTTGGTGGTCCTGCTCCCAGAGATGTAGCAGGATACGGTCGACTACAGGGACACTAATCCGGATATCACTGCGTGCCATGCGTCTTGGGAGAGATGCGGTGTGCATCAAGCGTTCGTAAGGCTGCGCCCCCGCGCGGCTGCGCATTGGTCATATTCAAGAGAAAGGGGGCTTAGCACGTCTCATGGACGAATCCACGCGGTCCAAGTTGCTCAACCTGCAACGCATGGAGGCCACCGAAGCGGAAGTCTACCGTCGTCTCGCTAAGATGCAGTCTAATCCCATGAACCGATCCATACTCGAGGGCATCGCCTTGGAGGAGGAGAGGCATGAGGCCGTGATAGGAAAGATGACGGGGGAGCAGGTCAAGGCTGACATGGGCAAAGTCAGAAGGCAAGTTATGTTGGCTAGACTGTTCGGTTTCACCTTCTCTGTCAAGATGATGGAGGCAACGGAGCAGGATGCTGCTGCTGAATATCGCGAACTCGGCTTGCATGAGATTGCCGATGAAGAGGAGGCTCACGAAGAGAACATGATTGGTATGCTAGACGAGGAGCGTCTACGCTACTCGGGTAGCGTAGTCCTTGGAATGTCCGACGCCCTGGTCGAACTTACCGGGGCTCTGGCAGGACTCACCTTCGCTCTGCAAGACCTGAATTTGGTAGCACTGGCCGGATTAGTGACGGGGATTGCGGCAGCATTCAGCATGGGTGCATCCGAGTACCTATCCTCGCGTGCGGAGAAGAAAAGTGAGTCGGCTGTCAAGGCTGCGTTCTTCACCTGGATTTCTTACCTAGTCACGGTCTTTATGCTGGTCTCTCCCTATTTGTTTTTCCAAGCCGACAGTCCTGACTTCCAAGGTTTTGAACCTCACGTTCAAGCTCTGCTATGCACCTTCGCAATAGGTCTGCTAATAGTCGCGGTGTTCAATTTCTATGTCTCAGTGGTCGAAGAGGTTTCTTTCAAGAGTAGGTTCATGGAAATGGCTGGTATTCTCGGTGTGGTCAGTCTAATCTCGTACGGCATAGGGATAGCTCTCAGAGGCATGCTTGGAATCGATGTATGAGTCAATTACCGACTCCGCAACCTATGTGTCTGAGACCGTTCTCGCGAAGCCATGAGCGCATACGACGAACTGCTTGAGAGATTGAGAGACATAGACCTGATTGGCCAGATTGGTGGCTTAGTTAGTTGGGATCAGGAGGTACTGATGCCGCCCAAAGCAGCGGGCCTCAGGGCCGAGCAACTGGCTTGGATTTCCAAGACCGGTCACCAGAGGCTGACCGATCCTCGCATCGGGGAGTTGCTCGACGAGCTAGAGGTCATTGACAGCCTCGACGACGTACAGGCCGCTAATGTCAGGCTGGCCCGCGAGTCATACAACAAGGCAACGAAGTTACCTACAGAATTCGTTGAGGAGATGGCCAAGCACCGCTCGAAGGCGCAGATATCGTGGAGTGAGGCACGTGCGAAAGACGATTTTTCGATTTTTCGTGACAATCTCGCCAAATCAATTGATCTCGCTCGTCGAAAGGCCGACTACCTAGGCTACGACGAACTACGGTACGACGCACTCCTCGACATCTACGAGAGTGGGCTCACTGTAGCCAGAGTAGACCCGTTATTCGCTGGATTGCGCGACAACGTAGCTCCTCTAATCAAGGCGGTTGTCGAAAGTGGTAACCGTCCGGATATCTCGTGGGTGAAGGATAACTCTTGGGAGCAGCCGGGTCAAGAGTCGCTGAGCCAAGGGGTGTCTGAAGCGATTGGTTTCGACTTCTCCGCCGGCAGACGGGATGCTTCGACCCACCCATTCTGCGGTGGGCCGAACCCCGACGATGTCCGCTGGACAACCCGTTACAGCGAATCCGACCCATTCGGCTCGCTGTACGGGTCGATGCACGAGACGGGTCACGGCACCTATGAGCAGGGGCGTCGGCGCGACCTCGATTTCCAGCCTGCCGGTGAGGCCAACGGACTCGGAGTTCATGAGAGTCAGAGCAGGTTATGGGAGAATCAAGTCGGCCGCTCGCGAGAGTTCTGCGAGTGGGCCCTGCCACTATGGCAGAAGCACTTCCCCCAGAACATGGATGGAGTCGATTCGGAAGCGCTGTGGCAGGCAGTCAATCTTGTGGAGCCGAGTCTGATTCGCGTCGAGGCCGACGAAGCTACCTACAATGTGCACATTATGATTCGTTACGAGATTGAGAAGAAGCTCATCGCAGGGGACCTTGAAATCGATGATCTACCAGACGCCTGGGACGACATGTATGAGGAGTATCTCGGTATTCGAGCGCCGAACCGAGCTCTTGGAGTGCTGCAAGACATCCATTGGTCCATGGGTGCGTTCGGCTACTTCCCTACCTACACGCTTGGCAACCTGTACGCTGCGCAGTTGCTCGCAGCAGCACGCAAGGACTTGCCTGACCATGATGAGCAGATGCGGTGTGGCGAGTTCGCACCCCTGCTGGACTGGATGCGTGAGCACGTACACCAACGAGGAAGCATTCTCGAGCCAGCGGATCTAATCGAGGAAGCCACTGGATCTCCTCCTTCTCCGGACGCCTTTGTAGACTACCTGAAGGATAAGGTCGAGCGTCTCTACGGCGTTTCAGCCTGACTCGTTCACGCGAAAGCCCGATAGCAGGGCATCACGGTCTGGTGCCATGGCTGTGCATACACTCGAGACGGTCTCTTCGTTCGAGCGGGGGCTCGGCAGCGCCTGCACCGTTCTGAGGATTGATGGTGATGACTTGCTGGCAGGCTCGCAGGAGGGCGTTCTAGCCTGCTGGTCGGTAGATTCTGGAAACGAGCGTTGGAGAATCGAAATGAATGGGCCAATCAGTGACCTCGCCGTGACTGACGATCGTGTCTACGCGGCCGCCTCTTCTGACCTGATAGCCCTTGACACAAATACTGGAGATATCATCTGGAGTCGTCCGCTGGAGGGGGCAAGTGATTTTGTCCAAGTTGAAGGAGAGGTCATCTGGGCGGCTTCGTCTGTGTACGAGATTGAGATCTCAGACTACACCGAGTCGACTGTGTGGATGTTTGACAACGAGGGTTCGCTTCAGGAGCAATGGACGTTTTCCGAGCGCGCCTGGTACTTCGGCCTACATGAAGACGGGGGAGTGTTGCTGGGGCTTGGTAGACCACGTTGCGGGCTCCTTCGAATCCAAAGTGGCGAGAGCGCATTGCATCGTCTCTTAGGAGAAAGCAGCCCCGTAACCACCGGTGCGTGCGGTTTCGAGGGACGCTTTCTAATCGGACACTCGGATGGCAGGGTCTGTGTGGTGACTGACTCAGTCGAAGAGCCGAGCGAGGAGCGGTCTTCGCCTGTTCGAGCAATCTGTAGTTCCGGACAGACCTGGTTCTCCGGGCATGAATCAGGCGAGATTGTCTCAAGTCGCGGCTGGGTAGATACGGCACTAGGTGCTGTAGAGTCGCTTGCAATAGGTCCCTCTGGCTCCAATGGTAGCGGAATCTGGGGATCGAGGTGGAACGGTGAGTCAGGAGGTGTTACTGTCTTGCAGATTGCTGATGGAACCATAATCCTAGAACTAGGACACTATTGTCGCATAAGGCACCTCCAATCAACAGGCGACAACATCGCCCTAGGTGACTCCAATGGTAGAATTCACTTGATTGAAGGAGCAGTTCTTCCCAGGCGCCTCAGCGGGATTGTGGAAGAGACTGACGATAACGAGCGTAGAAGCCGGTTGATGGAGCGTTTGAGGCGACTCAGAGGTACATGAAATACAGTGGAAATTAACATTTGAGACCCTCGTTTCCGGTAGACTGCGGCTATATTCAAGAAAGGTTTATGTATCCCATGTCTCCCTGCTAACCTTGCCGCTTCTCTGGAGTGGTGTGGGGGCGCTTCGGCGCGACCTGCGGGCCACAGAAACCGAGCCGCGAGAGAGCGGCGGCGGAACCCGAGATTCGGAAGGAGATCGGGGAAGAGTCGGAACGCCAAGTGGGCGGGAAGACGACGGGAGAACCGAAGAGAAAGAAGGTAGAGAGAACTGGAGAGAACTGGACGAAAGGAAGGGGAAGGAAGGGGAAGGAAACCGGAGAGAACGGAGGAGGAAGCTGAGGAAAACGTAACCGAACCGGCAACGGGGAAAACAAAAACCGAGGCAGAGTACTATCCCGAGGAGATACGCGTGGAAAGGGGAGGAGAACGAACCTGGAAGCGGTGTGAGGAACGAAGTGGAGAGACCGACGGGAACCGGACGCAAGGAAGGGAAAGGAACGGGAAGGAAGCGGAGGGAAACACGAGTGGACAAGGGCGGAGAGATCCGTGGAGGAAGCTGTATCGGACCGTGGAGAGAACTGGACGAAAGGAAGGGGAAGGAAGCGGAGAACGCGAAGGGGGGGGAAACGCCCCTAGAGAGAGAAGATGAGCGAAGTGGAGAGACCTGGACGAAAGGAAGGGGAAGGAAGCGGAGCGCGACAAAAGGGCACTAGAGGTCCTGGAGGAGTCTACCCGGGGAAACTCGGGCCGAGAGGCCCGGGGGACACCCGGGACCCCAGGGAAACCTGGGACCCTGCGGAGTATGCAGGGGTGGAAGCTCCCCCATGTGCGGAAACCTCTGCTGCTCCCACCTGTAATCGGCCCCTATGATTTCTTTGCAGTGTTTGCGGAGCGTTTCGCTCCTGAATAATTGATTGAGGGTTTCCAATTCCTTCAGATTCGTGGCCCAATCATGTCCTCGGCCTTGACCCACTTGGTGAATTGCTCATCTGTCAGTAGATCGAGTTCGAGAGCGCTCTCCCTGAGTGTGGTTCCTTTCAAGTGCGCGTTCTTGGCTATCTTCGCGGCGTTGTCATAGCCGATGTGAGGATTGAGTGCAGTTACCAGCATGAGTGAATTCTCTAGATGAGTTGCAATTCTGTCCTCGTTAGCCTCTAGCCCTACCACGCATTTGTCCGTGAACGAGCGACAGGTGTCCGAAAGCAGGCGCACACTGTGCAGGAAGTTGTGAATTATCATCGGTTTGTACACATTGAGTTCAAAATTGCCCTGACTGCCTCCGACTGAGATAGCGGTGTGGTTGCCCATAACCTGGCAGCAGACCATCGTCATCGCCTCTGCCTGAGTGGGGTTGACCTTGCCTGGCATTATGCTTGATCCAGGCTCGTTAGCAGGGAGCGAGAGTTCCCCAAAGCCGCATCTCGGACCTGAACCGAGCCATCTGATGTCATTGGCTATCTTCATCAGAGAAGCTGCAAGTGTGTTCAGCGCTCCCGAGGCGGCTACCAGCGCGTCGTGACCTGCCAACTGTGCAAACTTGTTGTCAGCACTGACAAAAGACATCCCAGTGTTGTCCGCAATGTGTGCCGCTACTGTGTCAGCGAACTCGGGATGTGTGTTTAGACCGGTCCCGACCGCGGTCCCTCCTAATGCCAGTTCAAGCAAATCTCCCATGGCACTCTCAATGCGTGTGATGTCGGCGTCGAGCATCGAGACATACCCGCTGAATTCCTGCCCTAGGGTCAGGGGGACTGCATCCATCAGGTGGGTCCTACCAATCTTCACCGTACTCTTGAAGTCCCGCGCCTTGTTTGCCAGATTACCTCGTAAATGACGTACTGCGGGCAACAATCGATGTTGTGTTTCCTCGGCTGCAGCGATGTGCATAGCCGTTGGGAAGGTGTCATTGCTCGACTGGGCCCGGTTGACGTGGTCATTCGGGTGCACCGGGGTCTTGCTGCCCACGGCACCTCCAGAGATTTCTATCGCTCGGTTAGCTATCACCTCATTCGCGTTCATGTTGGTCTGAGTACCCGAGCCTGTCTGCCAGATCCTCAGAGGGAAGTGCTCGTCAAGAGAGCCGGTGATGACCTCTTCACAGGCCGCTGAGATCAACGAGCCGATGTTAGGGTCCATCTGGCCAAGATCGACGTTGGTCTGGGCCGCGGCCTGCTTGAGAACACCGAAAGCGCGGACGACCGAACGGGGCATGATGTCATCCCCGATGTCGAAGTTGACTAGGGATCGTGCGGTCTGAGCCCCGTAATACCTGTCTGCTGGGACCTCAACCTCTCCCATCGTGTCCTTCTCTATCCTGATGGCATCGGGTTTCGCCCTAGCGCTGCGAGCTGCTGCTGCTGGCTGTCCCGTGCGCTCCTCAGACTCCGAATCAATAGAGTCCTGGATCATTCTTGAAATGGTTGCGGAACGACCATTCTCTCGACCCTTGCCTACTCTGCGATCGAGCCTCTTAGCAAGGTCTTCTGGTATGCTTATACTGACTATTCGGCGGTCTCCAGCACGATGTTTGGCCATATTTCGCATCGCGTTAATTGGTTATTAATAAACACAGACTGTATGCCTGCAGTGCAACGTATTGTTTGGTGACAGAAATCCATTAGTGGCCTCAAACCCGCTCTACACTGATTATCTTCTGGGGGTCGTGTGGCCTGTCACCGGGTTTAGTGTCACAATTCTCTATCCTGTACACGTTCTCCATCCCCTCGATGACCTCTCCGAACACCGCGTGGTTCCCATCGAGCCATGGTGTGGGCACGGTGGTGAGGAAGAACTGCGAGCCGCCGGTGTTCGGGCCCGCGTTCGCCATCGAGAACAGCCCGGGGCGGTCGTGACGCTTGGCTAGGGCGGATGGTTCGCACGGAATCTTCCATCCCGGTCCTCCGGTACCGGCCCGACCGTTGTTAGGATCCCTTGAGTGGGGGCAACCGCCCTGAATCATGAAATCCTTGATCACTCGGTGGAAGTGCAGGCCGTTGTAAAACCCGTCATCGACGAGCTTGAGGAAGTTCCCAGTGGTCTCTGGGCAGTCTTCGGTGTACAGTCCGATTAGTATCTCTCCAGCGTTGGTTGTCATCTTGACTACGGTAGGCATGGAGCCGGGAGCGTTCACAGGCACAAGAGCATATGTGTGCCGCCCTAAGCCTAATGATGGGGGTTCGCAACTGGTCCAATGTGAGTGCAGCTAGTGACTACGACTGCCCCCAATGCTCGAGAAAACTGAGGGTTGAGTCAGCCGAGGGAGTAGATGGTGTAGATCTGTTAGTATGCACCAAATGCTGGGGTCTCGCAGTACAGGCCAAGACGATGCACGGGGTCGTCCCAGACGAAGTACGAGAGAAAATAGAGGACACGGGAGAAAAGCACCCAGAAGGGCACAGTTGCCCGGTTTGCCCCTCTATGATGTTGGAAATAGCGGTACCCAAACCATTCGGATCAGAAGACCGGGCGAGCGAGCACGACGTGAAGATAGACATCTGCGGGGACTGCGCCACAATCTGGTTTGACGCAGGTGAGCTAGACACCTTGAACGGCATCAAGCCGAAACTCCGACGGGTGCAGATGAAGGAAAATGCCATGAAGATGGAGGCCCATGTAAACCCCGAAAGCACGCCGGTGACGATGAGGAGGGGGGCGGGAGCACTAATCCTTCTCATCGGTCTTGGTTGGGCTGTGAGTGGGGATTTCTGTAGCTTGGCCCTAGGCTTACTATTGGCAATAGGAGGGGGCATTCTCGCCCTTACCACCGCCCCGGAGACTGGTCTTGAGGGAGGTGCCTGCAGCCGATGCGGCCTCAACAAAACGATTGGTTGGACTTGCCAGAGAGCTGGTTGTGAGGCCCCCATCTGCACCACCTGCAGGTCCGTGGGAGACGATCCGGCCGAGACATACGTGAAAACTCTAGGCGGTGGGGCATTGGTGGTGGCAGGAGGAGTGCTTGGCATTGGCCTCCTTATCATCACAGAGGGGGCTGCAGGAGAGGCGGGGTTCGTCCCAGCGGCTTTGGGGGCAGAATGGATTTTCGGCGACGAAGATGAGAAGGAGGATTTGCTAGTCTGCAAGGAATGTAAGAAAGAGATGGGGGCCCTTCAGTTCGCCACTCCATCTACAACCCATGCCGGAAAAAAAGGAGTGGAATTGGAAGAGGATTGGGGGACAACGGCGCCTTCGGATTATGTTTCATTCAAAGAGGGGAAGAAAGATGCTGAGTCAAAGACCAACACCGAAGATTACCTGAAATCACAGACCCATTGCCTACACATTGATGGGAAGACTGTCAAAAGGTGCCGTCGGATGGTATTCCGAAAGTCCGGTTACTGCTACATGCACCAACGAGAGTCGGGGTCATGGTCCCCCTGACGCTCAAGAAATCAGGCGACCATGGAGCCAGGGAGCACCCCGTCGGGTAGCTCGAGCAGGCGAACTGTGCCATCGGGGTCGAGTGCCCCGAGAACGAGGAACTGGGAGACGAATCCCGTTGGCAGGGTCTTGTCACCGAGATTGACTGCTCCTACCACAGTGCGGCCAATCAACTGGGCTCTTGAGTAGTTGGTGATCTGTGCGGAACTCCATAGTTTCCCGATTACCGGTCCAAAGTTGACGTGAATCTTGTATGAGGGTTTACGCATCTCAGGGAACTCCTCTACCTCTAGAACCACGCCTGCACGCATGTCGAGCTCGAAGTAGGTCGCTGCGCCCACGTACTCCTTCTTGTCGAGCTTCTCGGGATGATAGGGTTCGCTCGAGTCGATGATGTGCTGACTCATTCACCCACCTGCGACATCCGACTTCAGAATCAAAGGTCGAAGATTTATTCCAGCCTCGGCGAAAGCCTGCGCCCCGCCCTCTTCGCGATCTAGGATGGTGATGCATGCGGCGACTTCGCAGCCCATCTCGCTGAGTCTGGCTGCGGCCTGCAGAGCAGAACCCCCAGTCGTAGTCACGTCTTCTAGAAGCACTACTCTGTCACCAGCAGCAAGGCTCGAACCCTCAATACCAGGGGGATTACCGGTTTTACGACCGCCGCGGCCCTTGGGTTCCTTGCGCACTAGGAAGCCGCGTAGGCTAGATCCCTTGCCCGCCTTGGCAATGGCAATTCCAGTGAGGGGGATTGCGCCGAGTTCGAGACCACCGACCGCGTCTACGCTGCCGATGTCTTCTATCTCAGCGTGGATGAGCACACCAAGCAGGTGGGCACAGTCAGGATCCATCATCACCGGCTTCATGTCGAAGAAGTGAGTGCTTTGACGGCCACTAGCGAGTGTGAATGGTTCATCGGGAGAGTGAAGATAAGCCAAGTCACGGACCCTGTCGACAAGTCTCGACCTCGCTTCATCTACGCTGGTTGACGCCATCTTCTCCTTCGCTTCGGCTCGGCAGGGGTCGGATGAAGGTTCGCACTCCGGACAGCCAGATTGGCGGGCATTTCGGTGAATGTTCTTGGACGGCCTCCCACAGTACGGGGATGTTCAGCGGCGGAGCGTGTATACATGAGTTCGGATAAAAGGCATGTTGCGGAGTACGACGAGGTTCGTATGAGTGCCGAGCGTGCGGCGTATCAGAGTTGGTTGGACCGGCGCGCGGACGAGGTCTTTCTCATCGCTGATGAGGCCAAGGCCAAGGGCCTTGATTTCTCAGATGAGGTTGAAATCCCACGCACCACCGACCTCGCAAGTAGAACAGAGAAACTGCTTGAAGAGTATCTCGACGGAATGAGTATCGAGGACGACTTGCGCAATCTCCTACTGACCACAGACAGGGAAACTGCTGCTATCGAGATAGCCCTTGATGTAGCACGGAGGATGTATGCAAGGAATAATGACATTACCGAGGCCATCGACTCCGGACTTAGGGTCGGTCTCGGAGTACTGACGGAAGCAATCCTAGTTGCCCCGCTCGACGGCATTGGAAGAGTGCGCATCATGAACAACGCCGATGGATCTGAGTTTCTATCCATCGACTTCGCCGGACCCATAAGAGCGGCGGGCGGTACCGGCCAAGCGCTGAGCGTCCTAATTGGTGACATGATACGTCGTGAGCTCGGCATAGGGAGGTACATCCCGACGACGCCGGAAGTTGAACGGGTCAAGGAAGAGTTTGGCCTCTACCGTGTCGGCCTACAATACAAGCCTCCTCCCGAGGAAATAGAGGTTATCGTGCGAGCGTGCCCGGTGATGATTAACGGAGAGGAGACTGAGAAGCAGGAGTGTGCGGGCTACAAGGAAGTTCGCAACATCGTGAATCCCAACAATTCGCCTCGTACTAGAATTCGGGGTGGAGTGTTGCTCGTAATCGGAGAAGGACTCTGCCTGAAAGCTCCAAAGATCCAGAAGCACACCGAGCGTCTGAAAATCCCAGGATGGGAATTTATCTCAGAATTTTCCTCAAAGGGAAAACAAGAAAGTGGAGAAGGGGAAGACGAGGGCGGATATTTTCACCGTAGAGAAATTCCGAAGAATGACAAATACATGCAAGATGTCATCGCTGGACGGCCGGTATTCGGGGAGCCGGGGGAGCCTGGTGCGTTTCGGCTTAGGTATGGAAGGAGTCGTGCTACCGGTCTTGCCGCCGCTGGGATAAATCCTGTATCCATGCAGGCTCATGGTGGATTCCTTTCCGTTGGTACTCAGATGAAAACCGAGCGCCCAGGAAAGGCATGCGCAGTCACTCCGTGTGTCGATATAGACGGGCCTACGGTACTCCTACGAGATGGTTCCTTCCGCAGAATCTCTACAATAGATGAGTGGAAATCCTGCTCTGCTGAAGTAATCACAATATGGGACTCTGGAGAGGTGCTCTCGGGTTTTGGAGAGTTCATTGAGAACAACAAGAGGCTTGTTCCATCGGGCTACAACAGGGATTGGTGGGCTGCCGATATCGCAGAGTCTCTGGATCATCCGGACAAGGTCGAAGTCTTCGCTAATATTCTCGGAATCGATAGGTCCTTACTCCCTTTAGGAATACCCTTCAATGGCGCTATCGAACGAGGTGGAGAGAGTTCTCTAGACCGTAGTTGGCGCCGGCGAGACTGGTCCCTATATCTGCAGGACTT
This sequence comes from Marine Group II euryarchaeote MED-G34, assembly GCA_002457605.1. Classification (GTDB taxonomy): domain Archaea; phylum Thermoplasmatota; class Poseidoniia; order Poseidoniales; family Thalassarchaeaceae; genus Thalassarchaeum. The sequence goes on along the minus strand of NTJT01000008.1, from coordinate 9,238 downwards.
GGTGATGAAGTGGGACTCTGCAAGAGCGATTAGTGTAGAGTATGGTGCGGCGGTTCCGCCACCATGGAACCCTTGGTGGTCAGATATGCCGATGTCTTTCGCGCCCACAGTCATCAAGGCGCTAGTGAGTTCGTCCATCGAGAACGGCGCGTTACATCTGCATGATGGTGCCACCGCCTGGTCACCAGACGCCTACATCGAAGACATCGGGCTGCCGGCCTCCTCAACTGGGAGTTGGCCACGGTGGACTATGGTGCACAACCACGGTATCCTGAAATCTGCTCTGATGACACTCGGTATCGAGCATCACCACAAAGGAGATGACATTGTTATCTCATCACACTGGGAGGGATTGATTGAGGGACTTGGGCTCGAAGTCGACAGTGGGTCTGTGCGTATCGCCGTCGAAGCCGGCCCTCATATCGACGATAGAGTAGGCAGGATTCGCAAAGCAACGGACATCATCGCACAGGAGGATGCTCGTCTAGAAGACTTGGAAGGTCGGCGGACGGTCGTCAGAATGAAGGCTGAAACAGCAGCAAGGCAGGAAGGACTCGGGATAGGAGACACTGATGCAGCGGGAAAAGCTGCGGCAGATGAAATCGAGAACCTTGGACCAGTAGACAAGGATGCCTTAAGGAAAGCCAGGATGCTGATTGACGAACACGAGGTTGACCGTTCTCTGTGGTTAGTCAGACGTCTATCGAAACTCCGCTGGGAGGACTCGGTTCCGTGTAGAGTGGGATCTCGAATGGGCAGACCAGAGAAAGCCGGAGTGCGCGAGATGAAGCCAATGGTTCACGCTCTATACCCAATAGGTGAGAACGGTGGGCCACAACGACTGCTAGGGCAGGCCGCCGGCAAGGGTGTCATCCGAGTCGAGATGGGGCCACGCTTGTGCGACAAGTGCGGGCAAGAGTCCCCACATCTGAGATGCCACAACAGACTGGTTTCCGGAGAAGCAGTTGAATGCGGAGGACGCACTCAGGAGAGCAAGCGCCGAGGAGGGCAGTTCAGACGCAGGAAGGGGCAGAGAACTAGTGTTCCACTAGGTGGTATTCTGGAGATTAAGAGACGTGCGCTCGGACTTGACAGAGTGCCGAAAAGAATCAAGGCGGTCAAGGGCCTAGTCTCAATAGACCAGACCCCTGAACCAATCGAAAAGGGGATATTGCGAGCAAAGCATGAGGTCTCGGTGTTCCGAGATGGCACTTCACGCTACGACATGAGCGATGTTCCGATTACTCACTTCAAACCTAGCGAAATAGGCACTCCTTGGAATAAGCTGCATGATCTAGGATATTCTCACGACATCTTCGGTGCACCTCTCGACTCGGATGAGCAGATGCTTGAGTTGTTGCCTCAGGACTTCGTGCCTTCCATACTAGCCAAGAGTCACCTCCTGAGCACATGCCACTTCGTAGACGACTTGTTGGTGCGATTCTATGGAATGGAGCCTTTCTACGAGGTTTCTGACGAGTCTGATTTGGTTGGTCATCTGGCTATCGGGCTCGCACCGCATACATCTGGCGGTGTGCTGTGCCGAATCATCGGCTGGACCGGTGCCTCTGCTGGATATGCTCACCCTCTGTTCCACGCCGCGAAGAGGCGCAACTGCGACGGTGATGAGGACAGTTTGATGATGCTGCTAGACGGTTTGTTGAATTTCTCTAGGTCAATCTTGCCAGCAGGAAGGGGTGGCCGGATGGACGCCCCTCTAGTCCTGAGCACACGCATCAATCCGAGCGAGATTGACAAGGAGGCCCTCAATGTCGATTGTTCATGGTCCTACAACCGAGCATTCTACGAGGCGACGAAGTCGCAGCCACACCCGAGCGAGATTGAAGGAATCGTTGACTTGGTTAGTAACAGGCTTGGCGCTGTGGGGGAGATTCGTGGGTATGGCTGGACTCATGACTCGGGCCGACTTGACGCTGGCCCGAAGAATTCGTCGTACAAGACCCTCAAGACAATGGAGGACAAGATGCTTGCTCAACTGGCTCTCGGAACTGATTTGAGGCCTGTCAGTGCGCAGCGTGTAGCCTCGCAGGTCATCGAATCTCACTTCCTTCCTGACCTACGTGGAAACCTCATGGCCTTCACACGTCAGAAAGTTCGTTGCGTCAAATGTGCTGCTTCGTACCGCAGGATGCCGCTAGCGGGCAAATGTATCCAGACCGTTTCGGTGGGGGGCGGCCTAGTCGGCTCAAGAGACGGTGACAGCACCCTATGCGGGGGCAATGTCGTTCTGACGGTCTCCGAGGGAGCGGTTCGAAAGTACATCAAAATTACTCGGAACGTCATCGAGAGGTACGGCGTCGATGACTACACCAAGCAGCGAGTTGCTTGGATGACTGACAGCGTTGACTCTCTGTTCAATGACGACACAGTCACTGTGATGACACTCAGCGACTTCGTCTAGTAATTGATTTCTAGTGTCCGCAGGACCTTATCCATCCACTGAAGCTTCTCCATCTTGGCCTCCGCATCAGTCACTCCAGACCACCTGCCTACGACATCGGTCCTAGTGCCCAGCATCGTGATTGATTCCTTAGGTACCCCCAAAGAGCGTACCACGCACGCGGCCCGGTCACCGTCGGTGAACCCTCCGGGATTGTGCATGCCAGGAATCACTTCAGGAGTCTGATGAGTCAGCACAAGAGGCGAAGGTGTTGATGCTCCCGCAGCTATTTCCAGTAACGACTTCCACTCAGAAACATTGTCGCCGTGGGCGTGCAGGAAGACTGGTATGCCCCGCTTGACCGCTTCGATGATCCCTTGGCCACCGTCACCATCGCTGACGACGCATGCCAGACGCGACCAGGCTCGTTCTGATGTGGAGTCGGGCAGCGTTGAGAGTACGCCTGCGGATCCATCAGCTGCGACCAGCAAGACGGGTCGCTTTAGCACTCGCAGAACCTCTTCGGCCTCTACAGCCGCACCGAGAACTGCCACTTCTGTAGGCCTGAGTACCATTCTTCGAATCAGACCTGCCACTGTGGCAGCCCTGCGGGGGCGGGTCCAGTCATTGATTTCCGACGCCTCTACTACTTCGAGCAGGGACAGAGCACTGTCTGAGTCGAGGTCGAGTTCCCACCCGAAATGCTCGCGGACCTCCGTCTGGATGGCATGCAGTTCGTCGAGGACTGGAAGCAGGTCGGTCGGTCTGTTCATCTGGCCTCACTCCAGTAGAAGGGTACGGTGAGTGTTGAATAACCCTCGCGGCCCACTGCTTGCCAATGCCGATGCCGCTTGCACTGCCACCAGTGGAGGACGAGGTCCTACTAGCTCGCTATCCCTTCCTGCCTCAAGGCAGGGAGCACATGCGCAGCGTGCTAGAGAAGAATGGAATCTCGGTTGAGGGTCTGATAGACGAGCCTTGGTTGGATGACGTCAGGACCCGGGGGCGACTACGCTTGCTCGACAGTGTGATGCACAAAGACGGTGCTGACATCGCGACTACTGTCGACATGTCAACAGAGATGGGCAGGATGACTGAGGTGCTTTCGTTCCTACACGCTATGCTGGTCGTCTGCGCCTCGTTCAACGAGAGGTTGTTGGCCCGATGGATAGAGGGGGAGGCGACTAGGGCCGACCAATTATTTGGAATGGACTCGGAGAATTTTGAGCTGTTGGCTGCTTCCTACCTGTCAGGAATCAGAAGCGAGATGAGCTCGGGTTCTGACGAGGTGGTTTACTGGATTCCGATGGCCGACTTCATAGAACTGTGCCCGAGAATCTCAGGAACCTACTGGCATCTGGCCAATCGACCAGTCATCAATGGATGGGTCTGTATGGATGCGGCTGTGGGGGAGAATAGTAGGCAGCGTACTGCGAGGCTACTGAAAGAGAGAATTAGAGAGAATCTGAACGAGACCTGCACAGACAGAATGGACAAGATGAGTGAAGAGTTCGCGGCTCTGTTTGCCGATCCAGTTGAACGCATCACCGGGCTGCTCTCAGAGCGTGTACAGGCAGAGATGCCAATGACGGCTGCGGTTAGGGATGACTGGCCGCCATGCTTCGAGTCGGCGGTCTCGGAATTAAATCAAGGAATAAACGTAAATCATGTCGGAAGGGTGTTTCTAGCTGCCTTCTCGAAGTCAATTGGGATGTCGCGGGAACAGACATGCTCGTTCTTCGCAAACGCACCTGACTACAATGCCGATACTACCTCATACCAAGTGAATCATGTCTATGAGCACGACTACACACCGCATGGTTGCGCCGCCTTGAAGACCTCAGCGAGATGTCCGGTGCAACCTGGTGATGATAGGCTCTGTGACCAGGAGTGGATGAGTCATCCACTAAAGTACATCAGAGCCAAGCAGCGCAGCCGCTACCGCGAGGGTCCGCAGGCCACGGAAGAGCCCGAAGTCGTTGAGGAAGAGGTCGAGTCGGCCAATTCTTGATATGGGCCAGCATTACATCGCAGCCCATACCGGATGAGTAGGCATGGTGAGGACTCTCGTACTAACTGTCGACCGAGACAATGACCTTGGAGTAAAGGCTGGCATCAGGGGTCCCGTCATCGGTCGCAAGGCGACTCTAACCGCCGCTCTGCGTTTGGGCATAGCTGATCCTGAAGAATCTGACACCAACGCCATCCTTGGTGCCCTGCACCATCACGACAGGTTAGTTGAGAACGCCCAGGGCGATGATGAGATAGAAATCGCCCTACTTACAGGTGATGTTCGGGTCGGTCCACGCAGTGACCGAGCCGTCGCAATGCAACTGGATGAGGTCATCCAAGAGTTTCAACCAGACTCCGCTGTCCTAATCACCGACGGAGCGGATGATGAGGCTTCTCTCCCCATCATCACCTCAAGGGTTCGCGTCGACCATGTTGAGAAGATAATTGTAAGACAGTCCAAGGGTATCGAGAGTACCTACTATTACATTGCTAAGGCCATCGATGATCCACGTTGGCGAGCTAGGTTGCTGGTTCCGGTCGCCATCTTCCTGATGATTATCGGGCTCGGCCTCATCATCCCAGGAGGTGGGGCTCTCATCGGCGCAATGCCTCTATTCATCGGCATCTGGTTGTTCGCCAAAGGACTCGGTTGGGAACATCAGTTAGAGCGTTTGATTATTGATATGCGAGAGAGCGCTAGCGGAGGAATATGGTCGTCTCTTCTCTGGGGTCTCTCGATTGTCTCAGTACTGCTATCCATCCTTACCGCATACCAGGTGTTCTCAGCCACGAACATCGAAATCGATGGATACGTAGCCTGGCTGGGTAGTGAATTCAATGTCGACGCAGTAAACAGAGACGTAGCCGTCTGGGCCATCGCCATCAATGAGGCCCTCACTTGGATTGTCGTCTCCGCCTTCTCTTTCGCACTCTCCCTGGGAGTTCTTAGGTGGAAGGAGGGGAGTTTTACTGGTCGCAGCGTACTACTATTGGGCCTAGGAGGGGTGGTGTACGCCTTCGCCAAGGCCGCACTGGTGGTCATACTCATAGAGATGGGAGGGTCTGACTTCAGTCTCGACTACCAGAGTGTCTCAGACACTTGGGGAATGCCCGTATTCGCAATACTTGGATACTACCTCTTGAGGACAGCTGTGCAATCGGTTACTGAGGACGAGGGTGCCAGAGGAGAAAACCGGTTCTGGGGAGTCTAATCAGTCCTCAAAGGTCGAATCCATCATGCACGCGGGGCATGTGACCCTGATTGGGCGTTTCTCTGGAATTCCGAGCGCGGCCTTGCAGTGCGGACATGTAATGGCCTGGGTCGCCTTGTCCTGACGAGCCTTTCCTGCCACACTGGGGTCGTATCGAAATCGGTATCTGTGGGAGTCGTCTACAAACTCGGGCCCCCCTTCCTTCTGCTTCTTCGGTCTTTTGAAAATCGGCTCCTTACGCGGCGCTTCGGTAGGAAGTGTGTGGGTTGGTTGATCATGATTGAAGCCACCGCTCTGGAAATTCTCAATCTCAGTCTCAATCTGCTCTACAGTCATGCCAAGCTCTCTGGATGCCTTGTCTATAGCCAGCTTGCGCTCGTAGTCCGAAAGGCCGATGAAATGCTGCAGTATGACTGCTGGAATCCGAGTCATCTATCTCCCCGCCTGCCGGAGAGGAATGGTCCCTTTGAATGCCGCCTACCTGCGTTCGCAGAGCAGTATGCCTAAGAGCATCCGATTGCGATTTCATGGCGATGTTTCCGGAATGCATCGAATGCCGGGGTACTCGGAGTATGTGCGGCATCTCCCCCTGCCCTCTACTCGCTGACATCAGGGGAAGGCTCCCTGTGGTGCAATCGGGCCCGGTCAGCGAACTGGTCGGACCGAGTCCGCCATCGCTGTTCGTAGGCAAGTACGGCTACCCTGATGTAAGGGCGGGCCCTAGCGCGGCTTGGATTCCAGAAGACTCCGATGCCGCGCCTCTGGCCAGCGGCGACCCTGCCGATCTGTTCGGAAGGCCTCTAGAGGAGGTTGCGGCCCGACACGCCAATCTCATCACTGGTGGCAGTGTAATGCCCGTCGGTAGCACCGCTTCGCCTAGTGCGATGCTGGAGACCACACAGGAGATTGCTATGGCTGAGAAGAGCGTGGATGTGGAGCTTGACTTCGCTAGGCCAATCATGGTGGGAAGGAATCCTACCTTCGACAGCATGAGTACTCCTCTTGGCCCCTCCGGCGAAGTGCTACGAGCCGAAGTCGTCGGTCACGCCAGCATCCCGAGGAAGGTCGACTCGGTAACCAATGAAGATGACCTGCTGGCTGCCGATGCGATGGGTGAACTGACTGAGGCTTCAATTGGAGAAGCTCAAATCTCCCGCCTACTCTCCTCGGGGCTTCTCGGCCGGGAAGATAGTAGGAAATTGGTTCCCACACGGTGGGGCATCACGGCTACCGATGACATGCTCGGGAAACGACTTTGGGATCGGGTCAGAGACCACCCTTCGCTCGACAAGGTACTGGTCTACGAGGCCACCTACCTCGACAATGTGTTCCACGTTATCCTCACACCTGGTCTGTGGGCATTCAACATGCTAGAGGCCTGGACTCGGGGTAGCGTCTGGACTGGCACCGGGAAGGTGCTGGGAGATTGGGAGGACCTCGAGCCGCGCAAGGAGTACGCGCACCAGATAACTGGCGCCTATTACTCGGCTAGGTTGGGTGTGCTTGAGCACATGGATTCGATGCGGCGCTCTGGGGCCTGCCTCATCTGGCGAGACATTGGTCCCGAATACTGGGCGCCAGTAGGAGTCTGGCTGATCAGAGAGACCGTTCGTGAGGCGATGAAGCAGACTCCGAGACAGTTTGACTCACTCAAACACGCCATTGACTACGTCGCCCCTAGGGTATCGGCCCCTGACGACTTGCGTAACAGCTGGTTCGTCAAAAGAGGGAGGCAGACGCGATTAGATTCATTCGCCTGATTATCGTGACTTCTTCAGGAATCCGCCTACAATCTCGCTCTCGGCCTTGACCAACTGCTCTGCCACTGTTGACTTGGACAGACCTAGTTTTGAGGCCAGACCTCTGATTGAGATTTTCTTCGGGACCTCATACCAACCATGTCGGTGAGCGATTTTGATAATCCTGTGCTGCTGTAGGGTGGGGCCTTTCTGGACTAGTCCCTCAGAGGGCTTCGCTGTCGTGATTCTCTCTACTGGTATTGCCTCCCTGATTGCGTTCAGGAATGATACCATCGAAGCCTGTCTACCTGCTACTTGAACGACTAGACCATTAGAGGTGAAGTTGGTGCCAGCCAATAGAGTCAAATCTCTGGAACAGAAGAATTTCCCAATCGTGTCCGAATCGAAGTCCAGTACGACGAGATGATGGGTCAGGTAGTCCGAGGTCCACTCTTCGAGAATCTCGACGACCGTTATGCCGCCTATGCGAAATCCTGGTTCTGGGCACCCTCCATCCACGGTTATGCACTCACACATCACACGCATCCTACCGTCGATTTGGTCAAGAGTTCCGCGGTAATCCCAACTCACAGCCCGTAGGGCTGCTTGCGCCCTCGGGTCGTGCTCGATTGAAGGGATGGCGCACTCGACTCTGACTGCCCTCATTTCACGCCCCTCCGCTAGCGAGTAACGCGATGAGGTTATGAAAATGCTTCACAAGTGCTCAATGGTAGTCAGTTTCTCCTTCGGCGTGCCCTTTCCTCGTTTTCCACGATTGCCTGGGCGACCTCGGGAGAATAGCCTAGATCCGATAGGTCCCTGACCTGCTTCTCTACTGCAGGAGGGTCGAGAGGGGCCTCAGATTGCATTGCATCGTCGACAGCCCATGTCTGGTCTGCGAACCCGGGTCTGCCTCGTCCACGCTGTGTCGTCAGAACCATTCCTGCAATCATAAGAACCGCTGCGCTGCCGATGATTAGCATCATGAAGGCGTTACTGCGCAGAGTGTGCAATATCTTGCCAGAAACGTAATCGTCTTCGAGCGAATCCATGCACCCGTCGCCATCGATATCACTGCCCGAAGAAGAGTCCCAATTAATCAATCCCAATGGGCAGCTGTCGCTAGTGTCAGGAACTCCATCGCCATCGTCGTCCCAGTCCTCGGTCTCATCGTCGCATCCGTCTCTGTCGTAGTCAGAGTTGAGTGAAATAGTGGTCGGGCATTGATCCTCGACGTCAAAGACGCCGTCACCATCATCATCGAAGTCTACTGAATCCTCGCAGCCGTCAGAGTCGTAGTCAGATGCGAGAGTCGAGACCCAGTCCGAGGTGGGGTCGTCCTCGCAGTTGTCGAAGGCCGACTCGATGCCATCATTATCGAGATCGTTGTCCTCGGTATTGTCGTCACAGCCGTCACCGTCGGCATCGGTGTGCGATTGAGGTGATGTCGAGCTGCGGATGCAGTCGTCGGACCAATCAGATAGTCCGTCACCGTCGTCGTCATTGTCCTCGAAATCGTCATGACAGCCGTCCGAGTCCCAGTCGTTGAGCGGTGTGGATATCCATCCCAACATACCCCGGGGACACTGGTCGACCTCATCGAGCACGCCGTCGTTGTCGATATCCATGTCCTCTGCAACGTCATGACAGCCGTCGGAGTCGTAGTCGCTGGCTGGCTCGGAGAACCACACCGTCATACCGACCGGGCACAGGTCGTCGACGTCGAGAATCTGGTCATTGTCATCATCATCATCCTCCTGGAGGTCATGACAACCGTCGGAGTCGTGGTCAAACAGAGTGTTGGTCCACCACACCACACCTTCGGGGCAACTGTCCTCTGTGTCGGGGTATGGGTCATTGTCGTCGTTGTCGTC
>NTJT01000007.1 GCA_002457605.1 Marine Group II euryarchaeote MED-G34 | reverse complement strand
TGGTGTAAGTGAGATTCTGTTGGTTGGTAATCCAGGGTATGTTAGACAGGGCCAGTGTGGGCGCTGTAACGTCGTAGGCCACTGAGAGGTAGGTCTCAGCGGAGTTGTTTGAGATGTCTTTCAGAGTGGCTCGGTAGTCGTGCCACTGCTCGATTGCAGGTAGGGTGGCATTGACCCAAGCCTCCCTGAAGGTAATGTTCTCAGGTATTGCGAAGTGGTTGCCACTGTTCCATATCGAAGTCAGGTTGTGGTGCACGCCAACCGTGTCGATGGCTTCAACGAGATCAGCTTCGGGAACAATAGTGTCCTCGTCAGCCGGTTCCCAGTCGAGGTCGTCGAGACGGAAGCCGATGCCGGTGTCCAAGGCATGTAGGCGAATCGGCACTACTGAACTAGACTGTGTTAGGTTGGCCGGGATGTCAAAACTCACCTCAGGGTCGAGTTCGACCAATTCGTATGTGTAAGGCAGGCGCAGGCTGATGTCTCCTTCGACGGTGATATCAATGAAACCTGTCCAGATTCCAGCTGTCTCCGGCCTCTCATAGGCGAGGTTGACTTGCAGTGCGGAAGATGGGGTTTGCCCTGCAAGTGTATCGCTACCATTCGGCCAAATCGCATCTATCTCACCCCCAGTTAGGGATAATTGGTCGGTTATCACGAGTTCGTCACCACCTACAACCTCGATGTCAATCCAGAACTGAACTGTCCCACTCGGTACAGAGTAACCGTGTACTGCGACCGAATAATTGCCGTCATCGGGGTCGACTATTCTGATTGTCTCTGCTGAGGAACCGGACCATGAGCGTGTTACCTCCTCACCAGAGGAGAATGTTCCATCTCCATTTGAGTCGCGGAACAGGAATAAGTCGAGATCTGCGTCCCCATGAGCGTTCATCTTGATGTTCAGCTCAGTGGAGTTCTGGACGGTCATATTGTGCCACCATGAAGCCGTCATCTTGTCGCCGGAGATATCTTGGAAGGCAGTCTCGTTATCGAAGTGGGCCGGCTGGCTCCAACCGTATGCAGACACCGAATCGACGTTCAGAGGCACGGTGGAAACCACATGAACTGCGTCTACTCCGCTGCCTTCGGCCCAATCAGTCACCACCTGCTCAAAGCCGGACTCCTCGGCAGCGATGTATCCTACCGAGATATTGAGTGGGTTGTCATTTGATGATACACCGTGCAGAGCTGTGTGCAGAACCATCTGGTGGACTCCTTGTTCGGCAGGGACGGCGAACATCTCTCGTGAAGTACCGGTGTATGTCCCCCAGTTATGCGAGCCACTGCCAGCATGATTGTTGGTGGACCGTGATTCGATGAAGAAGGTCGAATCGCCATATGCATCTGGATCGTCCTCGGCATATCCGTGAGGCATCTCCGAGAGCCAGAGCACATCGATATCAGTGTAGATATTTGAGTAGTTAGTGGCGTTGCCATCACCCAGAGCTCCCTGGACAACATCTGACCAGTCTACATCCAAAATCGCAGTCCCACCGGTGTCCCATTCTTCTGGCCACTCCACGGACAGGAATCGCCAGTCACCGCTCTCAGCCCTCCAGTTCCACCTAGTGGCTCCGCTAATCCAACTCTCATCATACAAAGTCTGGTTCGATACGTTCCCATCCAAAGGCCTCGCATCTAGGTTGAAGGGGCCAGACCAAGGGACATTTGTCACCACAGGAAGAGTCCATGTTCTGTGTGGAACTGTCGTGGGCCAGCCTGTCTGATTGAGTTCGAATGTCTCTACCAGTACTCCGTGCTGGTGAAGACCTGATTCGGCATCAAGTGGAACTGAGACTGTCATCTGAGTTGTGGCCGAACTATTGGCATGGATCACAGTGCTAGAAGGAATTGTGATCCAGTCGTCTGCTGAACTACCGAATGCTGTCCAATCAATCTCTATCCTGACTGGGTTTGACCCAGTATCGCAATTGTAGTTCCATATCCCTAGCAGTAGGCCATCTCTGGCGTCTTCGAATGGAAGTCCGACTCTGACTTCCGCGTTCGGGCCATTGGACCACCAGTAAGTTACTTCATCCAACTCATCTGCCTCGGTCCATTCATCTACGGGCATAACATGGTAAGGCGTCTCCCATGAATTGGTGATGTAAGTTCCATCTCCATCAAGATCAGACCACCTGTAGACTTGGAGGAATACTCGTTCCTCGGAACTACGGTCTTGATTTCCATCAAATGCCGAGTACTCTATGGTGGCACGAGCCCTTAGCTGAGTAGTGTCGGGAGGCAGCTGAACGCTTGAGTTGTTTGTCAGATGGAGTGGTATCAGCAAGTGTGGCCTGTTAGAATCATACACTTCACATTCCGAATTGGTATAGGTCTCATCGCCAAATGCTGGGCCGTCACAAGGTGGCTCACCGGGTTCATCAACACAAGTTATCTCCCCTCTGCTCACCCACAGATGCTCATTGTGCTCGAGAGGGGTGTGGGTTGTAGGAGTAAATCTGAGCATCACAGAATTATTTGCGTAGTTGTGGAATCCTAGGTCGACTTGCTGCGAATCACCTGGATGCATGAGGTTAATGTTGGCGTCTCTGTGTTTCCCTTGGAATGTACCGCTGTTCCACTGTGCTGGACTGGCCCACCAAGTGCCATTCTCGCCATCCAAGGTAGCTGTCGCTCTAGAGGCATTGAACCAACCACCGCCTTGGACAAACGGCTCGTAACCCCTGTCATCAGATGTAGAGAGTACGAAATCCCTGAACTCTTGAGAGCCGGGATAGTAACCTAAGTTCTGCTGCCATGCCTGAGCGACTAGAGCCATCAGGCCAGCTGCTATCGGAGTTGCGAGACTTGTCCCACCCCAAGTCCCCCAAGCGGAGTTGGCATTGCTCCTCTGGTTTAGTGGAATATCGCCGGTTGCAGACCACCCCACAGAGACGATGTCTGGGTCCATCCTACCTACTACATTTGGCCCTCGGTTAGACCACGGTGCGCTCTGACCCCATGAATCACTGGAACGACTGCTAAATGCACCGACTGAGAAGATGCCGTGAGCGGCCCCTGGTACCTTGGCGGTGCCGAAGCCGTGACCACCGTTACCTATGGCCACAGAGTATGATGCGTTGTCGTTGTAGACCCGGGTGAGCCAGTCAAGGTACAGAGAGTAGCCGTCGGCACCGGCCTCGTCTATCGAGGAGTAACCGAATGAGAACGAACCGATATGAGGCTGGTCACCCTGAGTTAGGGTGACACCGTCGTAGCCCTCGGCGATGAAGCGCCAGCCGTCGAGTGCGTGGCCACCTGAGTAGTGGTTGCCTATCGAAGATATGGTAGCGTTCGGTGCCATGCCTAGGACCTTGCCGTCGCTCACAATTCCCTGTGCGGCCACCGCGCTGGCGCAAAGCGTCCCATGACTTCCCGATTCAATCATGAAAAGGGTCAGGTTCCCCGAGCCGGGAATCCGATTCGCGTAACCATGTCGGGCAGCGTAGGTGTCTGTGTAAGGAACTCCATTGGTACCATCGGCCACCCAGTAGACCAAGCCTCCGGAGATATCCCATAGACCGTCTCCATCGGTATCTAGGCCGGCTGTCTCCTCCCCCGGGCGCATTGGAACATCGTTGTAGAAGTCGCCATCTCGGTTAATGTCAGGATAAACGGTCTCGTAAAGTCCGGATATCCTGTCATCGACCACTAAGATGGGGACATCCCCGCCTGCCTTGTCAATGAGTCTCCAGTCGGGGTGCTCCCCAAGGTGGTAGGCCCCAGATAGTGAGGAATTGATGCCAGTAATGTTGTAACCAGACGTGTCGAGAAGTCCGTCGGTGTTGTTGTCGTAATCAATCAGCGAAGTGTCAGCATACCATGTACCCCTTGCAGGGTAAGCCTCACCATACAACAGCCAGTAATACATGCTGTTGTGATCGAACATCAATGGCCAGCCCTCGTAAGGTGACTTAGAATCGGTCACCCTAGCTTGAGTTCCATTCAGATCAGGATGCCCGAAGTCCACTCCAGTGTCAGCTATGGCCACTACCATTCCTTCTCCTGCATATCCCCTATCCCATGCGTCGTTAGCGCCGTGTATCTCACCGCTACGGACAGACTCTGGCTCGAACCCAGGAGGGGCCTCGAATGGCATTGTGTCATACGGTTCAGGTGTCTTCTCGGCATCCAGAACAGCGATTACTGCCGGGACTCCGGTCAACTTATGGAAAATGCTAGCATCCATCCAAAAAGTCCTGTGATCCACCTGCCCATCAGTCGAATCAAGAGCAACTAGAGTCTCTCCGTTCTTGGCCGGCTTCTGCTGTTCTATGGCATCGTTGTCGTGCTGCCACTGGTCAAGGGTCGCCAGGGAGCGTGTGATGACAGTCACCCGTACTTGTTCGGCCCCCGAATCAACTCTCTCCCAAAGGCTCGAATCGACCCAGGGTGTACCGCGTTGAAATTCCTGGCTTGATTCTGTATCGAAATTGTTGTCAGCATCTATGATGCTGGGATTGCGCGTATAGGTGAGGTCGGCGGAAGCCATGCCAACCGAGAGAGAAGATAGCAGTAGTAGCAGCACTAATGCAGACGCTGTACGCTGACGCATGTTCTAAGCGTACTCCAAGAACCTTTGATAGTGTCGGCTGGATGTCCCGTCAAATCAAAAGCAGAGACACGTCAGCATCGGCTCGGAGTCCCGTGGTGTAGTGGTCCATCATACCGGGTTTTGGTCCCGGTGACGGAGGTTCGAATCCTCCCGGGACTACCACTATCTGTCTATTGCCGCGGAATCGTCAGCGAGGTCTCGAGCGATGTTCTTCTGGTGTCCCTCAAGGGTGCCACCCCCGATTTCCAGGAGCTTGGCATCCCGCCATAGCCTCTCGACAGTGTACTCGCCGACGTAGCCATAGCCACCCATCACTTGGATGGCCCTGTCTGCGATGTTCTTGGCGGCGGACGTCCCGAACAGTTTGACTCCATCCGAATCCAGTCTGTTACCTGCCTTTGAGAGGTCAATCTTGCGGGCGGTATCGTAGACGTAGGCACGCATCGCTCTGTATTCGGCCCAAGATTCGCCAATGTGGCGTTGAATCTGTCCGAACTCACGAATCTGCTTACCGAAAGCTTCTCTCTCGCTTGCGTACCTATTCATCGCCATCAAGCTGCGCCTAGCTATGCCCACTCCCATCGCTGCGAGACCTAGTCTCTCCAGCTCAAGGTTTCTCATCATGTGAATCATCGACTCACCTGGGTTGCCGACGACATTTATTGCAGGTACGATGCAATCGTCGAATACCAACTCGGCGGTATTGCTAGATCTCATACCTAACTTATCCTCAATCTTCTGGCCCACCGAATAACCCGGCATGCCCTTCTCTACAATGAAGGTGGTTAGCTCGGCCCGTCCCTTAGAATCAGTTCCTGTGCGGGCGTACAGCCAAACCACGTCAGCAGGCGTGCCTTCCTCGTCGATTGAGCCGTTGGTAATCCACATCTTGCGGCCGTTGATTATCCAAGAGCCATCCTCGCGCTGCTCGGCGCTGGTCTGCATACCAAGGACGTCTGTTCCGTATCCCGGCTCGCTCATCGCCATGCAGCCGATCCACTCACCACTGCACAGTTTCGGCAGTATACGCTGCTTCTGTTCTTCACTGCCGTTGTGAGCGAGATTGTTGGCGATAAGTTGGTCGTGAGCAAGGTATGCTAGACAGAGTCCGGGGTCGGAGTAGGAAATCTCCTCATTGATGATGGCCACCGCAGTAGCGTCCATTCCTCCACCACCGTACTCGAGAGGAACGGAGATTCCGAGAATCCCCTGCTCACCCAGTCTGCGGAACAGTTTGGAGTTGAACTTCTCATCGCGGTCGTGCTCAAGAGCTTGAGGTTCGACCTCATCACAAACGAAGCTGCGCACCATATCACGCAACATCGCGTGCTCCTCAGTGGGATTTGCGATGTCTAGTTCGCGCCAGCCCTCTCCCATGGTATCGCTAAGCGCCGCCTTCGTATGAGTGATTCGCAGAAGCACGCCTACGGCGTGACCCTTCTGCTATCTCTTGGGAATGGAATTACCTCACGGATATGGTCAGCCCCTGACAGCCACGCACAGACCCTATCGACACCGAGGCCGAAGCCGCCATGCGGAACGCCCCCATAGCGGCGAATGTCGATGTAGAACTCATATGGCTCGCGAGGAGTTTTCTCTTCGTCAATTCGCTCAAGAATCTCCTTCTCAGACCAGGTCCGCTCGCCTCCACCTACAATCTCGCCGTATCCCTCAGGAGCGAGTAGGTCGTGGCAGAGAACATATTTCTCATCATCTGGGTCAGGGCGATGGTAGAACGGTTTGGCTATCCTCGGATAGTGCGTCAAGAAATGAGGGACGTCGAAATCAGAGGTTAGCACCTTCTCCTTAGAGTAATCAAGGTCTTGGCCCCATTCAACAACCACCCCCTTGCCTTGCAAAATCTCGATGGCCTCGTCGTACCGCATCCTAGGATATTCGCTATCCGCATAGTTAGCGATTAAATCGAGGTCTCGTCCCAATTCCGTCATCTCGTCAGACCTCTCATCCAGTAGGGATTTAGCGATGTGTCTGACGACACCCTCTCCGTACTCCATAATCTCAGAGTTACTCGCCCAAGCGACCTCCATCTCAGCGTGCCAAAACTCTGTGAGGTGTCTCCTAGTGCGGCTCTTTTCTGCCCGGAAGGAAGGGGCCATGGTATACAGGCGCTCAAGAGCGGGCATCGCCGCCTCTGCATAGAGCTGCCAAGATTGAGTTAGGTAGGCCTTACGATCGAAATAGGGTACCTCGAAAAGGGTGCTACCACCTTCTACTGCCCCAGCTACGAAGTTCGGAGCTTGGTACTCAATGAAATCTCGGTCCCGAAAGTATGAGTGGATGGCTCCGAATACAGTAGAACGCACCTTCAGCATCGTAGTCATCCGGCTGGTGCGGAGATACAAGTGTCGGTTATCCAGCAGAAACTCTGTCTGACCACCATCTGCTTCGGCCATGGCGGACTCGGTTATCGGGAAGGGTCGTTCAGGATTCACCGCACCAACAATCTCTCCCGAACTAACTAGCACCTCATGACCGTGTTCCCTGTCGGTGGCCTCGACTGTGCCGCGGATGACTACACTAGACTCTATGAGAGCTGTACGGAGGTCCTCGAATGTATCGTCACCGACGTCTTTCCTCTTGACTACACACTGCACTACACCAGTCGAATCTCGAATTACTAGGAACCAAATTTTGTTCGAGCCCCGGGACCTGTGTATCCAACCCTTCAGTTCTACCTCGGACCCGTCGTGATCTCCGGCTCTTACGTCACCGACCCAGTGCTGCTTGCTCATCGGCTCACTTCCTATCGGCTACTCGCTCGCTCATCGGTTAAGAAACCTCGATTCAAAGGGGCGTTTGGATGGCGAGTCTGACGGGGTTCGAACCCGCGACCGCCCGGTTAAGAGCCGGGTGCTCTACCTGACTAAGCTACAGACCCAGCCCACCGACTTGACGCCACTCTATAACCGCGACGGAACGTGAAATCAGTTCAGTCTGCCATCTTCCTTGACTATAGTCAGCACTTCTGACAACGTCGCCATCACGACCGCGTCGCACATACCAACAAATAGCCCCACCTCGACTACACCGTCTACCGAGAGAATCAATTTTTCCAGCTTACCTGGATCTGAGATGGTGGGGCCGAACTCGCAGTCGAGGATGTATCCTCCGTTGTCAGTAACATAGGGCATCGGCCCGCCACGCAGCCTCACCTGCCCTGGGCATATTGAGTCTAATTCATCCCGAACTCCCTCCCAGTCGCTGGTACCGACCTCTAGAGGTAGGTCAAATCCACCGAGAACCGGCACCTGCTTGCGATCATCTGCTACCACGACCATGGCCTTCGATACAGAGGCTACCCTCTTCTCTCGAGTGAGAGCGCCGCCGCCGCCCTTGATGAGTTGGAAATCTGGGTCGAACTCGTCCGCACCGTCGATCGTCAGGTCGATTTCATCGACCTGCTCTAGAGTGAGTAATGGGATACCAAGGCTCTCTGCCAGATGTCTAGTCGCCTCACTGGTTGGGACCCCTTTGATCTGTAGTCCCTCTTCGATCATCCGGCGTCCAATCTCCAGCACCGTGTAGCGGACTGTAGAGCCGGTTCCGAGGCCCAGTATCATGCCACTGCTGACGAATGAGCAAGCAGCGATTCCGGCCTCGCGCTTCAAAGCCTCGACTTCGTCCACGATACTCGCTGGAGGTGTGCCGCGCATCATGGTTTCCGCGTGTATTTGTTGCTCAAGGCTGCGTTCTGAGCAACCGAGGGGTTCATGCGAGGCACCTGCGCCCGTGGGTGCGAGGGAGCAGGAGGGTTGCTGACAGTGTACGACACTGAGGAAAGTCCCCTCTCCATGATGCAGGTGGTCCGACGCAAGTCGGAGGCCCGGGAGGGTCGGCTCTGCAACAGAAACGAACCGCGCCAGGCGTACTATGAACCCGCAAGGGGGAGGTTTCCTGACCGCGGCTGGAACGAGCATCCCCACCGGAGCAAGTCCAAGCAGGTCTGCATGGCATCGACAGGACCGGGTAGGACGCACAGTTGAATGCGACCAGCTGAAAGGTGAACAGAAAGGGGCTTACTCCCTGCACCCTCGCCTAACTACATAGCGACAGCATTCGCTATTCGATGACTGCCTCGAGCACGGCCTCTTCAGATAGCACCCCGCTCTGCTCATAGTCCAGCCAAGACTCCCCCCGGGTGATTCGATGTCCGAACTCGTGGTAGGCGACAATCATCGCCGGCAGAAGGATTGAGCTAGTCAGCAGAGCTAGAATGAGTAGCAGCATCATCAACACGAAGAAGTTCTGCAGTCCGGGGATGGCTACGAATAATCCAGCTGAGAGGCCGGCACAGGTCGTGGCAGTGGTCTCGAAGATGGTCTGACCGGTCCTAGACACAGACTTGACGATACCAGCAGGAGTCTCTCCTTCGTCTTTGATTCGATCAACGATGTGGATGGAATCATCCACCCCTATGCCGAAGACAATTGTCCCTACCATGGCGGTGAAGAAGTTGACGTTAACGCCACCACTGCGCATCAATAGTGGCTGCCAAACCACAACAACCCCTACTGCAATCATAGTGAATAGAGCCAACCGAGGGGAGCGAAACAGGAAGGTCATAGCGATGAGCAGTATGAGCATCGTAGCTATGGTTGTCTCTGACTGGGCCTCGTGGACCCCATCGTTGACATCGATGGATACTGGCAGCCCTCCCGTTAAGAGCGAGTTGAAGGTCTGATCCAATCCTAGGCCTTGGCAGGTCCAGGCCGAGCCTCCGCATCCTACACCCGTCAAGAAGCCGTCTATGGCATCCCGTAGAGAGCCTGCATCAGCCAGATTGAGATAGGGCTGATTAACATAAACCAGAGTCTTTGTCTCGCCTGAGCCCTGATCAGCATTCATCAGCATTGATCGAATCTCTGGAGAGAGGGTGTCGAAAGCCACATTGACCATGTCCTCGCGACTGGTCACGACATAGGCCCAACAATCAGGGCGTAGGGGATTAGTCGACTCATCCCAACACTCATCATGAAGGATTTCCCAAAGGCTCTCATCGTATAATTCTAAATCTCCAATCACGACATCTACATGTATTGATTTCAGAATGGTTACTAAACTGACGGTGGAGGTATTAGCCACTTGGTCAATTTTGTTGACTTGCATGAAATCAATGGCATCGAGTATAGGGAGGTCCCGAATCGGGGCTGTGTCATTCTGAGCCCCTCTCTGAGTAGCATCTACGATGAACATGTTAGTCTGTCCGCCATCGAAGACGTAGCTGTATTCCCTGAGGGTCTCATATGATTCTAGACCTGGAGGGACCTCATCGGCGGCGCCGCTTATTCCCTGTCCGAGTTGTTCCTCAAGGATGCGAGCCCCTGAGAAAGTCAAGGCTAAGGTGACTATCAGAACTATGACAGTGGCCTTGACTGGAATCTCCCCTATTGACTCCCACAACTTATCGAAGGCTTTTGAACGGCTCTTTCTGTATCTCAGTAACTGAACCAGCGCGGGGACCATTAGCATCGATAACACGAATGTAGTCGAGATACCTATTAGGAGCGTTGTTCCGACTGTCCTCATAGGCTCTATCGGAACCAAACTGGGCCACCTGAGTACACTGAAACCTATGATAGTGGTCAACGCAGATAGGAATATGGCGTGCCCGGTAGTAAGAACTGCTCTGACTGTCGCTGTGAGACTGATATGTGGATCCCACGGGTCGATATCCTCGGTCTGGAAGCCGTCCCTCTGAGCCGACCAAGCCATCTCGAGACGTTCCTCAATCAACTCAATTCTATTCTCCTCTATCCTGTTGGTCAAATGCAGGGCGTAGTCAACCCCTAGCCCGACCAGTATGGGGCCAACAGAGATAATCATTGGAGTGAGCATGATGTCGGCGATGACGGTGATGCCGAATGTTATTGCTAGACTCATCAAAATGGGGGCGCCGCAGATAATAATGACCTTTGGATTGCGGTGCAGTAGCAGCATGGCCAGTGAGACTAGAACTATACTGATGGGGAGCATCCTGTCGACAAGTTCGATGTAGATTGCATCGGAGATGTCGTGCACCACTGGAGTCAATCCGGTAATAGTGATGGCCTTGCGGTTGTCAGTTGAAGTGAATTCGTCCATTGTTGAGGTAGGAGTATCGTATACTCTGTGACAAAGTTGGCAGTCCACAGGATTTGATTCCTCGTAAATCAACTGTTGAGAGTGTGTGATGAAGGCCTTGTGGTCCCTCAAAATTCCATCTGGATTCTCTTCAGTTGAGCCTTTTGGGTCCGGACGAGATGTGATGTCCGTTTCCGACATATCGAACTTCAGCCCCATGATGACTACTCCCGTATCCCAGATGCCGTCGTTATTGGTGTCACGAACGAAGTTAGATAGTAGCGGTTCTGCATCCTCGACGAACCTGTCTATTCTCTCCTGTGCTCCAGAGCCTTCTGGAATCGAATACCCTTCGTAGGGATTGAGTGACGAGACCGCGCAGTCTTCGTTGTCTCCTGTCGGCAACGCATACTTTTCCATCGCGCAGTTGAAGCGGTAGTTGGAAGAGTTCGCCTCCTTGATAATCTGCGCAGGAGAGATTACCCAAACGACGCCATCAATCCCTCCCCTGTCCTCCTTATTGTAGTCGAGTCCGGACTGGTAGCCGCCTATCCCTCGGTTCTGATCGTCCCCCTCTATCCACGAGATCTGTTTCAGTATCTCTACACTGGTGATATTCTCTGTTCCCCTGTGGCTGGGATCGTCGACAGCGTTGTCGGTCTGCACATATAGGATGAAAATGTCAGTCGACCACTGCTCCCTGACTTGCTGCAATAGGATAGTGGAGTCGGCTCCATCAGGCAAGTATATCTCAACGTCTCCGTTGATTTGGTGTTCGAACTCCATGGCGTCCCTACCAATCACCGTAGTTACCAGAAGGAGGAGGACTACGATACTGGCCGGACTTCTGAGTATTGATGAGTAAGTCAGTTCGACCGTCCTACGAGTAGTGGCCTCGGCGGCATCACTTACGTCATCTATTAGTTGAGCCGTTGTGTCCAATCCTTCACCGATGAAACTGTCGGCGAAGCCTTCGCGAGCACTGTCAAAG
Source organism: Marine Group II euryarchaeote MED-G34 (assembly GCA_002457605.1). Classification (GTDB taxonomy): domain Archaea; phylum Thermoplasmatota; class Poseidoniia; order Poseidoniales; family Thalassarchaeaceae; genus Thalassarchaeum. Next base: position 29,931 of record NTJT01000007.1, on the reverse strand, counting down.
GACTCTTTGAGGGGCTTGAGTTTCTCAAAGAAGCCGTCCCAAAAAGCGGCCTCGTCATCACGGCCTTCTCCATCTCCGATGGAGTACTTATCCTCCGGCTCAACTCGCGCCACGGGATGGGGCCTCCACCGGAGCCAAATGAAGCGTTCGCATCGGCTCCGTGTAGGAGGCGTGTTACGAACGAGAATAGAAATTTTGGAACTGCCTGACCGTGTTACAGCTTGCTTGCTATCAGTCAGAGACCATCGAATCCCTGAAAGTGGATGAGCCACCCGACAGAGATGCATGGCTAGGAGAAGGAGGGTGGCCGCCCCCAAAGGCAGGGATGATGATGTCAGATTGATGGCGGCTCTGGTGACCTTTGGAGTTACTAGTATGATTCTGATGGCAGTGATGCTTCTGGCACCTGTGGTCAAGGTCGGCCCTTCAGAGGGCGAGTTGGCTCCCGACTTCTCAGCCCAGGCTTACAGCGGAGGGGAGTGGGAGGACTTCCGTCTGTCTGATTTGTTCAACAAGAGTTGGGCACCGGGCGGAGATGGTGATTGGATAGTTGTGCAGTACATCGATACTGACTGTCCATACTGCTGGAGTGAGGGCGAGATGATGAGCCAGTTACACTCACAATGGAATCAGGAAGTGACCTTCGTCACCGTTGTGGTTGAACTCGGAATCCAGGGTCACGACAGCAGCCGGGAGGAAGTGGAGGCTTTCAGGGACAAGACTCCTTACGACGGCTGTATAACTAACTCAAACTGCGCAGATAGACCTGGAAATCCGCACTCGTGGATCTACATCGACGACCTGAATACGAGGACGAGTGGGGACTGGGAATTACCTGGGACACCATTTGCCGCACTGCTACAGCCCGACGGAATAGTGGCTTGGAATCCGCAACAGTCGGGCAACCACCCTGAGGGGGAAGAGATGGAAGGCGCTCTGCAGCGCTTGGTGGGTGGAACTTGATGGCTCTGGATGCCCCTCTGATGATATTCATCGCCGGACTAGCGATTGCCTCGGCCGGAGGTCTGAAAGCGAGTCGAACGGATGGTGAAGAAGGCACCAAGGGAATGATCGATTCAGGATTAGTATTCTCAGTAATCGGACTGATGTCATCGGGTTGGACCTACGCCATCCACAATTCACTGCTCGATTCAGGCGAGAGCAGTATGTGCGCCTCCGAGGGTCTCGTCCAGTGTGGTTCTGTGATTGGCGATCCGGAATGGAATAATCTCTTCGGCATCCCATGGGGAATCACTGGACTACTCTCTTTCAGCCTGCTGTTCTTCCTCTTCCTGTCACTACGGATGGACATGCATGCGAAATGGGCAGAGTCATTCACCTCCTACTCTTTGCTGGCCGGGCTCGCTGGCGTGCCCTTCGTCGCCTTCCTGATTTTCGTTGAGTTGACTCAGGTCGAAGGCGCCCCTCACATTTGCCCATTCTGCACAGTCGCTCACTTGTCCCTGATAGGGTTCCTCGTCGCTGCCCACGCACTGCGGGGGCGCAAACAGAGCGGTATGTGGGCCTAATTTGCCAGCGACGGCAACCCGATGGACTCAAGGCTGACCCTAGGGTCGTACGGCCATGGAACTGGTTACTGGAGGCGCGGGGTTCATCGGTTCCCACTTAGTTGACTCGTTGGTGGCTAATGGCAAGCAGGTACGCGTACTCGACAACTTCAGCAGTGGACGCGAGGAGTTCCTCTCTCATCACGCTGGCTCGGGCATGGTGGAAGTCATGAAGGGAGATTTACTCAATCTGGAATCCGTGAGATCGGCCATGGAGGGTGTGGACACTGTCCACCACATGGCAGCAAACCCTGACATCAGGCTTGGCATCTCTGTAACCGATACCGACCTCAGACAAGGCACGATAGCAACTTACAATGTACTAGAGTCAATGCGTATGGAGGGAGTGAGTAGGATTTCATTCTCTTCGTCCTCAGCAGTATACGGTGAAGCTTCCCAGATGCCGACGCCCGAGACATATGGTCCAATAAAACCAATTTCACTCTACGGGGCTTCCAAACTCGCCTCGGAAGCCCTGATTACTGCTTGGTGCGGCACCTTTGGCGCCAAGTCATGGATACACAGGTTCGCCAACATCGTCGGTCCCAGAGGAACTCATGGCGTCATCTACGACTTCGTGCACAAGCTCAAATCCGATCCTTCTAGACTGGAGGTCCTAGGAGACGGTCGGCAAGAAAAGTCGTACATGTCAGCCGAGGACTGCGTCGGCGCCATGCTGCACTTAATTGACGGCGTCGATGCTGATGTCAACCTGTACAACCTTGGAACGGGGGACACCTGTTCGGTTGGCAGAATCGCAGAGATTGTGATCGAGGAGAGTGGTCTGGAAGGAGTTTCAATCGAATACACCGGAGGAGATCGTGGCTGGGCTGGCGATGTTCCGAAGACCTCTCTTGATGTCGAATTTCTGTTCTCCACTGGATTCTCACCCGGGATGCAGTCGGAGCAGGCCATCAGACACACTGCTCGAGCTCTGATAGACGAGATTGGCCTGTGAGCGCTTGCCTGGCGAGCCCCATTCATAACCCCGTGACCCGAGGACTCAGTATGAGCAAGCGCTGGTATCAAGACAACAGGCGCGACGCTTGGAGGAGGATAGCGCGTTCCAAGGGGTATCGCACGCGTTCAGCTTACAAGCTCAAGCAGATCCAAGAGCGTTTCGGCATCATCCGGAGAGGAGATGTGGTGCTTGATGTGGGGTGCCATCCCGGTGGATGGGTTCAGGTAGCCGTCGAAGAGACTGGAGAGGAAGGATTGGTAATCGGAGTGGACTTGCTGGCGACATCTCCAGTCGATGGCGCTAGCATCATCATCGGCGACATCTCTGAGGAAGATACGATTGCACGGATAAGCCAGACTCTGGGTGAGCGTGAACTGAACGTCGTGGTCAGCGACATCTCTCCTAATCTGACAGGACGATATGACACCGATCAAACAATCTCACTTGAGCTTTCGACTCTGGTCCTCGATGCGGCAATGAAGTTCATCCCTCCTGGTGGCAGCTTCGTCACGAAGATCTTCCAAGGAACGGGCATCGAGGGTCTAGTCACCGCCGCTCGGGATCGCTTCTCCAACGTCCAGAGATACTCCCCCACCGCAAGTCGGAGTGCATCCTCAGAGACCTATCTGATCTGCCAGAACAGACTTCCTCGACCCAAGGGAGGAGCACAAGGGAAGAGTGCGTCAGAGCAGGTGCAGCACCACTTGTCCGAACTAGGGATTGTCGTCGAGGAGGAATCTGACGAGATAGAGTCGAAGGTCGGTTTCCGACGCATTAAGAAGCGTGAAGAAGAGTGACTGAAATCACTCTGAATTCCGGTCATATGGCTCTATATTCTGCCACTCGGATGCGTCTGAACGGGAGACTACTGCGTGTACCCATTCGGAATTTGAGCAGTTGAAAACCTCGTGTGGTAGGCCCGGTTCGATGTAGAACATATCACCCGCGCTATGCACCACAGACTCCCTACAACCCGGACCATACTCGTGACGAACACTACCCTGCAAGAGATAGACCATAACATCGAAACCAACGTGAATATGGGCTTTGGCGATTCCCCCGGGAGGGATGTATGCACGATTCATAGATAGGCCAGTAGAGGGGGTGTTCTTACCGGACAGTCCGGGTGCGTACTCGATATTGTTCCAGCCTCTAACTTTCTCCAATTGCCTGAGACTCCATATCCCACCTTCGTCAGTCACGTAGCTACTCAAATCCTCTTGCTTTCCTGTCAGACCAATCTCCTCTTCACTCATACTATCAAAGAACGCAGGACGGTGGTCTAATTTGAAATGTCCTCAAGACTTTAATCGGACCACTGCAAGGATGTTAACGCCACTCCTCTCGGTCAACGCTAAAAGGGGGGTGCAGTTCGCCGCGTCACCGAGGAATGACAATGTCAGGAAGAGCAGAGTTCTGTGCATCGTCCGGACTACCCTTAGTTGACAAGAGGAGTACTGCATTCCCTTGTCCTGAATGCGGCCACTCGATTGGTCGCAGCGAGCAGAGTAGGGTGCAGGCTGTCAAGTACGTATGTCCTGAGTGCAGGTTCGAAGGGCCCTGATTGAGAGGTGAACAAATGGGACATGTCGTTGTGAAGTACAAGGTCACTATAGATCAGCCTGAGGACGGCACTCCTGACTACGACGGAATAGCCGAGCAAATTGGCAGTTTTGAAGAGGTCCAAGCTGTAGATATCAAGCCATTGGCCTTCGGAATGATGTTTATCGAGGTCCAAGTGGTCCTCGGAGAAGGAGAGGGTATTGTCGACGGCTTCGAAGATAGAGTCAGAGGAATCAATCCACTAGTGGGCCAGATAGAGGCTCTTGAGATGGGTCGACTCTGATTCAGTAGTGGTCCAGTGGGGACTTCATCAGTTCTCGCATGAGCACTGTAGCATAAGTTCCTGGCGGTAATTCGAACCTCATCCTGAGGCTGGCTCCATCGGGGTGCCACAGGTCTGTCTCGTCCGGACCTCTCTCCCACTTTTCCGAGGCTGAGGAGTCTGATAGTTCGGGTGCCTCCTCGACCGAGAAGGAACGAAAAGGTACTGCAAGCGGCCTGCGTGTCCCCGAGGAGGTCAGACGAGGAATTCTCGAAACGTTCCAATCCGCATCCGCCAAACTGGTGTCCTTGAGCGCTTGGTGCTCAATCTCCCCGGGCTGTTCCTGTGCAAAGATTGCATTTCCTCCCGGTAGCGGACCGGTCACCGCCAGTCTCCCCAATCTACAGTTGCGTCGGCATCTCTCGAGATTGGACTCACTGACTAGGGCCATCTTGGAGACGTCGATTCGACCGTTTGGTTTCATCGGAGCAACCAAATCGCCCAACTCAGGTTCTACGAGTGAGAGTCCTGATACCAGACGTCCAGCTAGTGCATGATTGAAGGTAAGCGACTGTAGAGAGTGTATGGTCAAAAGCTGTAAGGAGTGAGGTAGGCTCTTGTAAGCGCCAAGCCAATTATCGGGGTCTTTCACCAATCTCTCGAGTATGCCCCTCTCGTAGCCCAAGTGACGGGGAATAATTTCCAAGCATCTCTCGGGTTCCTTGGTCTTGCGCCACATGGTTCTGAAAGCTGCTACATCCTCAGTCGAGTTGTGCCCTGCCATTCCCAGATACAAATCGCAAGCCCTCTTGTAGTCGTCCTCGATTACTGCCCTCCCTACTTCCGGAGTGACTGGTCTAGTAGCGCCGAACCTCTGCGGGCCGATCCAATTGGGGAATGCGTCAGCCCCCATCCTCTCGGACATGCTCGACTGCATCACTCTGACTCTCCTCATAGCCTCCTTTCCATCAATCGGACTACCGTCCGAATTGCAGCATCCTCGGACAGTGATAGTGAATCTGTTTCCGTCGTGGTCGCTCATTCCTATCTTCTGGTGAGTCCTACCAAGAATTTCGATTGTCGAATCGGCAATACTAACCCGTTCCACTTTGGACTGATGAGCATCAATGACTAGGATTTGTGTAGTCACGGCTCGCTTGTCTTTCATTCCGGAGGAGAATACTCTCTTCCGACTGATTCCACAGGCCTTGGCCAGACGATTGAGGTATCTATTGGTCTCCCAATTGTTCAGAGTAACTCGCACAACCGTGAACCTGCCCTTGGGATCGAGCGCTGGTATCTGAGAGACCTCTTCGACTCTGAAATCCTCCACCCTAACCTTGAGTATACCGCCAGTCCCCTCTCCTTCCGCGGACCAACCTGTCAGTCCCAGATGCTCCTCTACAGAGTCGGCGGTCAAATCCTCACCGCCTTCACAGCTTGAGCTTAGAGAGATCCTTTGAGATACCAGAACATAGACTCTTGAACACCTTCTCAGCGCTCTTGCCCTTGACGGCCCTGAGATATAGTTCCGGTTCATCAAGGTCAGGGTGGTTCTGGAAGTAGTTCGCGTACTCGACGTCCTTGCTGGTGTTGAGTCTGGAGCGGAACAATTGCAGAGTCGTGTGACCCTCCCCTACCATTCGCAGTCTTAGTTCGCGACCTTCATTCATTAGTACCTTGATTGGCATGACAGCCGCCCGACCGGCCCTTCCCTTTTGAGGGCTTTCATACTTATGTTGGACCCCCTAGGGTCCAAGCAGAGCCTAAGTTATACATGGGGTGGTTTTGGCCGCAACATGGAGAATGGAGGTCAGGCCTCAGAGTCCCTAGTAAGGGCATTTGAGAAATCCGCCCTTCCAATAGTGGTGCTGAGTGTCCTTTTCACGGCTGCAATGGCCCAGGTCCTGCTGGAGTTCCCTGGTTTTACCACAGACATAGCCTCATTCGCTCCTGAAACTGAATCAGATGCCGCTGAGGATAGAATTGACGAGGTCATGCAGGCCTCGCCTCATCTAATATACATCAACGTCGAGCCTCAAGACCAAGCGAATGATGGAACCAACTTGTGCGAGAACTCGCCCTGTAACGTCCTTGAGATAGCTGCGCTGCAGCAACTATCAGACGACCTAGATAGAATCGAGGGCTTCTCGCAGACCAATCAAGGATTCATCGTAGCCCACATGAATGCCGCTGGAATGCTTGAGAGCGCCCTCGAGGAGAGGGATGAGCAAGGCCGCAGCCTCAGTGACTTCACTGATTGGGGAGATCTACTCGATGCAGTGAGTGAGGGCGAGAGGTGCTCTGATGCGATAGGGAACGAACAGGCCATCGCCTCGGCCTCTTTCGCTGCGTCAGCAATGCTCCACGAAGATTTGGACTACGCACCAGTCTGCGAATGGCTTGACAGCGGTGAGGGAGACCCAACTCCTTCCGCCTCAAGCACCATGTGGGTGATTGAGATTAGTGGAGATATAAGCGATGACGAGAGGCGTGAGAAGACATCCGCAATCAGGGCCATGTTGACAGTAAAACACCCTCTAGGAGAGAGTTCATCACTTTCCTATGGAGTCATCTCTGACGATCTGATTAGTCATGATATTAACCAGTCGACAATGGATAACTTGGTTTGGCTTCTTCTAATCGCTGTGATGGTGGTGGTGGCCCTTCTGGCTATTGCCTTCCGCTCCGTCATGATGGTAGCAGCGCCCCTCCTAGGACTGTCTGCCGCTTTGGTCTGGACCTATGGTATCGTTACTCTGCTGGGGATGCGGATGTCAGTCCTCGAGGTTGCGGTTGCTCCGGTCGTTCTCGGGTTGGGTATCGATTACTCAATCCATTTGCAACGAGGTTACGAATTCGCCAAGAAGCGCCCCATTAGTGCGGCCAGAGCCTGGGTTGAATCTTTCTCCGTGCTGCGGCTCGCCCTGTCTTTGGCAGTGGTGACCACTGTATTCGCCTTCCTCGCTAACTTGTCATCCGAACTTCCTCCCCTCAGGACCTTCGGATTCACACTAGCTCTCGGAGTAGTTTCGGCCTTCGTAGCCAGCACCATTACTGTAGGAGCAGTGCACGTTGTTGTCGAAAATAGTGCGGGTGAGATGCATCACAGAGGCCTCCGAATGGACAGAACAGCAGACCTAGCGACCCGATTCCAGAGGAGAAACACCGCGAGAGTTCTACTGATAGTAGCGATGATTACCATGGGTTCTGTTATTGTGGCAATAAGGGAACTCGACACCAGTTTCGAGTTGACTGATTTCCTTTCTGAGGAGGGGATGGAAGTCATGGAAGTGAGGAACGACATCTACGACTCTTACGATGCTGCGGCTTGGAAATCGGTAATCGTACTTGTTGAGCCAGTATTCGAAGAAGGTGCCCTGACCGGAGAGAGGGACCTGATGAAGGGACTGGGTATCTTCGATGGTAGAATCTCTGGACTTCCAGAAGTTGTCAACCCAATCAATACTGGGACTCAGCGTCCATCCTATGATGGCCTCTACCCTCTTCTGAGGGATGCTGTAGAGAATGATCCAAATTTCGGAGAGTCTTTTCACATAGGAATTTTTGATGGTCAATTAGGTGTTGCTGGGACAGAATTCGAAGAAGGTGACCTGACCGCTGCTGTGACATCTCTACTCAACAATGACTCGGTGGGCGACGTCCTGAGAGGACATACTTGGGCCGAGAGGACCGCGATGCATGTGGCTCTGACGGAGGACGGGGAGTCGATTAGGTTCCTCAAGATGCGAGTTGACGTTTTGGCCAGGACCAGTGAGGAGGCCCATGAGGTAGCAGAGGTCTTCTCGAAACAGGCACAATTACTGGAAGATGATGGTTTGGTCGGTGGCGAGGTCTACATCACAGGAGATGTCGTAGTCCTCAACAACGTGCTCTCAGGGCTGGTGCTTTCACAAGTCGAATCGACTGCCATAAGTCTGTTCGTTTCGATGCTGGTTCTGGTTCTGTTAACTAGGAGGCTGGGTCAGTCACTAGTCGTGATTTTACCTGTGGGCCTCGCTGGGGCTTGGGTTGTCGGTGCGATGGCGATGATTGGAATGAACTGGAACGTTCTGACTATCATGATTACCGCCCTGACCATTGGACTTGGCATCGACTACTCGATTCACGTCTGGAGGAGGATAGAGGCGAACAGGAATTCAGGCATGGGAACGTGGGAGGCGATGCGGGACATGTACTCAACAACGGGAACTGCCCTCCTGCTCTCTGCTGGGACCACAATCTGTGGTTTCATGGTACTGCTACTATCGCCCATCCCGGTCATCCAGGACTTCGGTATAGTGAGTTCGATATCTGTGCTGTTCTCGTTAGTGATGGCGCTGCTTGTTCTGCCTGGCCTGCTTGCCGCCGAGTTCCGCACTTCAAACGACTATGCCTGATAGGCCTCGATTGTCGTGATTACATCGTGCATGTCGAGACCCTGTTCCCTAGCCACCAGCGCCAGTGCCATCCACAGAGTAACAGGACCCAGGGCGCGACGCTTTCTCTGGACCCTACGCATCACCTCCTTGTTCTCAAGTGCTGATTTGTCTGCTATCATTCCAATCAGATGTGGTATCGAGCCCTCGGCCCGATCGGGCGGCAGATTACTGGAGGTCGGGTCGGAGACTCGCGGCATGGGCTTAGACTCGTTCACGACCTCCACTACCTCTGGGACGGGAGCAGGCTGAGTTGTCAGCACCTGCTGGAACTGAGGGATTTCCAGTAACCTACGGGAAATCGGGCGCCAGCCCAGTGGAGGTCGCGAGAGTTTGAGTCCGGCAGAGGGAGATAATTTGGATTCGGATTCGGTCAGCCATCCTCTCTCGGTTAACATCGATACTACCTCATCCGCTTCCTTAGGAGTGAACCACTGCAATTCTAGGGACCAGATACGCGAGAGTTCGTCACGGGTCGTCGTGCCCCCTGACAATCCCTCTAGGCTGATGTGCAGCAGATGACAGACATCCTGCTGATGGCCCTTGTTCATGCTCCCTCCGGAGACTTATCGGGGTGAGGGAGATGCTTGATGATTGCCTCTCTCAGGGTGAACAGAAAAACAGTCCATTCAAGTGAGGTGGCGGTATGCGCGGGCCGAAGCAGCATGGCGAGAGATTACATTGCACGGGACCCGCGTACTGGGAAAGCGATTAATCGCCGGGGCCCTGTTGCGGATGTAGACATCCGGGGGATGCTTCCTGTAGACGGGATGTGGCTGAGAATTCCTGTTCATGAAATCCTACCTCTGGCGCGTGGCGACTCAGATGGGCTGCAAATATCTCGTAGCCAGGGAGGAGGATTTGCCAGAAGGGTCGATGCGCTCCAGGCCCTACATCGTGTGATGCAGAGTCAGATTAATGATGCTCACGAAGTTCTGCTTGATGCGCTAGATGATGATGAGGGCCGCAACAGAATAGCCGCACTTAGTGCCCTCCCTGCCTTCGCCCTGAAGAGGCATGATGGCTTGCTGCAGTGCATGTCTGACAGATTACTAGACGAAGACTCACAAGTGGAAGATGCAGCACGCAACTGCTTTCTGAAGGTCGCACCGGTATTCCCCTCGGGTTGTGAAGAGATATTGAGACGTGAGTTGCGTGAACAAAGGCTGGACCGTAGGACCAACGCCTTTGAAGCGTTGCGTCTGACTGCAGAGAGCTGGCCGGAGGCAGGCTGCCTGCACCTTGACGAATTGATTCGCGAAGAAGACACGGACCTACGTAGGCGTGGCTCGAAGATCCTACGTACCATCGCTTCCAAAGCAGGAGCTACCGGATGGGACTTGATAGGTTGGTCACTGGAAGATGAGGACGCCCTAGTAAGAAGGAATGCTTCTAACACGCTCATAACCCTGGCTAACAACGAGCCAGCGATAGCTACTATTTTCATAGAAGCGGCGATGCTCGACGATGACGATGGAGTCAGGAAGTCGGTCATCCGGGCACTCAAGAAGCTGGACATGCAGAACCCACGTGTCAACAAGATGGTGATCGATGGCGCCAGAAGTAGAGACTACAACCTGCGCAAGGCCTGTATTGATCATCTCCCAATAATCATGAGCGGTGAAACATTGAGAGATGCGGCTACCGAGTTGCTCAAACAAGAAACTCGTCCGGATTTGAGAAAGAAACTAAGCGCTTATTCCATAGACTTGGAAATAGAGGGGACTGAAGACGAGAAGAATCGTTTCCTAGCCCCCCTAGAGAGGGTTGACCCCCTACCTGAGGAGATAGACGCACCGCGTAGCGGTGATTCACCTCCCGTGGGTGAACATGATAAACAGCAGTCAGGTCGGCCGCACAGCGAGGACCAAGCATGAGCGAGGAGTTTGATGGCAAGCTTGAGCGATTCGAGCGCCTTTGGGACGGTGTGACGCCAAAAGGCATCAACCGAAGCAAGTCAATTAAGTTCAGACAATATATGCGACAGCACGTCCTGCAGAAGTTTCACAAGAAGCAGAAGAGTCAGTGGGCGTCTGCCGACAAGGGACATTTCAACCACAGTTTCTCAAGCAAAGATCAGTTTCTCACGAAGGAAAACTGCCGCAAGTACTGGATGGGCGAGCTGCAGAAGGAAATCCGCGATTCGGAAACCTTCTGAGGCGATAGCATGAATTCAGCAAAAGTCGGCTTCACATCTTGGGGCCTACAGGCCCCGATTGCGAAAGCCATCGAGGCTAATGGTTGGACTGAGCCGACTGAGATTCAGCGAGAGGCCATTCCCCTAGCTAGACAGGGTTCTGATGTAGTTGGCCAAGCGCGTACTGGTTCAGGCAAAACCGGAGCTTTTGGCATACCAATCCTAGAGAAATGCACACCTCAAGGGGAACCGCAGGCAATCGTGCTCTGTCCGACTAGGGAGCTGGCTGTACAGGTAGCAGAGGAAATGGACTCGCTACAAGGAGACAAGGGGCTTTCGATACAGACCGTCTATGGTGGCACCGATCTTGAAAAGCAGGCAAAGAGACTCAATCAGGGCGCCGACATAGTAGTCGGGACTCCTGGGCGTGTCATCGACATGACCAAACGAGGACACCTCAATCTCGAGGGAATTAGCTTGTTTTGTCTCGACGAAGCTGATCGAATGCTAGACATGGGGTTCTTTCCCGACGTCCTCTGGATATTTGAGCAGACCACTAACAGAGAACAGACTCTGTTGTTCAGTGCAACCTTTCCGCAAGAGGTGCTGGACGCGGCAGATGAGTTCATGTCAGACGCTGCCCATGTGATGAGCGATGACATGGAGGTCGAGATACCTGAGATTGATCAGTATGCAATCAAGATTGGTAGGGCGAACAAACTCTGGGCACTCGGTCGTATCATATGTCGGATGAATGAAGCCGACCAGATGCTCGTATTCGCCAATACTAAGCGAATGGTAGAGATTCTCTCAGAGAGGCTCGGCAAATTCAGGATTAGGGCCATCGGACTTCACGGAGACCTCGGACAGGGCAAAAGGGAGAAGATAATCGAGTCTTTCAAGGAAGGTCGAGAGAGCATAGTCATAGCCACAGATGTAGCGGCACGCGGACTGGATGTGGATGGCATAACTCATGTCGTGAACTATGACCTCCCTGATGACACGGAGTCCTACGTACACAGGATAGGTCGTACTGGCAGGATGGGTAGGAAAGGTGAAGCCTGGAGTTTCGTGACTCGTGAGGACCAGCCTCAGATTGAAAAAATCTCTTCGACTTGGAACATGACTATTCCTATCGTCGACGCACCCCCTCTTCCAAAAGGTGTCGAAAGAGACCCCATCAGAAAGAGAGAAGACTGGGACGAGGTGTCTGACGCCTTCGGCATGGTGAAAATCCGACTCTCAATAGGCAAATCAGATTCCACCAAGCGGGCGCTAGCCGACTGGATAACCAATCAGGCACGAATTCCCGACATTGTAATCGGAGAGATTTCCCAGAGCGACAATGAGACCGATGTCGAGATACATGTCGAGAAGGTCGCCTACGTCATCGGTGTGATTAAGGCTAGAGAATTCAACGGCGTGTCTCTGTCCCCAATCATTGTGGAAGCCTAGGTGAAATCATGGTTGGTGAGGGCATAGTCGCTCTCAACCTAGTCGGATTCCTCTGCCCAGTGCCTATGCACGAAACTCGTAAAGCGGTAGAGGAAGCAGCCAGTGGTACTCTTTTTGAGGTTCTGTGTGATGACCCTGAGACACTTCACGACATACCTGCTCTTTGCGATCGGATGGGGCTAGTTCTGCTAGGTGTGAGCGAGGATGCGGGAGAGTACACTTTCCGTATCGAGAAACGGCGATAGGCTGCTTGGATATTGTTCAAAGGGGGCGTTCTTCTCGGTGGTCCCCGTGCCCGACCAATACAACGTCAACGAACTCGGAGAGGTCCCAGCGGATGCTCGCCTCCCGACGTCTTACGGAGACTTTCGCATTAGAGTATTTCACGAGGAGAATACAGGTCTGGACCACGTGGCACTTACTCTAGGCGATATGAGTGGACCGGACCCGGTGCTAGTCAGGGTGCATTCCGAATGCCTGACCGGAGATGCTTTTGGTAGCCTCAGATGTGACTGTGGTGCCCAGTTGGATGCAGCGATGAGGCAAATTCACGATATCGGATGGGGATGCATCATCTATCTGAGGCAAGAAGGTCGCGGGATAGGTCTGCATGCCAAGATACAGGCGTACAATCTACAGGACCATGGTGCCGATACTTTGGATGCGAACCTACTACTGGGTCATCCCGCAGATGCAAGAGACTACGGAATCGCCTCAAAAATACTGAGCACTATTGAGATCAAGAGTGTGTGCTTGCTCACAAACAATCCCGATAAGATAGTGCAACTGGTTCAAAATGGCATCAATATAGTTGAGAGAATGCCCTTGGTCGTCGGAGTAAGGGAGCAGAATCTCCAATACCTGACGACCAAGATAGATAGGATGGGGCACGAAATTGAAGACGAGCACCTCACCGGTCATGAATAGGAAATGGGGCCGTGACCGGGACTTGAACCCGGGCCGGCGGGACCACAACCCACCGTGCTAACCGCTACACCATCACAGCCGTATTGGCAACTTGGACTCAATGCCTGTTTATCAACCGTTACGCGTCCGAGGTATGAAGCACTTGAGACCAACGGATTGAAGCCCTGCTCTCTCCCGTTGCTATGCCATGAGGACTCGTTCGGGAGTCGTGCTCGTCATCTTACTTGTGACTAGCTTGGCACCCCTAGTGCCATTCGCCGTGGCCGACACTGTGATTGGGGCCGAAGATGCAGAGCTGCTGGAAGCTGGTGATTTCACCGACTCAGAGGAGTGGCAGATATCCAGTAATACCGGATTCTCCAACAATGCAGCAGATTACTCGTTGGGCATGGTAGCCGATGGAGAATTGTCTTTCACTCACAGTAGGCCGGACAATTTCCAGTATTCCACCTCATGGGCCTCAAACAGTATCACCAATTCCAATGCGACCTTAGGAGAGCCGGATTCTTACTACACTTGGTCAAAGGGACCTAACATCACGATGGCTGGTTATGATTTCAGCGGACTGCATGGGATGCTGGTCGCTAATGTCTCTCTAGTGCTACACTTCTCGATTCCAGATACCTTGAATCAGGACTCCGTCAGAGTCATCCTGCAGAATCACGGCTCAGATAAGTTAGTCGTTACTTACGCTCGAACATTTGGGCCGATATACAGGATGGCCAATCCAGTGGTCCTATCACTCGACGGGTTGGCCCTTGCCGACTGGCCTTCCTTGGAGGACACTCAGTTCACCATCGATTACGTATCCACTGGAACCACCGATGACTCCGAAGTCAGGGTGGATGCAGTGGGCCTCCGAGTGAAGTACCACCAGCCTTGGTACTCTTTCGAAACTGTCAAGGCCACCAACACGGTCAACGGTGTTAACTCCCCCGTAATTGACATCAGCCCATATGATGGGGCAATCTCGGGACTCTCCCAGGAATCATGTGGACTCTCTCCTGAAGGGCCTGTAACTGGAGAGTGGACGTTTGATGTAGAAGTGCCTCCACTGCAGGAGTTGGGCAGGATACACGTATTCGGCTCAGGCAACCACACGATATGGGCACTGCCCGATGATTTAGATGGAGACTACATCGAGATGCAATCGGGGGAATTGTTGGACACATCTCATTCCCTTCAGCAGATTAAGATTGAAATCGCGGATGGGTGCATCTCAGGTGCTAGAATTGATGTCAACGACCCACATCTGGTGGTTCAAGGATATGTCTCAGGGGCACTTGGCGGCTTAGCGGATACCAGTTACATCAGGTTCGCCGTTGGCAACAGTCTGGTGGACAGTAGACCACTCCAGTACGGCGCCTTCTCAGTGGACGTTCCTGTGGGGCACGCACTGCCAGTACAAGGGGGCGATATGTCGGTGGGTGTCGCTTCAAGGTTCCAATGGTCATCAAACGGAACAGCCGAATCCACCGTAGTTCACATCCAATCTATGACCATAACCGGTGGATATTCCGTGCATTGGGACTATGACCCCGAATGCCTCGGGCTTGAGGACATGTCGTTCAATGAGGACGATGTCGGAGTCCACCTTCCTATGGATGTCAGATGCAGTGACGACCTTACTGCTCCAGAGGACCTCGTCCTCAGTGCAGTGAGTTCCGATTCAGGGATTATCGAAGCGAGTGTGGTTGGCCAATATATCAGGATACAGCCGGCCCGAGATGCTTGGGGCGAGGCCAGCATCGAAGTTGTTGTCAGCGATGCACTTGGGAACTCTTGGTCTGATTCGATGTTAGTAACAGTCACTCCGGATGAAGACCCTCCAGTACTCGATGGTTTGCCACTGACCGTCTACATAGAACTGGGACAGACTATGGTAGTTGATCTAACAATCACTGATCCAGACACTGAATCACTGATACTGAGAACCAGTAGATCGTGGGCAACTTTCGACGCATCGGGAGACCTAGTGCTGACTCCCGTCGATTCCGGATCGCACTCAGTAGAGATTTCAATAAGTGACGGTACTAATGAGATTTCTCAGAACATAGAGGTCATCGTGACCGCGAAACCCGACTTACTGGTTGAGATGGTAGATGTGAGGAGAGATGGTGTCAGTGTGACGAATCTAGTCGATGGCGACATCATCGAGATTCATGCATACATCAGGAACGAGGGTCGTGGAGGCGCTGATGCTGTTGATGTCAAGTGTAGAGTGGACGGAATCTTAGTGGGCGCCAAAATGATTGATCACATTGAGTCCGGAGGACTCGGTGCGGCCGTCTGTGACGCACAGGTGGTGAGAGATGGTGAAACTCTGACTATCGAGGTGTCAGCAGACGGAACAGGTTCGATAGCGGAGACCTCAGAGAGTAACAACGACCGTACTGTCGTCCTAGACGTGTCCGAAAGCGAAGATGAAGAAAGGGGCATCATAGACTCCTTAGATAGAGGTCCAGCTTTGGTCTTCATCTCCGTAGGAGTGGTACTAATCTCACTCACGGCCCTATATTTCAGCCCGAACAGAGTACGCAAGCCATTCAATCACAAGAAGTAGCCCAGTGGCCCGGTTTTTTGCACCTCCGACCCCCTATCTGGCCGATAATCGGTGATTTTCAGGGAATGGTTATACCATACGCGAATCCGAAGAAGGATGCCGCGCAAGGGTGCTTCATGGTGTCTGAGCCGGTGGTGTGTGACTGAGATGATGAAACTGAAAATTCGTTTGGAGACAGAAGAGTGGGTCTACGAAGAACATGAGATGGCCTGAGCCCTCATTCTTTAGACCAACTCTGTGGGTACGTTCCTGGCTCCATCATTACAGCATGAGCAACTGCGACTTCTCCGGTCCTCATTTTAGGAAGAGAATCGGTATCGACTGTCAATTTAGCTACGGAGACCGCTTCGCCCTTGATGCTCTGCACAAGTACATTGGAACCCTCTGATACTCCCTTCTGTGCTCTGACAACACCTGGGCTCGCCAGAGGTGCCCCGTGAGAAAGAGCTGCTGCTGCGCCGTCTTTTACAGTGATAGAGGGCAGACCTGAGAGCAAGACCTCGACCGGGGCAATGAGCTTTACTAAAGCGCTCTCATCGCCATGCTCTCTGTGCAGAAATGCCGCATCGGCAAGCTGCTGCATGGAGCAAGCCATAGTCTGGTCAAATGGACCTGTTCTGTCTCGGTGCAGCTCGGTCAGCTCACATTTTGTATCTAGCATCAATCCGATATCCTTGGCGAGAGTCCTGATGTATGTCCCGGCACTGCACGAGACTTCGAAGGCGGCTATGCGCGAGTCAGTGTCAGATTCTAGCATCTTCAAAGAATGAATAGTGCGAGTCCGGACTTGTATCTTGACAGCGGACTCAAGAGGAGGGACATTGTAAATCACACCATTGAGTAGAGATAAGGTAGATTCGAGTTCGTCATCTGGAACATCCCTGCCAAATCGTAACACTCCGACATACCTCTTGTCACCCTTGAGGACTATTTCAGTGAGCCTAGTGGCCTTGCCACACAGTATAGTCAGAAGTCCTGTTGCAAACGGGTCGAGAGTACCTCCGTGACCCAGTCTTGTGATTCCCAATGTCTCTCTGGCCCAAGCCGCCAGCTGGTGGCTCGAAGGCCCTCTAGGCTTATCCACCAGTATCACACCTGCCGATAGCAGTTCATCAAGCGAGCGCTCACTAGGAATACATCCGAATCCAGGATTCGTGGAAGCTTCGGAGATTTCCCAGAAGTTACTTTCGCCCATCCTACCACTTACTCCAATGCCGTACTGACAACTCCGAAGACCTCGTTAGCGTCCAATTTGTCGGCATCTACTACGAGACTGTACGGGCTCATATCATCTAAATCGATTCCATACAGTTCACGATACCTCTCCATGTCATCGCTCTGACGCTGCTTGGAGAGTTCCAAACAGGTTTGGTAGTCCCCTCCCTCTCGGTTCTGGATCCTTCTAGCTCTTTCTTCATCTGATACTGAAACCCATACTCTGAGGCACTGCAGACCAAGCTCGTGGGCCCACCAACCGCAGAGTCTGCTCTCGACCACCTCGGGACCTTTTGGATCACTCATTGCGTGCCTTAGAATCGTGTCCAGGGAACGATCCACATCGAAATCCTGCTTACACAAAGCGCTGAACTCGACCACAGTGAGGCCTCGGTTCGAGGCCTCCTCTCGAAATATATCTCCACCGTTGACTGAGGACCAGCCACGGTCCTCGCACAATTTCCCAACTAATGTCGAAGTACCACTTCCAGGAGGTCCGCTGACAGTCATCCTCAGTATTCGCTCACCTCCATTCGTTGCGGCACATATCGCACCTGAGTCTCCCCTTGGCGGTTCTAGTGACCATCTCCGAATTGCAGGAAGGACATACCGTCCCTGACTTAGGAGGAGCTATGGGGGTATTGCCTCTCTTCTTCTGAGAGGGAGTCATTGCCTGCCCTCCTTTCTTTCTGGGTCCGTTCCTCCTTCGCTGAGCCCGGCGAGTTCTCGAATCGTCGCTTGTCTTGACCTTCTGCTCGCCCAGGAGGTGAATAAGAGGCTCTGGAATAGGGTCACCAGAGAGAACCAGCGGATGGCTCCTATAACGGCGAATCTTGATGTGGCGGTCGATGATCCTCCCCAGGGGGGCGCTCATTGTGATGTATGTAGCAATCCAAGCAGGGAATATCCACATTATTCTTTCATTGAACGACCACATTGGGGCCCAAGGAAGGCTGACGAAGGAGACTCTAAACGACTCCACCTCGCTAGCCATCCAACTGAATATGGCGATGATAAATACCATTGTGAACATCATCGGCCTCATCATAGCGGCCTGCATAGCCATCTGTTCTGGCTGCATTGACATCTGCATTTTCTGCATTTTCTCAGTTCTGGCGGTGTCGCGAGCCATCTGGGCCTCCCTAAGTTGCTTGCCAATCTGTTTTTGGCGATGGCTGATATGCGCCTGTGACAACGGATCTGTGAAAAATGCGCGAATGATGGTGTTGACGATCATGATGCTGGAACCCACTATGAAGACAGTGGGGACGAAGTAGGCTGTGTGGAACGGCAGCATTGGTTCAATGGCGTAGCCAGCACCATCTGCGAGAAGGATGCGTAGACTAGGATTCAACATCAGCACTACCATCATCAGCATTAGGAACAGCATGGGCATCATCATCGATGACATCGACTCGGCCTGTGGGTCACCACCTCCTGCGGAAGTCATGGACACGCGTTCGGACCGAGTAGGAAGAACGCTTCGGTGGACGCCATAGGCGTCCAAGTCGATTCACTTCAAAATGAATAGCTACAGACGATGCAAACAGAGGCACCTATCTGGGCCTCAGAACCGCAGATTGGACATACCTCACCCTCGGGCTCTGGTTCTGGCTCCGGCTCCGGCTCTGGTTCTGGTTCTGGCTCCGGCTCCGGCTCTGGTTCTGGCTCCGGCTCCGGCTCCGGCTCTGGTTCTGGCTCCGGCTGACTCTGCTCCTCGAGCCATTCAGGTACATTGGGTTCCTCATCGACCTCATCGCCGAAAGTGGCACCGTGGAAATCTTGAGCATCAGAAACCTTGTACTCTGACTCAGGATCACCCTGTATCTCGTAGGTCACCTCAATCCTCTCTCCTTGCTCGATTCTCCCTACTCTCCACTCCACATGAGTCCCCTCCGGGGCCGATTCCTTGTCCATCTTTATGTCCCGATCACCATCAACCGAGGAGCGAACAGTCGACTTCTCGATGGAGAAAGTCCCCGGGACTACATCGTGCAGGACAAGATCGTCGAGGGCACTATCAGAGTTGTTAATGAACATCAATAGCACCTCGTACCTGCCTGCGCTTCCTGCGGGGAAGACCTCCTTGCCGGTGCTGATGTTGCGGCGGCGGTGCACCACTCTCAACTGCGGTGGTCTCGCAACCTCTCTAGTTGCTACAGGTCCGAACTTCTCAGAACCAAAATCAGCCCTGATTGGTGCTGCCAGAAGGCCATTAGCAGGAGAGGGGTCAGGAGCATGCAATGGGTATCGCAAAACCATCGTCTTACCGGGCTGTAGACCCAACGGCGCCGAGCGCCCGACTGTAATTCTCAGGCTGTTACCGTTGTTATCAGGAGATATCAGCCTCTCTTCTAACTGAATGCCATCAATGACCTCAATGAGGTACTGCTCCTCATTCAGTTCGGTATTTTCTATCTCGATACTTACCTCGGACTCGGTTGGGGGCTCAAAGACACCCGGTACGTCGTCGAGTAGTCGCATCACGTTGATTGGAGCTGAGCCTGTGTTCTCGATTGAGATTGTTACTTCCAAGTCCGACGATATGAAGGACTTGATTCTGGATTTATCATACTGCTTGAGCAGCCTAGCATCTAGAACTGTCAACTCCTGCTCCTTGAGGTCTATTGAGCCGGTCGAAGTGACTGAGACTCTTGGGAGAATGGATGAACGGAACTCGTGTGTGAAACTTGGCGTGTCCGCCTCTACTCTCTTCTCCATAGAACTCCAGCTGCCTTCAGGCGGAACGTCCTGCCTGAGGTCAGATACATCTAGGATGGGATTATCTCTGCCCGATAGCCAAACAGTGACTCCCGATAGAGTGACCACGAAAGAAGAACGATTCTCAAAGACTGATTTGCAGTGCCATATCCCTGGGCGGTCATCCTCTACCTTATCCACCCTCATCATATGCAGTGTTGAACCAGATACACGGTCGAAGTCGGCCCTCGAAACCGCAGCTTCGGCAGAGAAGTTGGCCGAGGCTACTCCAGCAGATATCCTTTCTACTCCTTTAGTAGTGACCATTGGAGAAAGCGAAAGGGTTCTGCTCTCCCCTACATTCAGTCTACCTATATCCCATGAAATCGACGATTCGGAGATACTGTAATCTTGGCCGTCGGGAATGTCGAAGTTTTCCGGAAAGTTCCTGCTAACCTCTACCTCAAGCAGAGGTACTGGAGAAACGTTCTGAACCTCGATATGCATCTCAATCTCCTGGGGCTCTGTAGAATATATCAGCGACAGGCTATCCTCTTGATCTCTCTCGGGATTAGTGTCCATTATCTCCTTGAGGACTAGCATCCTCGGTCCACTGGCCGAATACGGAATCACTGTCTCCTCAGTAGCTTCGAGTTCGCGTACCGAGATTGAACGACCTCCGATGTCCGTGGAGTCAGTAGCGGAAAGCAGGACCTCGATATCCCAAGCCCTGTGCTTCTTGCTCGAATTCCTCAGTATCAACTCTCCTTCTATAGACTGCCTCCTGACCGAACCATCTGGATTAAGCATCGACGTCTCAATCTCACTCAGAGTAGCGTGCAGCTTGTCTCCTGGTATCGCGTCCACTTCAGTTGCTGATCTCAAGTGAGGATGGGTTGCTACTGCAACAACAGGCTTCGACAGAGTCTCGGCTATTTCTTTGGATGAGTCGACAATCTCACTGGAAACTTCTACAATTCCTTCAACAGCTGAATCTACAGCACTACTGACCGAGCCGATAGCGAGTTCTCCAACAACTTCAGAGCCGGCTTCAAAGACTTCCTCCGCAACATCTTCGACAGAATCCTTCAGAGCAGCGAGTGAGTCTTGCAAGGATGAGGTTTCCTCTGGCACGCCTTCTGGTTTAGACTCATTCGGCTCGTTAAAGCCTAGTGGAAGGGGCGGCGGGGAATCTAATCCAGGCGGCGGCGGAGGCACTTCAGGGACTGATTCAGATTCTGGGGCAATCTCCCTGTCTTTGAGTTCCATCACGCCGGGTGGAGGGGGCGGGGGCTGTGGCATCTGCTCCTCCTCGGAGTCCTCATCATCTGCCTCTCCAAAGCCAGGAGGTGGTGGAGGGGGGAACCCAGGAGGTAGAGGAGGAGGGTCTTCTGACATGGCACGGTCACCCCGATGGGTGGTCGCGGACAGCGCTTGGATTGGTATAACCATTGCTTGTCAGACTTCGAGTCGAATCTAGGGCTTCACGAATGGTTGAAGTTCTCTCGCCCTTGGGCGAGAGCGTGAGTAGTCAAGACGGCACGGCACCTCCAGTGCTATTCGTAGTAGGTACAGCTGGTGCAGGTAAGAGTTCTCTCGTCACCGCTTTCCAAAGGTGGGCTAGATTTCTCGAGGTCGATGCCCTCGCTATCAACCTTGATCCGGGTGCCGAGAAAGTGGATTACGACACAGAGTTTGATGTCAGGGAGCTGATTTCCCTATCCGATGTAATGATTGAGTACGAACTTGGCCCCAATGGAGCCCAGATTTTAGCTGCCGACTTAGTGGCATCTCGGGCTGACGAAGTCTTCGATGAGATTGAAGGGTTGTCATGCGACATGCTAATTGTAGACACTCCAGGGCAAGTGGAGTTATTCGCCTTCAGAGAGGCCTCCAGCCATCTAGTGAGTGTCATAGGGCAGGGTAGGGCCTGTTTGATCTTCCTCTTCGATCCAATGCTCTCCCAGACGCCCAGTGGCTTTGTTTCGCAGATGCTGCTCTCGTCGATAGTTCACTTCAGACTTGGGCTGCCGACCGCCAACTTTCTCTCTAAGTCTGATCTACTAGAGCCTGAGGCCCTCGAGAGAGTACTAGATTGGGGCGAAAATCTCGATATCCTCGAGGCCGCCTTGTATGAGGAGTCGGCTCAGCAGGCTCTGGACGCGCACTCAGGAAGTCAGAGAGCAGAGTTTGCGATAGGTCAGTTAAGGATGATGCAGCACGCCTCGATACAGCCAGGATTGACCCCTCTCTCCAGCGAGAATGAGGAGGGGCTCGCTGATGTTCTAACCTTCGCTCAGACCATATTCGGAGGCATGGCAGATACAAGAGATGGGTACGCAGGAGACATTGAGCATGAACGAGGCTGAAGCGAAGAGTAGCCTGATGGCGATAGACGATATCAGCGACGATTTGGCTGCGATTATAGATTGGGCAATAGCATTCAAGCACGGCGGCGAATTCAACTTAGACTTCAAGCCCCTTGAGGGGATGTCCATAGGCTCAATCTACGAGAAGCCTTCGACCAGAACTAGGGTGTCCTTTGAAGTGGGAGTCAGCAGACTTGGAGGACAACCACTGACACTGCTTTCCAATGATATCCAATTAGGCAAGAGCGAGTCGATCGCCGACACTGCAGCTGTGTTGTCGCGCTTCCTAGATGGAATCACATACAGGTGCTTCGATCATGCTGACGCCGTAGAACTCGCCAAGCATGCAACGGTACCTGTAATCAACGCCCTCTCTGACCTACACCATCCGTGCCAAGCAGCGGCAGATTTGATGACAATAGTTGAACAGGGGGACAACGTGAACGGCCACATAGCTTGGGTGGGAGATGGTAACAACGTGTTCCACGATCTGTTACTCGCTAGCGTCACACTGGGATACGATGTACGCTACGCAACTCCCGTGGGCTTCGAGCCTGACAAATCGGTGATGGGCAGAGCTCGCGAGATAGCCGCGCAGACAAACGCGATGATTCTCGGCTCTAACAATCCCGTCGAGGCGGTCAGCGGCGCTGGAGTGATCTACACAGACATCTTTGTATCGATGGGAGAAGAGCACATGGAGGGCAAGACGGATGCTTTCGAAGGTTTCCAGGTCAACAAAGAGTTGGTTGCCCATGCCGACCCCAACTGCCTGTTCATGCACTGCCTCCCTGCTCATCGTGGCGAAGAGGTGACTGACGCGGTCATAGACTCCTCTAACAGTGTAGTTCTCGATCAAGCTGAGAACAGGATGTGGGCCCAGATGTCTCTCCTGACCTACCTATGCAACAATGATGCTTGGCACGCTTACAAAGAACTTGAGTGACTACGCAAGAAGCGAACTGCCAAGGAAGGCTGCGAGGGTCAAATACATTGATTTCTTGATTAATTGCTGTGCTGCATGGTCCTCAGAAGTCATAAGTTTGCCTTTTACCATGAGTAGGAGCATGACAGCAGGAATTACTCCTACCAAGTGCAGTTGGGGAAAGACCCCGATTCCGAAGGGAACGAGTAACGATACCAGTGTCAACAAGAGGAGGATCCAGGCTACCACTCGGGCCTTCTCTGGTCCAACTCGCATGGCGTATGTATTCCTGCCTTCGTCACCCTCCATGTCCTCGATATCCTTGACAATCTCTCTCGCTAAGCTATACAGTACCCCTACGGTGAACATCGCCCAAGCGCGTTCGTTAAACGGCTCAAATACTCCGGCAGCCCCAAACAGTACCACCATTCCTACTGAGAGACTGATAGCAATGTTACCAGGAAGGCCTCTCTCCTTGAGTCTCAGACTATATGATCCAGTTGACTCATAATTAGTCAGTAAGAAAAGCGCCCCGAGCCATATCACAAGAGCCGGATACCATCCTTCTAATCCTTCTTCCATACCTCCAGCGATGCTCATAGCACCGACGATTGAGATTAGTGAAACTGTCATCATCAAGGCTATCCCTCTCTTGGCTGATACCTCCGAAATTTCTCCTGAAGGGAGGGGTCTACTGGGTCGATTGACTATATCGATTTCAAGATCAAGATAGTCATTGAGGGCGTTCCAAGAACACATAAACGACCAGACTGAGATGGCCTGTAGTGCTGTAATCCATGCGAGTTGGGCCTCCGGTAGGCCCCCAAGTGCGAGCATGGAGCCGAGTAGTACGCCAAGAAGGCCTGTGGTCGAGTTTCCGGCCCTGAAAAGGACCCACCACGAACCCATCGCACCGCTACTGCTCACGGCCTGACTCACGGCCACTCTGCCTTGATTGCTTCCCTCGATCAGGAAGTAGCTTGTACGGCTTGTTGTGCGAGGCCCCAGATGCAGACCGTGTACGTACTCCCTCTGAACTGTCCACGCACATGCCCAACCTTGGAGAATCGGATGTCCTTGGCCATGATATTACCAACCTGATTCATGGTAGCACCCCAGCGGAACCTACCGTTTAGATGGTCGAATATCTCGACAGTGTTCGCAGTTTCATTTTCCTCGAGGTAAATCCGCACCTCTTCGCGGAGTCGTTGTGTCCTAGACATCAGGCCACCACCGTAGGAGTGGCTCGACTCGCGCGTAGCCTGTCTTGTAGGCCCTGCCAGCTTGAGGGGCTCACATTGACCTGTGCGACTAGATGCGGCATGGGTTTCCAGGAGTCGTGGTCAGAAACCACCCCGGTTGCGCTGACAAGTGTCTGGTCTAGTGACCCACGTGTAGTTACGTTCGTTCTTCGCAGGGTTGCCAGTGAGACTACCTTGCATGGCTCTGGACGCTTCCTGTAGAGGAGCGTCGATGTGACGTCTTGTTGTCTGTTCATGGAGGTATGTCGCGACTTCCACATATCAAGCGAGGCAATAGTCCCGAGGGGTGAAAGTGAAAGTGAATAAAATCGTAAATCAGGCTCTCAACCCATTGTTTTCTTAAGCGGACAGCCAGTCGCTGAGAACCACGCTCGTGTAGTGTAGTTCGGTCCATCATGACGGACTCTCGATCCGTCGACCCGGGTTCAAATCCCGGCACGAGCACCACTTTAGTGACTCATAACGGTCTTAAACGGACCTTCGTTGGCGTAGTAAGGTCTCGATGCGCGTAGAGCACGATGTGAAGCTGACCTTTGATGATGTTCTAATTCGACCTAAGCGCAGTACACTGGTTTCGAGGTCGGATGTCAGTCTGTCTAGGGACTTCGAATTCCGTCATTCCAAGGATATTTGGAGTGGTGTCCCCATAGTGGCTGCCAACATGGACACCACTGGTCTGTTCTCTATTGCGAAGGTGCTGCAGAGCCACAGCATGCTAACCTGCATACAGAAATTCTACTCGACTAAAGAGTGTGCTCGGGCTTGGGATGACGGGGTCGATCCAAGCTTCGTCGCAGTAACGTGCGGCTCTACCGAGGAGAGTTTTCAGTTGCTGCAGCGCAAGTTGGCGACCAACGACGGAATCAGAATGATTTGCATAGACGTCGCCAACGGATACCGAGAGGTCTTCCTCGATTTTGTACGACGTGTGAGGAAAGAGTTCCCTGACAGGATCGTTATCGCGGGTAACGTCGCTACTCGAGAGATGACCGAGGCGTTGATACTAGCAGGAGCGGACATAGTGAAGGTCGGCATAGGGCCGGGTTCGGTATGCACCACCCGTAAGGTAGCCGGTGTTGGATATCCACAATTGTCAGCCATCGCCGAGTGCGCCGATGCGGCTCATGGACTACTCGGCCATGTGATGGCTGACGGAGGTTGCTCTTCACCAGGAGATGTTTCCAAGGCTTTCGCAGCAGGAGCGGATTTTGTCATGCTGGGTGGCATGTTTGCCGGCCATGACGAGTCGGGCGGGGAACTGGTTGAGAATGGTGACGGGAAGATGTACAAGTCGTTCTATGGCATGTCCTCATCCAAGGCAATGGAGTCGCACTATGGGGAGGTGGCCAAGCACCGGGCTCCAGAGGGCAAAGAGGTCAGGGTTCCCTACAGAGGGCCGCTGGAAACGACTGTGCAATCAGTTCTCGGAGGAGTTCGTTCAGCCTGCTCTTATGTTGGAGCTAGGCGCATCAAGGACCTCCCGAAGTGTGCGACCTTCATCCGAGTTACCCAGACCACCAATGAGGTCTACCAGCGATTCGATGTCCAAGAATAGCAAATAGCATAGTTCTACCTGTATGAGGCACTAGGTTAGATGTCGAAAACCACTTGGGCCATCCACCCTGGGCCCTCAAAAGACGGGATGTCAGAATCGACACCGGGGATTACTTCACCTTCAGCGACTTCTATCAGGGCCAGCTCGTGTAGTGTGATTGCCTTGACCTCGACCTCGCGCTCAATCATGTCCGCATCGGCCCAAGATACCTGTGCGACTATCCTTCCGTCCGCTACGTCGAGTTTGGACTCGCACAGCCACTGGCCTTCCGCAGAACCGCGATAGAGGACTTCCTCGAGCCATCGAACCAAACCGCGTTCTAGATCGTCGCCAACGAACTCGACTGTCCATTCATCGTCCGTCTTCGGCAGAGATGTCACCGAGTCATTTCCTTTCGGTGACATCTGGATAGACTGTAGGCCAATCGCGGCTTCGGACATGGCCCCCGGGGCGTCAGCACAAAACGCCCTCAGGCCGATGTCCGCGGTCGTGGGCAGTATCCACCAAGACATGTCATCCCATACCGGCGAGAGGTGTTTCGCGCAAGAAATGAGAGGGTCAGTCGAACTCACTACAGAGCTCTCCCTGACCGGGGAAGCTAATGGCAGACTTCGGATTAGTGTTCCACTTATTCTCACACTTATTCAGATGGCCATCACCATCTGAGTCGATGTTGGCATCGGCCGGATCGAAGGGGTCGAACCCGAAGTAATACTCCCAGCCGGCCCACATGCCGTCGCCGTCCTGATCTTGATGATACACCTCCGATCCGTCGAGCCACTGGTCTCCATCAGTATCCGGATCGACGGGGTTAGTGCCATTCTGGTACTCTTCAAAGTTGGTGTAGTTCTCCAAATCGTCGTAGAAGTCGTTACCGGCTTCCGAAGTCGGATCTATGTGGCATTCGGAGTACTGGGGGTCATTCCAGCCCGGGCAGTATCTATTCAGCAGGTGGGTTCGATTCAGCCCGTCGTCGTCGAAGTCCTCCTGCCCATCATTGATGCCATCGACATCGGAGTCATCCATTTTAGGATCCATTGGACCGCGTGCACCAACGGCACTGAGGGTGTTGTTGTCAACCAGTCCGAGACTCAGTGCGAGTTCAGAGAATTGGACCTCCCAACCGTCAGGAAGTCTATCTCCATCAGTGTCGTCATCCACGGGATTGGTGTCCCAGCGGTCGGGTGCCTCGAGTGTGTTCATCAGAGTGTCATTATCAATGTCGAAGGCCGAATCAGGCAGTGAACCCCAAGCGGGATTAATGGCCCATCTGCCGGTGGCAGGAATTGTGAAACCTGAGAGGTTCATCTCGTGTAAGAAATACTTGGGGTCCATCTGACCATCACCGTCCCTGTCTCCCGAGGTAGAGAAACCGCCGAGATAACTACTCCAAACCCATCCGCCTGGACCTAGTCCACACTCAATCATCGATTCGCAACCCGGTGGCAGCCAGTTTGTCACCGAAATCCACAGACTGTGGCTCCTAGTGTTGTGCTGTACCGAGAAGACTTGCATCTCCCAACCATCAGGTTGGCCATCGCCATCGGTGTCGTTGTTAAGTGGGTTCGTAGCGCCCTGCCAAGGGCGTGGGATGTTCAGGACTTCGCTGCCATCGAACAACCCGTCGTCGTCACTGTCGGGGTTATTGGCATGGGTGATGTACTGGTCTAGGCCGTCGATGACCTCTTCCCCGTCGGCCAGACCGTCGAGGTCAGTGTCATGCGAAGATGCGTTGGTGTAGTATTTCGAGCCATTCCAAGTGAAGCCATCTATCACCTCGGTGAAGTCCTCAAGTCCGTCACTATCGGTATCCTTGTCAGTCGCATTGGTGAAGTAATCATAGTACTCAGCTGCATCCGACAGTCCGTCTCTATCGGTATCGAAGGCTCCTGGATCACTGCGTACGTGGACGTCCTTGACACCCTGATCGACTATTCGGATGGTCCAACCGATGACCTCGATGCCATCGATGAGGCCATCACCATCGGTGTCAGCCACTAACGGGTCGGTAGAGCGACCGTCGACGAAGCCGTCGCCGTCACGATCCCTTGCATTGTACTCGTCTAGGTTTGTGAAGCGCTCGCTCTCTTCGACAACCATGGCGAGGTCTTGTATGCGACTAGTAACTTCTTGGCCTATTTCGACGTTAATCGCGTATATCCAACCCGCTGTCAGGGTCTTGATGGGGATGTTTACGTATTGACTAGACTGGACTGTTCGAACCCAGAGAACAGTGCTGTTGACCTGAACGTAGTCGCCCACCTCGACTGAGATGGCATGCACCGTGGTGATGCCAACCAGATCGGAGTATCTGACTCCCCCGTCACCGTCGGCATCATAGCCGTCGAAATCAGGATCATCATCGGCATTGCTGCCATCATTGGGGTGGATACCGCTCATGTGCTCCCAGCCGTCGGGCATGTCATCGTTGTCAGTATCGGCGTCGAGTGGACTGGTGAAGTTCTCAGGCCCCCATGTATAGGCGACCTCGTACTCCTCGACATTATTCAGGCCGTCCTCGTCTGTATCTCCATAGGCATCAGTGGCGTTGGCTGGATTAAGGAAGCGGCTACCATCGGAATTCAACGCATAGCAGTACTCGAAGCCATCTGGCATGCCGTCACCATCGGTATCCCAGTCGCCCGGCCCATTGAGGCGTCCGTCGTTGTCCATGTCCTGCTCAAACCAGGTCCTGTCGCCGTGGCCGCTCATGTGCTCGGAGTAAGGTGATTGAAGAGAAAGGGTGCCGAACACCGGCACTCCGCAGTGCACTCCAAGTTGAATCTGGCCGAAGGCAATCTCATAGCGGTCGGCAATCAGGTCGCCATCGCTGTCCTCCTCGAGTGGATTCGTGTCATACCTCTCTTCGACATAGTTCCTCAAACTGTCGGGTTCAGGCTGCTCCAAATCGAGTAATGCGTCACAGGAGTGGCCAAACTGGCTCCCCATATCGTCCCACTCACTAGATCCGATGTCATTCTCTATCTGTCCCTTGACCTCAGGAGTAAGCAAGTAGCAATCCCAATTCCCATCGAGAGGATCCAAGAGGGTGACTTCGCCGGACGGAGTCTCGACAACGAAGGTGTACTCAGACTCCCACCGGTCATTCAAGCCATCACCATCGGTGTCTCTAAGATTAGGATTAGTGCCCAACTCCATCTCCTGAGTATTTGTCAAACCATCTCTGTCGGGGTCGCCGAACGGACCGTTGTCAGGATTAGGGAAAGTCTCGTTCTGCTCCCCTGTCTCTTCTTCGTTATCAATAGGGGTGAATGGAATATCACTGGTAGCTGGCTCGCCGTTATCGAGTGGATCTAGGCCATTGGAAATCTCCCATCCATCTTCGAGTCCATCGTCATCGGTGTCGGCGTCCCTCCAGTCAGTCCCATACAGAGTCTGCTCCATCCTGTCAGGCAGTCCATCACCGTCGAAGTCCTCTCCACCAATGTGGAATTCATCGTTGGCCTCAATGTCTCCGCCTGCCGCCTCAAAGCCTCCTGACTCAGTAGTCGAGAGGCCGGCATCGATGATTGTGTAGAAGCCCGCTAGACACAGCGTTGCAGCGATTGCGAGAACCGCATACTGGTTGTGATTTAGGGCCATGGAGTACACCCGGCCCCAAGGGGGCCGTTGGATTGAAATTGGGCACCAATATAATGTTTCACGGCGGATGAGCGGCCAGAGTCATGCGGCTATCTCCCGAGAAGAGCGTAATTCGAGAGTCACTAGGCCCTCCTCGTAGCTGACCGAGGCGCGGCCGTTTCTACCGTGAGCGCGTTCCCAACAGCCGAGCAATACTCCACTTGCGATGGCTGGGTGGAAGACGGATGTGAAACCGAGACGGATCCCTCCATGCTCGTCCGTCCCAGCCGTCGAATCGATTCCCCCCAGTCCATGGTACGACAGGTGCCGACGGGCCACCCCGACCCAGTCGGATGGGTCGCGAACGAGAACGTGGTGGCCCTCTGCGACGAACCTCTCCCTCGCCGAGTCGGCCGTTGCCGTCCACCACTCTGAGCGTTTGTCGTCT
>NTJT01000006.1 GCA_002457605.1 Marine Group II euryarchaeote MED-G34 | reverse complement strand
ATGGAACTCGGTTCGCGAGAACACGTTGGAAGAAGCAATGCTCGCAGTAGACTACTCCAATGCCACAGCGCTCGAATCCAACGAACCTGTTTGGGAATGGCCCGAGCCTCTACCACCGCAGGACGATGACGTCTTGGGCGACTCTCAACTCTATATCTCAGGACCGATATCACCGTCTTCAAATATCTCAGCTTCATGGAGCGCAAACGTCTCTCTGCGGGATGACTACGGTGTCGATTTACTACCTGACAGGGCGCTCGGAGTGCGCGCCCAGATTGACCAGCACTTAGGTGATGGCAATGGATGGTTGAGCATACCTGAGATTGCTGATTTCGTTGTATTGGTGGAGAATGCCCGTAATCTTACCAACTCCGAGATGATGGGTTGTTGCATCGTCGACTATTCTCCGTTGCAGATGGTGAAAGGGGTTGACATCGTCGTAATCCCACCCATAAACGGCTCGGTTGACAGCAACGGCAGTTGGGGCTGGATGGAAAGTGCTGATCTAACGGGGATGACTGACAGCCGCTCGACCAGAATTCTCGACATTCCACGCGTGGGCGGCGTGATAGAGGAAATCCCTCTCAGAATCACCCTTCCCGATCAGTGGGAGTTCCGATATAGCGCCATGCAGAGTGTGATTGAGGGCAGCCCAAATGACTTCACGGTGTTCCGCCATCAGGCCCCCGTGGCTTCAGATATTCGTATCACTCTGGGTGAGAACATGCCGCCCAACGCGATCGCGGAGAGGCATACAGGAAACAACCGAATTCCTCTGAATAGCCCGACCGTGTACTCGGGTGGGTGCACAGATAGCGTCCTCGATGATACTCAGCAGTGGTGGACGGTGCACAACAACGGCACCCAAATGCTCCGTTCCGACGGCTGGGACCTATATTTCACTGCATCAGAGTTGAATTACTCAGACGGAGACGTCGCATCAGTCGTTATGCACTGCATGGACTCTTTCTCTTCTTCAAGCCAGTGGTACGAAAACATCTTGATTGACGGCGTCGACCCTACTTGGGAAGCAATCTTTGAGATCCAAGTCGATGGAAACACTACCGTGCTGGATAGCGAGCAGACTCACATTGAGGTGACTTCAGGTAGCGAGTTCTACTTCACCTTCAGCACCTCAGACTCCAGCGGTCTGCCAGTCAGTATCGACATCACATCCGACAAGTCCGCGGGATGGAGGCACACCGGCTCCGACTACCTCGAGTTCATGGATCGCTTCTTCCAAGGAGAACAGGTCAATGGGATGCACCTCAACGTGACCGACCGTCATCAGGCCAAAGAGCCAAGTGAGTACAATCTTTCTCTCACTATTACAGACGATGCCTCAAATATCGTTACGAGAGAGTGGACAATCATCATCTCTGACGGATCCGGTCCAACGATAATCCCTAATATCATCTCTAATGGTACTCCGATATCTCCCGAGTCACCCGCACGCGCGGGCGAGGCCATCACCCTCTCTCTGACCGAGTCCTTTGACGATCTGGATGCAATTGACGATGTATCTTGGGAGGTTAGGGTGGATGGACAGGTGATAGCCGAGACAGATCTATGGAGCGAGATTGAGAAACTCTCGCTGCCTCTGTATGAACCAGCGACCTACCTCATTCACATCTTAGCCTGGGATTCCGTGGACAACATGGAGCAGATTTCCTTCGGCCTAGCTGTTTCGCCCACATTCGGTGTTAACACTTCAGTCTTAGACCACCATGTTATTGGCAATCTTGTTGAGGGTGAAGCGATCAATATTATCGTAACTATGCAGAACACAGGAGCAGACATCGGCTCAGGAGTTCTGTGTTCGGGAACTGTCTGTTCTGACGAGGTAGTGGTCAGCGCTGCCGATCCAGCTGGACCCGGAGTCTTCAGCGCCGAACTATTCCTGAACCTAAACAACACAGATCCAATCGATCTCAGGTTTGTTTGGTCCAGTGACAGCGCGGGCAGTGACGGCGTTTTAGAGATAAAGAACGACTACGTCGTTGTGTCGCAATGGCAGATGCCAATGCAGGTACTGTTGGGTGTGCTGAGCGTGCTGATGCTGTTCGCATGGCTCGCTCACCGTACTTGGGGCGCCGAATCACAGAGGCCGTGAGCACCACTCAGGTATCCGCACACCTCTTGACCCCCAACTTAGGGTGAGGGGACATGGTCCTGCTTCCCGACTACCCCGAGAAGACCTTCTTGGCGCATAGACTCAGGGTCGAGAGACTAGCGCTTTTTTGCACACTCGTGCTGATTGGTGGAGGAGGTTGGTGGCTTGCCCCTGCAGTCACCAGTGGGGCCGAGATGCTTCCGAAGGTAGGCCCTGTTCTAGTGCTGTTTGCCTCGGCACTGCTCCTCCCCGATCTGATAGACTACGGGCCGGTTGAGCGATCTAGATTGGGTACAGCGGCAAACATTGCCTGGCCCAGTGTTCTGGCCTTAGCTGGGATTCACTATGGAGAGGGGGATGAGTTGATTGCATCCTTGATGCTGGCAACGATAGCCGTCTTCCTATGGCGCTACACCAACCACCTACTTGGTGGCAGCATCGGAATTCGCAAATGGAGGGGTCTGACAAGTATTGCCGGACTCGCCATCGCCGTTTCCATACTGGTTTCGATGAGTGGCGATACGGTCCTATGGGCAGGTATCATCATGGCATCGTTGGTGACGATGGTCCCTGATCTTCGAGCCAAGGACGACGATTACGAGGCTAGGGCCGAGTTTTCCAACAGGCTCGAGCAGGTGGAGTCGCGAATTCTCTCCCTCCGAGAGGGTGGGTCGGGCCTCGAACAGTCGGCATCGTTACTCAAGACGGCCCGAGAGGAAGGCTACAAAAATCCCTCCAGAGGGATGGATTTGATTGCGCAGGCAGAGATTGAGATGGAGCGAACTCAGGCAGTCGCAGTCGATCTCGATGCCATACGCTCTAATGCTCTCGATGCTGTGAAGCGTGCCGAAGAGATCACCCTCGAAGCACTTGGACCGAGAAAGGCCTTCGAGGCCGGCGATAGGGAGGCCAATCTGGGGGCGCCTCGCGAGGCCGAATTATTGTACCGACGCGCTAAGGAGAAGGCTGCGGTGATTGAGGAGCACTGGCAGAGGGCAGCAGACGCAATCGCTGAGTCAGTGGCTGCGGTAGGAGGCCACACCGGCCATCAGGCCGATGCAGTGAGAGACATACTCAGAGCCGCCGAGGAGGCGTTACATGCAGAGGAGCCCAAGGAGGCCCTACACATCGCCTCATCAATCCCAGAACATCTCGAGAGCCTTGGCTCCTCCGAGGAAGCTGCAGCCAAGTCGCTGAGCGATGCCGAGCATGCGGTGGCGGCGGCCGAGGATGACATCCAAATAGTCACAAAGGACCGTTTGGATCAGGCTCGCAAGGCCATTGATTCAGGCGACCCTGCTCTTGCAAAGGGCCTTGCTGACAGTGTTCTGAGGGACGTCCGTGCAACCTCTGACGCGATGCAGGAGGTGCAGCGGGCACTACGTCAGACTAAGCAGATTGAGGCTAGATTCCCAACCGCGAAAAAATCTGAGTGGGAGACTAGGCTCGAACAGGTTGTAGCGATGGCAGATGCTGGTGAGTGGCAAGATGCCGTACAGGTGTTGAACCTCCTGACCTCGGACCTACAGTCTCATGAGCACAAGGCATCAGAAGCGACAGAACTTGTTCGCTTCGTCGACGAGGAGTGGAAGGCCCTGCGCCGCAGACTCGACTCCGCCGGGATAGGTCCGGTGGATCCAGACAGGATGGCTGCAGAGAAGGCAGTATCCGAAGCATCCAATGCTCTGGAGCAGGGCGACATTGATTCTTGTCACAAGGCATTAGGGGCTGCCAGTGAGATGCTTGAGTCGCAGAACCGCCGAGTCTAACACCTACTCTCAAAGCAGTATGGGCAGTACTGGTTGATTACATAACGCTTTGACTTCTGCTCCTCATAGGAAAGAGGCTCCCGGCACCTAAAGCACATCACTATCTCCGCCTCCTCAAGCTGGTGGTCCAGAGCAACTCTCTGATCGAAAACGAAGCAGTCACCACTCCAATGAGAGCCGCCGCATTCTTCCAAGTATCCGAGAATCCCACCCTCGAGCTGCCTGACATCCTCAAACCCGGCTTTGAGCATGACAGCGGATGCCTTCTCACAGCGAATCCCTCCGGTGCAGTACATCACCAGGGTCTTCGACTTGTAATCATCAGGCAGAGACTCTATTGCATCAGGGAAATCTCTGAATGAGGGTATGTCGAGTTCTATCGCGCCATCGAAAGTGCCTACTCTAGTTTCGTAATCGTTCCGAGTGTCGAGCACCACGATGTCCTCGCCCCCATCGAGCATCTGCTTGAACTCCGTGGGCGATATGTGGGGGCCGGTGAAATCTACTGGTCTGATGTCATCCCTTCCGAGAGCAATTATCTCTTGTTTGCGTTTGACGAGCATCCTTCGGAATGGTTGGTAGTCTGTGTGACTGATTTTAGTCGGGATGCCTACGAAGCGAGCGTCGGACTCAAGGTGCTGTAGGAAATAGTCGGTGGCTTCTTGGGTGCCCGCGAGGAAGAAATTAATCCCATTGGGACTCAGAAGGACCGTACCCTTGAGTCCCAATTCGAGACAGCGTTCCAGTAGCGGCTCACGAAGCTCGTCTCTGTCGGGCAGATTGACGAAGCGGTAGCCGGCGATGTTCACAATCATGACTGTCACTCACTCTGGAGGCACAATACCGAGTTCAGTGCTGCGATTGGTTATCTCAGCAAAAATCTCCGCTACGAATTCGTCCAACGCGACTCCGTTGCGCTGGTTGTTGTTACGCCCCCTGATTGAGACAGTTCCGTTAGCCGATTCCTCGTCGCCGATGATTACCATGTAGGCTGGACGCTGCGACCGGTGCATACGGATCTTCTTTCCAATGGTGCTGTCCGAGTCGTCGATGCGAACTCTGACTCCTGCTTCATGAAGGGCATCATACACTCTAGAACCGTACTCCTTGTGCTTCTCGGAGATGGTAATGACTTGGACTTGAACAGGAGATAGCCAGGTCGGGAAATTCCCTGCCCAGTGTTCGGTCAGGAAGGCGACGAATCTCTCATGCGTCGACAACGGTGCACGGTGGATGACGAAGACCTCGCCATTCTCCGCCCCGCTCTCATCTTTGTAGGACAGGGCGAAGCGCTCCTTAGCGGCGAAGTCTAGCTGAATGGTTGACATTGATTCCTCGCGACCTAGTAATGTAGTAAATTGAATGTCGACCTTGGGGCCGTAGAATGCGGCCTCGTCGACTGCCTCGACGTATGGAACACCGAGACTGTCCAATATGTTCCTGAGATAGTTCTCGGTGGCAGCCCAGTTCTCGGGTTGATCGATGTATTTCTCGGAGTTGGCAGGGTCCCAAAGAGAGAGCCGGAAGTGGTAACTCTCGAAGCCGAAGGCAGCATAGTAGTCTTGCACCATTCTGATATTGTCAGCGAATTCCTGCGCTACTTGGTCGAGGGTGCAGTAGATATGAGCATCATTCATCGACAGCATCCTGACGCGCAGTAGCCCTGTGAGAGTTCCAGAGAGTTCGTTGCGGTAGACAGTACCGTACTCAGCGATGCGCAGGGGCAGGTCGCGATAGGATCGCTTTTTGTTACGGTACACGAGATGATGCATCGGGCAATTCATCGCCTTGAGGTAGTAAGACCCGTCGTCCATTTCCATGGGAGGATACATCGAGTCGGCGTAGTGCGGAAGGTGCCCACTGGCCTCAAACAGTTGTTGCTTGGCGAGAACCGGGGTAGTCACCCTGACGTAGCCGTAGGCCTCCTCAGTCTCGACCGCGAAGCGCTCAATCTCAGACTTGAGGGTCTCTCCATTGGGTAGCCACACCGGCAACCCCTTGCCAATGAGTTCGTCAATCATATAGAGCTCCATTTCCTTACCGATTTTCTTGTGGTCTCGCTTGGCCGCCTCCTCCAGTTGGCGCACCCTTTCCTTCAACGCCTCCTTGCTTGGGTAGCACATGCCGTAGATTCGAACTAGGGACTCACGCTTACTGTCGGCCCTCCAGTAGGCCTGGCTTGTGCTGGACAACCTGAACCAGCGCAGATACGAGGTGCTGGGTACGTGCGGGCCACGGCATAAATCGACAAAGTCCCCTTGGCGGTAAGCAGACGAACCTACGTCGTGACCAATCTTGTCGTCCATTATCTCAAGCTTGAAGGGGTTCGATGCGAACATCTCACGCAACACGTCGTTGCTGTGGTCCTCGCGGATGATTGCATGGTTTGCTCGAATGTGCTCAATCATCTTCTTTTCAATCGCCCTGAGCTCCTCATCACCAATCGGATCCATGTGGAAGTCGTAGTAGAAGCCTGTATCAATCGGCGGCCCAATAGTTGGCTTGGCATCAGGAAACAGTTCAGTCACAGCTTGAGCTAGTAGGTGAGCGCAAGAGTGGCGTAGGATGTACAGACCCTCCTCAGAGTCTCCGGTGATGGCCTCGATGTTACAATTGGAATCGAGGATGTGCGAGAAGTCCCGTTCACTACCATCGACTAGTGCGGCTACGGCACCGGACTTCTTGCCGTGGACATTCATGACGACCTCACCGACTGTAATTCCTGAGGCGTACTCGTGGATGTCCGCGGCGCCGACATCAACAGAAATCATTGTCATCTTAGGTATCCTCAGCGCGTTGGCGAAGTGCATTGGATATGAAGCCAATCGCGAAAAACAGGCCGTAGGCCTGAATCATTCGAGTACGAATTGGGTGCCAGCGGTGCCAGCGACCATGCCCTGCATGTCTGTGAGGGACCCTATCACCGCTCTTCCTCCCGACCGGCGCACGAAGCCGCAGGCCGCCTCCACCTTGGGACCCATCGAACCTTCTTCAAACTCGTACTGCTCCATCTGTTCGGGCGTAGTCCTATTGATTATGCGAGCATCCTCGGTCCCCCAGTCGAGGTAGACGCCATCAGTGTCAGTAGCGAGGATGAGCAGACCCGCATCGAGCTCGAAGGCGAGCAGCGCGCTGGCTCTATCCTTGTCAACCACCACCTCGACACCCTCGAGTGTCCCGTCCGGCTTGTACACAGTTGGTATGCCACCGCCGCCCGCACAGATTACGGTGGCACCATTCTCGAGCAGCCAGTGAATCGGCCTCATCTCGAAAATTCTCTGAGGCTCGGGGGATGCCACAACTCTTCTCCAATGCTCGCCGTCGGGAGCAACGCTCCACCCCTTTTGTTCGGCCAGTGTCTTGGCTTCCTGCTCACTGTAAACCGGGCCTATCGGCTTGGTCGGATTATTGAAGGCGGGGTCCTCTGGGTCGACCTCCACCATGGTCAGGATGGTCGCCAACGGCTCTTCCATAGGAAGCAGGTTGCCTAGTTCTTGTTCTATCATGTAGCCAATCATTCCTTCGGTTTGAGCTCCTAGGATGTCGAGAGGGTACTCTTCGACTTCCTCGTAGGCCGCCGACTGCAACGACAGTAGTCCGACCTGTGGGCCATTACCGTGAGAGATGACAAGCTGGTAGTCGTGTGCCAGTGGGGCCAACGCCTTGGCGGCTATCGCCACGTTGCGGCGCTGGTTCTCAGCCGTCAGTGGTTGACCGCGCTTCAGAAGTGCGTTGCCTCCAAGCGCCACTACGACCCTCATGAGTCTGGCGCGGAAGCGTGAAGCGATAAGAACACGCGCCCTTTGGCATGCCCATGGTGCGTCTTGGGCTGTTGGCCAATCCCGACGCCGGTCTCGGCGGCAAACTGGGTCTGAAGGGTTCTGACGGACAGGCCGAGTTGGCACGATCCATGGGGGCCGAGGATCGTTCAGGGCCTCGACTGACCTTGATGCTTGAACACTTCTCCAAGATACACAGAGCTGGATTTGAAGACATCGAGTGGCTGACTAGCGAAGGCAGTATGGGCACCAATTGGCTCCCCAAAGGAGCCAAAATCGGCTCTATCAGCACAGTTCACTCATCTTCAGGTGGCACTTCCGCGTCCGACACCACCGCAGTGGTAACAACTCTCCTCGAGGATGGCATCGACCTGCTCGTCTACGCTGGTGGCGACGGCACCACACGCGATATCATCGCTGCATTGGAGTCGACCGGTCATCCAAAGACTCCTGTTATCGGAGTCCCGACCGGAGTCAAGATGCACTCCGGCTGCTTTGCCGCCTCTCCGAGGGCCGCTGCAGAGGTACTTTCTGCCTGGCTCAATGACGATTTACTACTGGCTAGTACCGAGGTGTTGGACCTCGACGAGGAACGCTATCGGAAGGGTGAGTGGGTAGTGCAGTTGTACGCTGAGGCGATGACACCCGCTAGCCCGCGCTGGATGCAAGGCTCTAAGCAACGCATCGAGACTACCGGTGAGGAGGACACCACCGAGGGACTGGCCGACCATATTGGAGAACTCATCATCAATGATGAGAGACTCGTCATCTGGGGCTCAGGAGGGACATTGCGGACCATCGGAGATATGAACGGCTTTGAGTTGACCAACCTTGGTATTGATGCTACTAAGGGTACAGAACAAGTCGGGACCGATTTAGATGAAGCAGGTCTGCTGAAGATCCTATCATCACACACAGGACCAATCACACTGCTACTTTCCCCTATGGGGGGCCAAGGTTTCCTGATTGGCAGAGGTAACCTGCAACTTTCCCCGGAGGTCCTGCGTGCGGTCGGCATAGACAGTATACTCGGGGTTGTGACTCCAGCCAAGCTGTTGACTGTCAGGAGGCTACGCATTGAGACCGGTGATGCCGAACTCGATGCAGAGTTCGCGGCCAAGCGCTACATGAAGGTCCTACAGGGTTACAGGACCACGAGAGTCCTGCCAGTGGCAGTCGACTAAATCTCCAGCCCACATGCCGCCTTCATCAGACCGAGGAAAGGTGGACTGGGTCTACCCGGGCGCGATTTGAATTCGGGATGGTACTGAGTCCCGACGAAATAGGGGTGGTCATCGAGCTCCATTATCTCGCAGCGCTGACCAGTCTCGTCCTTACCCACATATCTCAGACCGGCACTTTCAATCTGTTCGATTAGCTCAGGATTGACTTCGTAGCGGTGGCGGTGGCGTTCATCTACGTGATCGGCGCCACCATACAGTCGACGCATTTTGCAATCATCGACGAGGAACGGAGTAGGCTTTGTCCCCAGACGCATGGTGCCTCCCATATGGGTCTTGGAGATCTCCGGCATGAAGACTACAGCCGGGTGAGGGGTGTCTTCGTCAAACTCCGTTGAATTCGCTCCTTCCATCCCGAGGACGTTGCGGCAGAACTCGATGGTAGCTACCTGTAGGCCCAGGCATACTCCGAGGTACGGCACCAAATTCAACCTCGCGAACTCGGCGGCCTTGATCTTGCCCTCTATCCCTCTGCCACCGAATCCCCCTGGGACAAGAATGCCGTCTGCGTCTTTGAGGAGCCCCCATGCTCCTGCGTGGGCCTCAGGGTCGGAGGCAGCAGTCGCATCATCTAGGTCGGCTGACTCTATCCAGTCTATGACGAGCTTTCGGTTTACTGCGTAGGAAGAATGTTGCAAGGCCTTGATGACGCTCAGGTAAGAGTCCGACAGGCCGGTGTACTTGCCCACCATAGCGATGTGAACCTCTTCCTCGACATTGTCAACGCGGTCTGCCATCGCCTTCCACTCAGCAAGCAGAGGACGTTCTGCGACCACCTCAAAGCCGAAGCGTTCGGCTAATACTCCGCTGACACCTTGTTCCTCAAACATCAGGGGAACCCGGTAAATGT
This sequence comes from Marine Group II euryarchaeote MED-G34, assembly GCA_002457605.1. Classification (GTDB taxonomy): domain Archaea; phylum Thermoplasmatota; class Poseidoniia; order Poseidoniales; family Thalassarchaeaceae; genus Thalassarchaeum. The sequence continues at coordinate 32,568 of NTJT01000006.1, read as the reverse complement.
TCGAGACATCGTGAGCGGACACTACTGCCTCCTTGGAGACATGGCAGAACGCGGCAAGTTTCGAACGAGTATCATCGTGCAGTGGGTTTGCTGATCTGCAAACGAGTATGTCGGGAATGATTCCCAGTCCGCGCAACTCCTTCACGGTGTGCTGGGTCGGTTTGGTTTTCTGTTCGCCGACCGGCCCCATCACAGGGACCAGACTAACATGGACAAAGCAGATGTTGTCTCTGCCTACTCTGAACTGGAACTGCCTGAGAGCCTCTATGAAAGGTGCACTTTCGATGTCGCCAACGGTCCCTCCTAATTCTATCACACAAGCATCGGGAGTACCGTTGTTACCATCACTAGACTGATGCGCGACCCTCTCAATCCATTCCTGAATTTCATCGGTGATGTGAGGGATGACCTGTACGGTCTTGCCGAGGTAGTCGCCTCTGCGCTCACGCTCGACTACCGTGGCGTACACCTTACCGGTAGTGATGTTGTTGTCCCTTGTCAGAGCTATGTCTAGGAACCTCTCGTAGTTACCTAGGTCTAAGTCGACTTCTCCCCCGTCATCGAGCACGAAGACCTCACCGTGCTCGAACGGACTCATGGTACCAGCATCGACATTGAGATAGGGATCTATCTTCACCGAAGTGACTCGCAGTCCAGCGGATTTGAGCAGGACGCCTATGCTGCTAGCAGTGACTCCCTTACCGAGTCCTGACAGCACACCTCCCGTGACTACGACATATCTCATGCAATCAACGGGGTCTGAAGCCGTTGAGTCTCGCATATCAAGGTTGGCTATTCGACATGGTGGCTCTAACTACTCCATGTTCAAGTATCGTCTGAATAACCGGAGTGCATGGCCGAGACCACTGGGGACAGAATTCTGGTAACCGGTGCTCTGGGGCAAATCGGAACTGACCTAGTCGAGGCCTTGAGGAATCGGCATGGTAGTGACTCGGTAATCGCCTCGGATGTTCGCGAGGTGCCCGGGCACCCATTGCTCGAAAGCGGGCCGTTCCGACTACTCAGCGTATTAGACGGAGATAGCATGGACTCGGTGGTAAGGGAGGAAGAAGTCGGTGAGATATACCATCTCGCTGCGATTCTTTCGGCGGTTGGAGAGAAGAAACCTGAACTGTGCCAGAGGGTCAACGTCGGTGGCACTATCACCGTGCTGGAGGCCGCCAAGGAACACGGACTGAGGGTATTCTCACCATCTTCGATAGCGGTCTTCGGACCCGATACCCCAAGAACCGCTCCGCAAGTGACACCACTCAATCCTACCACCACTTACGGCTTGACCAAAGTCACTGGGGAGGTGATGGCAATGAACTATTGGAAGCAGTACGGCGTGGATGTCCGAGGGATTCGGTACCCAGGTTTGATTTCTTGGAAATCACCACCAGGAGGAGGAACTACCGACTATGCAGTAGAGATTTTCCATGCCGCACTGAATGAGAGGCATTACAACTGCTTCGTTGGCCCTGATACGAGACTTCCCATGATGTATATCGACGATGCCATCAGGGGTACGATGGAACTGATGGAGGCCCCCATTGACTCTATTGGACCATCCAGAGGTGGATACAACTTCGCTGGGATGTCTTTCACTGCTGGAGATCTGGCTAATGCGATATCGGAGAGGGTGGATGGCTTCACCTGTGATTTCAAGCCCGACGAACGTCAACAGTACGCGGACTCTTGGCCCGATGATGTTGACGATTCGACGGCTCGGGAAGATTGGGGTTGGAAGGCGGAATATGACCTAGGCCGAATGACCGACGAGATGCTTGACAGACTGAGCAATCAGTCCTGATCTTCCATCTCACTCTGCCAGTCAGGAGTCTGGGCGTCTTGTTTGGCCCAGAGCACATCATCAATCCTCAGCACGCTGTTGGCAGCCTCGGTAGCTCCCGCAAGAGCATGGTGGGCGACGAACAACGGGTCGAACACTCCAATCTCATCCATCCTCATCTTGTTCCCTGATGCCACATCCATTCCTATCCATGCACCTTCCTCCGTGGATTCAGTCTGGGCTGCAGACAACTCAAGAATCTCATCGATTGGGTCAAGCCCGGAGTTCTCGGCGAGAGTTCTAGGCACAATCTCAAGAGCGGCCGCGAAAGCCTCTATGGCTAACTGTTCGCGACCGGCCTGACTCGGAGCAAAGGCTCGCAGATGCCGAGCTAAGTGAGTCTGAGTTGCCCCCCCTCCAGGTAGCATGCGTGAGTCGGCTGAGAGCCTGTGGGCAACTCCTAGGGCATCATCAAAGGTACGCTTGACCTCTTCTCTGACAGAAGGAGAGGAGCCCCGTATCAAAACCGTGACCGCTCCGCCTTCGGGACCTTCGATGTGAGTATGCTTGACTCCAGAGTAGGAACACTCCGAACGAGAACTGTATGTGCCGATGCTTTCGCCTTTGATCCTCTTGGCGTCACGGACCATTGCAGAGCCAGTGATTCTTGCCAATCTCTCAAGATCCTCACGTTCGTAACGTCGGTACGCCGTGATACCGGCATCGGTCAGCATGGTCGAAACCTCCTCGGCAATACCGTCGCGGACTACTAGAAGGTCAACATCGAGTGAAACCAGAAGATCGACCTGCTCACGCATGCGCTCCCTAGCCCGCTCATGAAATCCTCTCAATGCCTCCGCGCTGGTGACTTCGATTGAGGCCTCGAGATCGAGTTTAGGACTCTCCATGCCACCATCGATGATGGCTATCCGACCTCCGTCGGTGTCGGCCACTGATGCCATATCCATCCTTGATTTAGGTAGAACGAGGCCGTGTACGACCTCAGAGTCCAATACTCCACCGTCCTTGATTAGTAGGCGTTTCACCCGTAGCCTCTCGAGATCTTGACCGCCGTCTTCGCCGGCGAGTGCCTCAGCGGCCTCTATAGCCAACTCGGTCAGGTGCCGGCCAACAGTTGAGTCGACCTTCCCTGAAATCGAAGTGGCTACAGCCGCACGCATCTCGAAATCATCTTTAGGAATACGCGAGATTCTCTCCATCTCATCGAGCGCCTCCGCCAGAGCAATCTGATACCCGTTCATGATTATTGATGGGTGCACTCCGGAACGAACCAGCTCAAGCGCGTTCTGTAGTAACTCGGAGGTCAGGATTACTGTGGTCGTGGTGCCGTCGCGAGCAGCACGGTCCTGAGCCGACGAGGTTGATATCAGTAGTCGAGCTGTAGGATGCTCCACTTTGGCAGTCTCTAGCACGGTGACGCCGTCGTTGGTTATCGTCGTCGAACCACCGTCCTCCACCAACATCTTGTCCAGACCACGTGGACCGAGCGTCGAACGGACCGCTCCCGCAAGCGCAGATGCGGCCTTGACGTTGTCGACCAGAGCTGAGCGCCCGTGCAGGCGGTCGGTGTCTTCTAGGGCTACATCATGCTCTGACTCAACCATGCTGAGTCGCCGAATGACAGTCTTGCTTTGAACCCGTCCGTTCGGCGCGACATAGCTCGGTTCTCGTGCGTGCGTGACCGTGCGGTTCATATACGGCAGTACTATCGCACTATACAACCTCAGGTTGAGTAGTGGTATCAATGAGTGACAGCGAGCGTGATGAGTGGGCTGACGACATGTTCGCCGAGATGGCGAGGATGTTCGAGCAGATGGGGATGCCCATCGACGTCAAGGCGCTTGAGGAGATGATGAAGAAGGTCATGGATCAGTTCGAGCAGATGGGTATCGATCCTACTAAGATCTCTCACTCACAATTCAAGGTCGAATCCAACACTGATCCCGAAGAACTGCGTCGGATGATGGATTCGATGATGAACAGCCCTGGGGGATTCTCAGACCTGTTCAAGAAGATGGGCGTCAATATCGAGGTAGAGGGTTCAGTCGAGCAGGTGGAGGCTAAGGTAGAGGAGCCCGAAGAGCCCGAAGTCTCAGATCTACCCGAAGAGGACGTCTATGTGCACGGTAGCACGATGTCCATCACCATAGACATCTCTAGAATACTCGACGTCAGATCTGAGGACATCGAACTTGTACTCAGCAGTGGCGGCGAGGTGCTGCAACTGATGCGGCGAACCCAAACACGACCTCTCAAGCGCTTCATACTCCCAGATGCAGCGAACCAGATTCGTGAGTGGCAACTGAACAACGGCATCTTAGATATTACATTCGATTTGGCATAGAGCCGAACGGAATCATTGGAGGAATCGAGAATGAGCGAACCAGTAATTGGAATTGACCTTGGAACAACTAACAGCTGCGTTGCTACCCTCGAAGGCGGACAAGCGGTAGTAATTCCGAATTCAGAGGGCTCCCGAACCACTCCCAGCGTTGTGGCTTTCGCCAAGGACGGCGAGCGGTTGGTTGGTATCACCGCGAAGCGTCAAGCAGTCACCAACTCCGAAAGGACCATACTCTCGGTCAAGAGAGAGATGGGGACTGATTGGAACAAGACAATCGATGATGACGAATACACACCTCAGGAGGTCTCCGCATTCGTGCTTCAGAAGTTGAAGTCTGATGCTGAGGAGTACCTAGGAAGGGAAGTGAAGCAGGCAGTTATCACCTGTCCGGCGTACTTTACTGACGCACAGAGGAAGGCCACTCAAGACGCTGGCAGAATCGCTGGCCTCGAAGTACTAAGAATCATCAACGAGCCTACTGCGGCGGCACTCGCCTATGGCGTCGATAAGGAGGAGGACCAGACCATCCTTGTGTTCGACCTCGGAGGTGGAACCTTTGACGTATCTATCCTTGAGATATACCAGGTTGATGGGCAGCCACAGATTGAGGTCAAGGCGACCAGCGGTGACAACAGACTGGGTGGGGACGACTTTGACGAAGTGGTGATAGACTGGATAGTCTCAGAATACAAGAAGTCCTCAGGAATCGACCTCTCAAAGGATATGCAGGCCATGAGTCGGTTGCGAGAAGCGGCAGAGAAAGCCAAGATAGAACTCTCGGGAACCAATTCGACGCAGGTCAACTTACCTTTCATCACCATGAGGGATGGTCAGCCGGAACACCTCGATATGACCCTCTCACGTGCCAAGTTCGACGATCTCACTGCCGACCTCATCAGGATGACGATGAAGCCAACGCGCAGAGCTATGAAGGACGCCGGTGTCAAAGCTGGTGACATCGACAAAATCCTTCTAGTCGGCGGCAGTACTCGCATTCCTGCAGTGCAGGAAGCCATCGAGAAAGAGACTGGCAAACCCCCATTCAAGGGTATCAACCCCGACGAAGCTGTCGCTGTGGGGGCCGCACTCCAAGCTGGCATCATAGTTGGCGACGAGGGAGTCACAGATGTCTTACTGCTGGATGTCACCCCATTGACTCTTGGAATCGAGACTCTCGGTGGTGTAATGACTACGATGATCGAGCGCAACACTACGATTCCGACACGTCGCTCTGAGACCTTCTCCACTGCTGCTGACAATCAACCAGCAGTAGAGGTCCATGTGCTACAGGGTGAGCGCGAGTTCGCCAAGGACAACACTACTCTCGGACGCTTCCATTTGATGGGTATCCCATCGGCTCCACGTGGTATCCCTCAGATCGAGGTTACCTTCGATATAGATGCCAATGGCATAGTAGACGTTTCCGCAAAAGACTTGGGAACAGGCACCGAGCAGTCAATCAAGATTGAGAGTCAGACCTCCCTCTCTGAGGACGATATCAAGCAGAAGATCACCGATGCGGAGAAGTTCGCTAAGGAGGACAAACTACGGAGGGCGGGAATTGATCTCCTCAACTCGGCTGATAGCATCGTCTATCAAACCAAGCGGATGCTAGAGGACGCCGCTGAGAAAGTCAGTGACCTCGATGCCGATCCAGTTCACTCCAAACTCGATGAGTTGAGGGCACTCATCACTAAGGAGGATGGCGAAACCACCATCGAAGTCGAGGACCTCGATGAGGCTGCCGTCCAGGCCAAGATAGGTGAAGTCGAACAGGAGATGCACGGCATCTCGACTAAGCTGTACGAGGCGGCTGCCGCCGAGATGGCTGAGCAGCAGGCGGAGGATGGCGACGAGGACATCGTCGAGGCGGACTTCGAAGTCGTAGACTCCGATGATGACGAGTGATTAGCCATCGGTGATGAGTCGGTGCAGGGTCCTTACGTGAACTCCTGAGACCCCGAACTCAAACAATGGATTAGCACCTTCGGAGCGGGCCTTCGAGCCCGGCCCCCATGCGGTCCCGGCGATGTCGAGGTGCACCCATGGTATCTTGTCAGCATCCTCATCGTAGCCGCGGTGCGGCACGAAGTACTCAAGGAACGAGGCCGCGGTGTTGGACGAGCCGGCGCTACCACCGATTGAGCCATTGCGGATGTCAGCGAATGCCGAGTCAGTCATGTACTTCCTGAACTGGGCGTTCAGAGGCATTCTCCAGACTGTCTCGCCCGACCCGTTGGCCGCCTTCGTAATCCGCTTTCCGATGCTCTCGTCGTTGGCCCACATGCCGGTGATCTGGTTGCCCAGCGCGACCACGATGGCACCTGTCAGTGTCGCGAGGTCGACGATGTATTCAGGGTCAAACTCACCCGCTTTCCATAGCCCGTCCGCGAGTACGTTGCGTCCCTCGGCGTCGGTGCTGAACACCTCAATAGTCTTCCCCGAGTAGGTCTCGAACACATCACCGGGGCGGTATGCTCCTGACCCAGGCATGTTCTCAGCCAAGCAGGCAACACCGTTCACACGGCGCTCGTAACCGGTTGAATGCAAGGCCTCCATGAGACCGAAGACGGTGGCGGCCCCGCACATGTCGTACTTCATGTCCCACATTCCTCTTGATGGCTTGATCGAGATGCCGCCGGTGTCGAAGGTGATTCCCTTGCCGACAATGCAAGGCCTCTGAATGCCCTCGTCAGCGTCAGGGTTGAGCGTGAACAGCACCATGCAGGGCTTCCTGTCGCTGCCCTTGCCGACGTTAATCAGACCGCCCATACCGAGTTCGCGCAACTTGTCCCAGTCATAGACCTCCACGGTGACGTTGTCCTTGTTCTCTGCCCACTCAACAGCTCTGCGGGCATACTCCATCGGGAACAGCACGTTTGCAGGCTCGTTGCCGAGGTCGCGAGCGAGGTGGACCCCGCCGACAACCGAGTGGATTCTGGAGAGCCCATCTGCGAGCGCATCCTGATGGCGGGCGCTGGCTTGGAAGTCAGCCGACCACGGCTCGGTGATGTGCTCGTCATCGATCCCTTGGTGCTCAAGGAACTCGTAGTCGCGCAGCATCATGCCCTCAGCGAAGTCGAGCATGCGCTCGCTTGACCAGCCCGAGGTGAAGCGGACAGTCAGTTCTAGCCCGTTCTTCTTGGAGAGAGCGGCTATGACGCGGGCACCGATATTCCGGGCCTTCCTGTGCCCGAACCCGTCCTTCTTGCCCATGCCTACCAACAGCACCCTGCACCCAGGAGTCCAGACAGCCATCCTCTGGCCCTTCTTGCCTTCGAAGTCGTCCGAGGCTATCGCCTCCCGAACTAGACTTCGCTGACTTCTACTCAGCCCCGAAAGAGCGTTGTTAGGAGCCTTCCTGATGCCCTCGAAGAGAGGTAGTAGCAGTTGTTTTCTAGCTTCTCCGAACTTGCTGTTGTTCCATTCCATGAATATCGCCGAAGCCTCCGATTCGGTAGTGATATACAAAGAATTGCCTTTGAAAGATGAAGTTTCGAGACTATTTTCAAAAATAAAATAAGTAATTATTGCTCAAACTTGCGATTTTGTCTATTTATCGCCGCTAGAGCGAAGGCGACGAAGACAAGCAGCATCGAAGGGGCCGGAAGAAGGCCCTGTAGTACACCGTCCTTACTTTTCACGACGCTCTCGTTGACCGCTTCACCGACCCACATCGAGGAATCTACCACTCTCTTCTGGTAGTACAGGACCCAAATTCCTCCGCCGCTGGAAATTGGAGCGCCTGTAAAATCGAGTGTTGTGACGGTGCTATTTGTGGCATTGACTGCGAAGCCGTATCCTGGGGTGGAGAAGTTGAAGTCTGATTCCCTCTCCTGTATATCCATCGCCCCTGTCACTTCGGTCGGTTCATCCGACCCAGGGAGCCAAAATTCCAGCGAATCTTCGTCCTCGAAGTACAGCAGTGTGGCATTCGACGTGCTCGCGTGTCCTAGGTTAGAAACGCCAAGATGCACTTTCCCATCTTCCACCTCTAGGGAATCGACAACAAGACGTGCCCTCCAGTACCACACATTCTCGATTAGGTAATTCATCACATCAAGCTCCTCACCGAGCCTTTCTGATAGTGCCTCCACTGTTCCCAGCAACCACTGCTCGTCGTCAGTCTCGAATGTGAATGTGGGATACCCCATCACGCCGTACCCGTAGTCCCGGCTGGTTCCACAGTTCGGGTAGAGGCCTTGATTTGCATTCTGAATCGGAATGTCGGATATGTTGGCATGCACATCATCTCTGATGAAATGGAACATCTCCCAGTCTGAGGGCTGCTCTGGCCATTTACCCCAGGGGTAGAGCATGATCCAGACTCCCGTGTGCATTGTGATGTATAGGTCGGCATGAGGCACGACCTCGTTCATGTAAATCGAGTTGAAACGAGTTTCAGACTCACTGAATGCAGAACTTCCAGGCTGAGTTGTAGGGCATGTGTTCCAGTAGTGGTCGTAGTTTCTATTCAGGTCCACTTGATTGACATTCCATCTTGTATCGAAGTCATTGCCATCCGCATTCAGCATGATGAGGATATGCAATTCCGTAGTAGCCAATACATCGAGTACCTCTTGCTCGCCATCTGCCCATCCCTCGATGTAATACTCGGCAACCAGGAAAGCAAGCTCCGTGCCCAGGTGCTCATTTCCATGGTGCCCACCGTCGATGTAAACCACCTCTTTGGCAGTCCCATCGGGCTTGATTTCCTGACTCCAATCTGAGATCTGCAACATCCAGAGATTTCTCCCCATCTCCGTTTGACCCACGACGAGCAGATTGACGATCTCAGGATAATCATCCGCCCATGCATTGACGTCCAAGGTCAGTGTTGCATAGGAATGATACCAGTGCTCCTGAACGATGTCCGGCTGACCAACCTGTGCTGTTGCAACCGGCGCTGCCGATACTGAGAGCATCACGGATGCGAGGACGATTGCTGCACAGCGGCGCATAGCGCCGCTGAGAGGGCCATCACCTACAATCGTTGTCACTTTCTGTGAGCCTATTGACTACTAACCACGGCTTGCGATGTGAGCGGCCAATATCTTGGTGGCGATGAGTGCTGCATTGAATTGGGTCAAACGATCCTCTCCGGGGACGATTTCGTTCACATCGGCCCCAATAACCTCCGCACCACTTGCGAATAGTCCCTCGATGATCTCAACAGCGGCCCAATGACTCAATCCTCCGGGAACTGGAGTGCCGGTGTCTGGAACAAGCGAACCGTCTAGTCCATCGACATCGAAGGTCAACCAGACGGGACCCTCGATTTGAGTAATCCTATCCATGAGCGCAGCCCATCCTGCTTGACCATCACATACACCCATGAATTCTCGGGCATACCATGTCTCGACCCGCTCGTCGGACTCGGCAAAAGTCGCCTCCTCACGAGACAACGTCCGTGTGCCAATCTGTAATACCCTTCCAACACCCTCATCGAGAGCCCGGCGTACAGCGGTGCCGTGCGAGAAGCGCTCTCCTCCCAACTCGTCTCTCAGGTCGGCGTGGGCATCGATCTGTACTAGTGTCAGACGACCTAGGTCCCCTTCTATCTCAGGATGTCCAGCGGCGGCTTGCATCAGTGGAGGCAGGATGCCGTGCTCACCTCCGAGGAAGATTGGGAACTGAGATCCGTCGAGCCACTTTACAGCGTAGTCGCGAATCGAATCCAACTGCTCTAACAGGGTGCCGGCTTCTGAGCCCCAGGCCTCAGCGGTATGGATATTGAGTCCGCACGGCAAGTCATGAGGAAGTATCGAGTCATAGAGCTCCACTTGGGAACTCGCTTCTATGCAAGCTTTGGGTCCCTTCTCGGTGCCCTCGCCCCAACTCGTCGTCATCTCATATGGCACCGGCAGTATCACCACGTCCCAAGGGCCTGAGTCAGACTCCTCTAGCCCTAGAAACCTCAGTCTATTGGGGCCTTCCATGGCATTGCGAAAGTAGCGAGCAGATTAACCACTTCGGAGAGTAGAATGGCGAAAAACGAGGCTGTGCGAAGGACTGTTGAAATAGCGCGGCCTTCCATATTAGGCCACCGGGGGCGTATGCGATGGGTCTGACGCTAGCACAACTCACACAGGCCATACGGCACAAGGTCGACATTGACATGGAGACTGTTGTAGCCGAATCGATAGCGGAGCACGCGCTGGGGTTCTTTGGTTTCTCGAACCGTATCATTGACAATGCCTTAGAGCCAACCGACCGCAACCTGTTCTACCAACTGCAGGACTATGACCTTCTAACCACTGAGTCTGAGGAGACAACGCTGTGGGACGGCAGGGAGTGGAGAATCCACTACTGGAAGTTCAAGTCCAACGCTGAGGAACTGGCTCGCCTATGGGAGGAGAACGAGGACTCCAGTGAGGAAGAGGACCCGTACGCTGGAATCTACGAAGACGTCCCTGTGTCCCTGTGGCGCGAGCGTTCAGGAGAGGATGACGACTACGAAGAGCCTCTGTTCTGAGTAACAACGCCCCCATTGGTTCATATCTTGAAGGTCGAGGCACGTTCCGTGCCTCGCGCGATAGCGACCCTTGCAGTTCTAACCATTCTCCTGTTCAGCATCCCTGCTGCAATGGTAGTTGGAGAGGGCGACGAGCCTACGACCTGCATGATACTTGTTGACTGGGACGTCGAGGATCATTGGGACGGTGGATGGAACATGACCTACGACGTCCTGCACCGCTACCTCGTAGTCTTCGATCCACCATTCATCAATGGTAGTTCTCCGACCGCCCTCAGCGTTGAAGTTCAGCATCACAGGGACGGTGAGCAGATAGCTGACACATCCAACACCACGGTGCTGAGCGCCGGAGGGGAGGTTGACATCACCCTCTCTACCGAACCTGTGTTCGGCGACTCAATTTCAATTTCTGTCGTCACCGGCGAGACGTCCTGCTCTAGGGACCTCGCCATCACCAACTGGAATCAGCCCGTGGCTGATCACGAGATAACCAGAGAGACGACTTGGTCAATGGAGGGTGCTGAGCAGGGCAATGGAATCGACTTTGAGGGCCGGGGCTGGCAGAAGAGGACAGACAGTATCCTCGAGTCTAACGAACTGGGCAACGGGACCCTGACTGTGGATTCGATGAACGGCACCGAGGGACTTGTCCTCGAGCTCAATCTCGACCGAATCTGGCTGAACGAGACCTACGACGGTGTTGAACTTCTCCGACAGGATTTCGAGATGAGCGGCAATGGTTCACTCTTCCTCAACACCACCGAGGAGGGTGAGAACGGAGAAAGCAATGGCTTCTCAGCCGATGTCCAGGTCAATGACGTCTACGTACTACGTTCATGGGACGAGGGAGAACTCACTGAGCGCTTTCTCATTGATGGCACAGGATGGCTCTCCTTCGGCGGTGGCGATAACAACAGCAGCGGAGGAGGATTCGGTCAACTGTCATCGTTTTACTACGAGACTTGGGATGAGGACGATCGCAGACGCCTACAGCATTTACAGATTGAGGCCAACGCCACTCTACGCCTCAATGGAGCGGACAGAGAGCAGTTCTCCTTCGACCTCGATGAGTTCAGGATACTCGAGCGCTGGGAGGACGGCACGAGGGAAGAGCAGCACTTCCTGATTCTCGGAGGGGGGGAATTTGGTTTCGTCATCGAGGACGAGCTCTTCGAGGTCGAGGTCAATGGCACTATCCCAATCATCCACTTTGAAACCCAGGGCGGTGAGACCGTCGCAGAGACCATACGAGTCGATGGCACTTACGATGGCGATGCCGAGGGAAGTTTCGGTTTCATCCGGAGAATAGTCGATTCCGGCACGCAGGAGAACGCGACTGGGGCGATGTTCGAGGTCGACAAAATTGAGAATGAGTTCTGGTTCAACGTCTCTGCTACGCCGATTGGGCCAATCACGGAAGAGTGGGAGGCCGAGCACAACCTGACTTACGAGTTCATCGTCCCACAGACTGACTGGGAAAACCGCACCATACGTTATCAGTACATAGAGGACAACGGTACGGTCACCAACGAGTACCCAGAAGTCTCTCCAATAATCATGCAGGCTGTTCCCCCTAAACCCGAGGTCGTGTTCGAGAACCACATTTCTAGGGAGACCGGCGCTTCACCAGAGATCGTCGTCGTCGGTGACCGTTTCTCACTGGTTGGTAACGACGCGATGATACTGAGTATTGAGGTGACGGCCATCGTCGAGCGAGAGATGGATGGCCACATAGTCGAAGTCGCCGAGTGGTTAGGTGGCTATGGGGGGAACAGCCACGCTTCGGGCAGTATCGTCAATGAGGGGCCTCTCGCAGGCCTGCTCAACGAGGTTCACCGGTGGGTGGAGATCGAAATTGGTCAGAATGACTCGGGTGACAGCATTGCCTTCGTCGAGCACCAACTTGTTGACAGAGTGCTGTCGCCCTCAGTAGTTTCCGAGGAAGAGAACACCCCACCTTCACTGGTATCGATAGGCTTCCGTGAAGGTAGGCTGCTTACAGAGGGAGACTCAGCCCACTTAGAGGCCCTAGTATACGACTTCGATACAGATGTCACAGTTGTCACCATCGACCTGTCGGAGTTAGGACTTGGCACTATCGAACTCTCTGACTCTGGTCTACAGGGCGACCACACCATCCACGATGACATCTGGACTGCGCTGATTACCTACGATGGCCTCAAACATGGAATGATGAACTCATCAGTATTCATTGAGGACTTCTGGGTCACAGTTGAGGAGCAGACATCCATCGAGATCATCAATGCCGCGCCGAGGATGATTTCATTAGATTTCATGCCTGATACCGCTAGGCGAGGCGAGACAGTCGATGTCAGTATCACCGCGCTGGACGGGCATGGCATTGACTCAGTTGGTATTGATCTACTGAGTGCAGGAGGCGCGCTCAGCGCACTTTCAGAGTCAGATGGAGTGTGGAGTGGAAATTTCATAGTACCAGATGGGATTTCTCCCGGTGAACGTTCCATCCCAGTCAGAATCACAGACGGTGATGGCGAGACCGTGATGGCTGTCCACACTCATCTCAACGGCTTCCCGGTGGATGCGCCGATGCTAACCATCGAGAACGAGGCACCATCAGTTACCTCGGTAAGTTTGCTCAGATCCGGAGAGACAGCTGAGGAGATTCATGTTCCACACAGTGGCGACCCCATCTCTCATTCTCTCGAAGCAAGTATCGATGACCCGGACGGAATCTCGTCAGTGCAGGCCAAGATAGGAAGGCTGGCTCCAATTGGCAGCTCCGAAATCTGGCTGTTAATGGTCGACGACGGCACCGGTGGAGATCGAGTATCAGGTGACGGCGTCTACACTTTGCAGTTCGATGCCCGGGCGAGTCTGCCGGAGGGCAACATTACCATCCAAATACGAGCTACAGATACCTACTTGTCCACTACGCCGACTATCGAACAGACTCACATCCTCGAACTTGAGAAGTTGGGCGCAGGTGGAGGAGGGGGTAACTGGTTCAGTGACAATTCGACAACCCTCGTTTTTGTGTCCGTGGGCCTCTTGCTGATTGTCGGGATCACAGTCTTCGCGATTTCCTTGCGGAAATCAGATACCGAGTGGTGAGAGTATGGAAGCCGTTAGCATCCTACTGATTGAATTCCTCTAGTTTATTTCCCTAGGGCGTATTATGCCTTCAATCAACCAGTCCCCTCCGGACTCGGATAGTAACGCAGCCGCCGCTGGAGGCATCGTGTGCCACTCTCCAGTAAGATGGTTAATCAGCACCTCCGAACCGGGATTGTGTCCAAGAATCATCGTTGTGCCTTCATCCAGTATTCCTTCTAATTGGGTCAGCAGTGTGCTTATTCCAGCATGGTAGATTTCAGGCCTTACCTCTGCCCTCACACCTTCCATGTGTTGCGCCATTCCCTCCATAGTCTCCAAAGTGCGTGTGGAACTGCTCACTAGAACCAGTTGCGGCAGCCACCCACGCTCGGCCAGAGCATCACCTATGAGACAAGCATCTCTCTGGCCTTGAGTGTTCAGGGTCCTGTCATGATCTAGGAGGCCTCGGTGCTCGCTACTACTTTCGGCATGTCGCATCACGATGAGTCGTCTAGTCACATATTCCTGAGAACATCCCAGTTATTGAATTGCATGAATCTCATAAGACGACACGCAGTCGAACGGACGTGCAGACGCGCGAGGAGTTGTATATCGCCGGTCAGTGGGTCAAACCTCTCGGCGAAGGCACGATTGAAGTGACCAATCCAGCTAGTGAGGAATTGATTGGTTCGGTACCGGTTGGTTCGGCCGCAGACGTGGATGCCGCGGTGGCCGCAGCGCACTCCGCTTTCCCTTCTTGGTCACAGACTCCGGTAGAAGAGCGTGCAGAGTTCCTAAACAGACTTTCCGCAGCCATAAAGGAGCAGACTGAGGAACTATCTCAATTGATTACGGCCGAGGTCGGCACTCCCATCAATTACTGCAGGATGGCTATGGTGGGAACTCCGAAAGTGGTCTCTCGCTCATATGCGAAGATTCTAGATGGATTCGAGTGGGAGCAAGAGGTCCGCAACTCACTTGTGGTCAAGGAGCCTATTGGAGTGGTCGCGATGATCACTCCTTGGAACTTCCCTCTTCACCAGATTATCGGTAAGGTGGCTCCCGCTATCGCTGCTGGCTGTACCATGGTGGTCAAGCCGTCCAAGGAGGCGCCACTGAACGCCTTCGCACTCGCAGATATCATCCATGACATTGGGTTGCCTGCTGGGGTGTTCAACCTAGTTTCTGGACACGGTAGGGAGATTGGCGAGGTTCTGAGCAGCCACCCTGATGTCGACATGGTCAGCTTCACTGGTTCTACTAGCGCGGGAGTGAGGGTCAGCGAACTGGCCTCCCCCAGCGTCAAGAGGGTCACCCTCGAGCTCGGTGGTAAGAGCGCCAACATCATCCTCGACGACGCCGATATCACCAAGGCATCCTCCTCTGCAATCTATTCCTGCTTCAGCAATTCTGGACAGGAGTGCTCGGCGCTGACGAGACTACTCATCCCTGAGTCCAAACGCGATGAGGTGATTGAGATTATTTCTAACAAGATGACCAAGTACACCGTTGGTGACCCGCTCGACGAAACGATACGTTGCGGCCCTATGGTGTCAAAGCGACAGCAACAGAGCGTTGCCTCGTTCATTGCCAGTGGAATCGAGGAGGGGGCTACTCTGATTGTTGGGGGTCAGGGTATGCCAGAGGGGCTGGATTCAGGCTTCTTTGTCAGACCCACCGTGTTTGCCGACGTGACTCCTGAGATGACTATCTTCCGAGAGGAGATATTCGGACCCGTCCTCTCTATCACCACCTACTCAGATGAGGACGAGGCAATCTTGCTGGCCAACGACTCCGAGTATGGACTCTCTGGAGGTGTCTGGTCGGGCGATGCTGAACGGGCCATGCGGGTCGCCCGTCGGATGCGAACCGGGCAGGTAAGCATCAACGGAGGTTTGTTCAACGTCTCAGCGCCATTCGGTGGCTACAAGCTCTCTGGGAACGGTCGCGAGCTCGGAGTTCACGGGCTTGAGGAGTACCTTGAGATTAAGGCAATCCAACGTTGAGGGCCAATATGAGTAGACCCCGACTACTGGTCATCACCGGCAGCAGCGGTGTCGGCAAGTCGACTATCTCTGCCAGAGCATCATCATCTCTGGGATTCTCCAAGAGCGCATCCACCGATACCATCCGAGAGGCCCTGAGGACTCAGTTCAGTTCCGAGCAGGCACCTGCTCTGCATCGTTCTTCCTTCGAACCTGCGGGAAGCGGGGCCATCGAGGATTGGCACGAGACCGTAGTAGTTCTCTCTGAGGCTATTCGGGCGGTTGTGAATAGAGCAATTTCAAAACGCTCTGACCTACTCTTGGAAGGTGTCCATATCATCCCAGGCAGTGGTATTCTCGAAGGTTGGAGGAAATCGGGAGGGATCGCCAGTGGAGTGCTGCTACACGTAGAGGATGAAGACACCCATCGCCAGTTCATCAGGATGAGAGAGAAGCACAATGACCGTGGATTGGACCACTATCTGAACAATCTTGACCGTATCAGGGCGATTCAAGAGGAGATGCTGGAAAAGGCTGACGAATCCGGTTGGCTCGTCCTCGATACTAGTATCGGCGATCCAGTTAGAAAGATAGGTGATTCGTTCGAGTAATTAGAATCCCAGCGTTTCAAGTATCATGTCGGACCTCTCCTCAAGCTCCTCGAGAGAACCTTCGTTGAGGATAATAGCGTGAGCCTGATCCATCAGTATCTCAAGCCCCCATCCCCATTCACGCTCCTCGCGTTCGGCGAACTCCGCTCCGCCACCATCCTCTCCGCGCCCGCGCCCTTCGAGCCATTCTAATCTCGATTGAGGCGACGCTGACATCGCGACCACCGTGATATCATCGATATGTTCTCTCAACCGATCCATCTCTTCGGGTTGGCGCATCCCATCAATGAGAACATCTGACACCTCCAAGGTGCTCATCAAACTCGGAATCAGCCTCTCAACAACAATCTCCTCACCATGCTCCTCGCGCATCGAGAGAGCAGTCTTGCCTACGTTCTCTGGAGTCTCAGGCAAACCCTTCAAGGCCATCTCAGAGCGTACGATGTCACCCAGTGATAGGATACTCATCCCTCGCTCGGATGCTTTTCGTGCCACTACACCCTTACCTGAGCCGGGTGGGCCGCATAGCACCAACACGCGCCCCGTCATGGTCTGTGGTGAGAGTTCCTTGGACATGACGCTTACTGGGCCTAGGCTATCTGCCGACCCATTCTGCATCCTCTCGCTTGAGGAAGGCCGACACTCCGATTTCCTTGTCCTCGGTGTCGAACAGAGCCACGAACTCCGAACGCTCGGTGAGAATTCCTTCTGTGAACGGAAGATCTAGAGCAGCACGAACGGCACGCTTCGCGACCCTGACGGTGTAAGGCGACTTCCTAGCTATATTCTCGGCTAGCGCAAACGTCTCTACTTCGAGTTCTTCAGGTTCGACTACCTTGTTAACCAGACCAATGCTCAAGGCCTCCTCTGCCTCTACCATATCTCCGGTCAGAGTCATTTCCATCGCTTTGCCGTATCCCAGCAGCCTGCATAGGCGTTGAGTCCCACCTCCGCCTGGTATCAGTCCGAGATTAATTTCTGGCTGCCCGAATTTGGCCCGAGTAGAGGCGACTCTCAGGTCGCAGGCCAGAGCGAGTTCAGTGCCCCCGCCTAATGCGAAACCGTCTACCATGGCGATGGTTGGCTTGGAAAGACCCCAGACCGCCTCCCAAGCATTGTTCGCGAAGAATTCACGTACATCGTCCGAGTTCTTACCTGCGAACTCGGAGATATCTGCACCCGCAGCGAAGGCTGCCGGTTTGGCCCGCTTCCCTTCCTCAGGCGTTGGCGGGGCGGCGCCTCGGATGACCACGGCCCTGACCGCGTCGTCTGACTCGACCCGTACGCACTGTTCCTTAATCGCCAAATGTGAGTCGCGATTCAGAGCATTGAGCTTCTCGGGGCGGTTCAATGTCCAGACGGCCACGACTCCACCGGAGGGACTACATCCGTCAACAGTGATGTCTTCAGTAAGCAGTACTCCACTCATGCGATGTCCACAGCCCCCTCCCGCTTCAATTTTCAGTTACCCGACTAATTCTCTTCGCGTGTGACTGGTGGAGGCATTGGCGGCATTCCAGGAGGAGGGGGCATTGGCGGCATTCCAGGAGGAGGAGGCATGCTCTCAGGAGGGGGCAAAGGCATCTCAGACACCTCCGGAGGAGCCAGTGTTGGTGTCTTCTTTGTCGGTATTTCCAGAGGCAGTTTGACTTTCAGGATACGCTCATCATCGATTCGTATGTAGGAAACGCCCTGTGGTTTGCTAGTATCTGCTTCTTCGGGTTCCTCAAGCACAGTCAGCCCATGATTTGGGTCCTTCAGCAGAGCAGCGAGATCCTCACCGTCTTCAACAGCTGACCAGGCCCTCGCCTTGGACGCCCTCCTCTCTGCTAAGTCCATCCTACGCTTCCTAACTAGTTTGGAACGTATCTCGGCTCGCTTGACCCTCCTGTCACTGACGTACGCCTCGACTTCTGCCTCTTCTCCTGATTGTGGGTCCGATTCGGCCACGTATCTCGATGCCACAACGGTGCCATCACCTGGGACAGGAGGAATAGGTAGAGGTGGCACCCCTTCACCTTCATTCACCGAGACTGGTGGCGGCATAGGAATAGGTGACGACATCATCTCAGCAACGGGTTGTGCCACTTTCCCCCTACTCCGCTTGATCTTATCTTCGCGCCGCTCGCTTGCTCCCTCAAGCTCAAGCACGGGCTCAGGTAGGTCGAATTCGGCCTGTGGCTCCTCTACAACCACAATCTCGGCTTTAGGTGGCTTAGGCACAGGAGAACGGCCTGAGAACATCAGAATCGATACCAGAGCAAGTAGTATCGTACCACCTGCGACTCTAGTAATCATGGTCGCCTCACCCTGTAGGATTAGAAACAGTGGAATACCTAGCAGAACCGCCGCCCAGAGGACCATACGAGTCAGTGAGACCATGCCTATCGGCCTGTCACGGAGAGCGCTCCGCCTTCACCTTGACGGGGAGTTGAGGAGGTCCGCGAGACGGTTCATCGCCCTTGCTCTGTGTGTGATTCCGCTTCTTTTGCCCTCTCCCCACTCTCCAAAGGTACGCCCGTCACCCTCGTCAGGGATGAAGATGGGGTCGTATCCAAACCCTTGTTCTCCTCTAATTTTCTCGGAGATAATACCTCTGCAAACACCTGTACTGTTCCACGTCATGACTCCATCGGATACAATGACGACGGCCCTATACTCGGCGCCCCTCTGTCGATTGTCGGTCAACATCCCGAGCAATCCTTCCAGACCGATTTCCCTCTCGACATCAGATGATGCAGCTCCCGGCCAGTTCTCGAAGGCATCGAGGAAGACCCCAGAATCCTCGACCATTATTGCAGATCCCTCGAACTCGGTGCCGTGTATCAGTTTGAGCGCCTGCTCGATCTTGGCCTCGGCCACAGCTTCTAGGCCGAGTTCCTTCGGCTCCTTGAAGTCAGGAGGGGCACCATCGACCAGCAATTGCTCGACGCGATGGCCGGATAGTTCCAGTACTACGGACGCCTCCTTCACTTTGTTGAGATTGCTGGTTGCGAACAGTATTCTCATCACATCGCCTATCCATGATACCTGACCCTGCTCCTGATAGCGTCGAACCTAGAGATGACATCACTTCCAAATTCGCTCCCTCCGTCTCTGAGGTAACCATCTACCATTGCCTCCACAGCACCCTCAAACTCGGAGTGACTAGCCGTCAGACATTCGTTGAGGACTTGCAGATCCAGTCCCATGTGCTCGAGTTCCGGTGAAATCTTAGCGAGGCCGAAGTCAATCAGACTCAGGGAGCCCGAGGCATCGACTAGTATGTTGTGCGTAGTCATGTCTCCGTGGGAGAAACCTTCCTCATGCAACCTTCTGATTAGCGCCCCGGTGGACTTGACCGTGGCGAGATCTGCTGAACCGTCCCTGAGGGCATCGCATAGAGGTCTGCCGTCCATGCGAGAGAGCAGCATCCAGCCTCCCTCGACATCTAAATCGTACAGGGAGGGCGAGGGAAATCCAATGAGGTGCAGTCTCCCAAGAACTCGGGCTTCCACTGAAAGACGTTGGCGTGTCAGCCTGCGGTCTAAATCGGGGTGCCTGTAGCCTCGAGGTCTACGCATTTTCAGGACTGCTGGCTTACCCATCCAGGTACCAGCTGTGACAGTAGCCTCTGCACCCTCATGAAGCACTTCGGAAGGTTCCCACATCGGTATGGTGGCGGTGCCCATGCAACTCCGAGATGAGATGCCTTGAAAGCGGTTGCACATCAACGAAGGTCCGGGAGACATGACAATCGAGCTTCCGTCCGCTCCGATGCCACGTGGCAGCCTGATTCCAGGTTCTTACTCAGAATTTGAAATTGAGATGGAGGCAATACGTCTGCAAAGTGCCATTAAGCAGCCAGTGAGGTGGAGTCTGGATACTTGCAGAGCGATTGCACCGCTCACTCTGGAGATTAACGATCTGAAGCGGGAGAACGACGTTTTCCTAATTGCTCACTCCTATCAGACCCCGGACATCACTTACGGCGTAGCCGACTCGGTGGCTGACAGTTACGCACTTTCAAAGGAGGCCCGGGACGCCCCTCAGCAGGCTATCTTGTTCTCCAGCGTTCGTTTCATGGCCGAGACTGCTAAGATAGTGAGCCCGCACAAACTTGTGCTCCATCCGTCTCCCGAGGCAGGCTGCTCTTTGAGCGATGGTATCACCGCTCAGGACATCCGCGACCTCAAGCGGAAACATCCTGGAGTCCCCGTCGTGTGCTACATCAACACCAGTGCTGAGGTCAAGGCCGAGTGCGATGTCTGCGTAACCAGCAGCAATTACATGAGAATCTGTGAGATGCTTCCGGGTGACAGTCTAATCTTCGTCCCTGACCGTTTCATGGGTAAGCATCTGCAGAACCACTTGGTAGGAAAGAAGGAAGTAATTGTGTTCGATGGAGAGTGCGAGGTGCACGCTGCATTCACAGGCGATAAGATTCGTAACTGGAGGAGACGCACTGCTGCGGTCGGCATCGATCTGAAGGTACTCAGTCATCCTGAGTGTGATGCCGAAGTAATAGAGGAGAGTGATTTCGTCGGCAGCAGTGAGGTGCTGATGAACGAGGCACTACGCCTAGCCTCGGAGGGAAAAAAGGATCTGATGCTAATCACTGAGTGTGGTACTGCTGATAGGGTGATGGCAGAGTCTGATGATGATCTAAATCTGATAGGAGCATGTGTGATGTGCCCTCACATGAAGACGACCCAGCTCGAGGACATTCTACAGGCACTCAGAAACCCTCGTCCCGAGCAGGTCATCGAACTCGATGCAGATGTCATTGAGAGAGCGAGAAGTAGCCTCGACGAGATGTTTCGACTCACTGAGGAATCAGTTTCGGCGTTCTGAGGCGGCTTGGTACGCCCACAGGAATAATAGTGGTATCAACATCAGGATTGCTGCTTGCAGAATCACTGATGAGTATGGCTGAAAAGTCTCTCCTGAATACACCTTGAGAGAAGATGTCCCGTCAGAGTCAACCTCGACCCAAGCTACGTCCTCCAGTAGCACTTGGGGGTCCAACTGATCGACGTCGTCGTCGTGGGTTATCGCCAGAGTAGTGTTCGCCCCGATGTCATGTAAGTAGACGTCATTGGCTGTTGCCACTTCTTCAGGGTCCAGCGACGGATCCCAAGACGGTATCTGGAGGAATGCAACGCGTCCGTGAGCGACGCTTGCAGACGATGACTGCCAAATCGGGTTGGAGAGCAAAGTCTGCTCCCCGGTCAGTATGTTCACCAGAATAGTTCGGTTGACTGGGCCGACATCGACTACCGCGACAACCCAAGACGGATCCATGTCGATGTCGATAATCTCCGCTTCACTGTAGTTTACTGCGATGCCGGAGATCTCCTCCAAGTAATCATCCTCATCTTCGGAGGCCGTCACATCCAGAGTTAGTCTGATGGAGATGCTACCTGAAATCGAAGTCACGTTCACAGTAGGCGAGGTTGATGCTCCAACAGCCCACGCCACCAACTGCTCGGATGCGGCTACGATTGAAAATGCCCCCTCAGATACTATTGTGGTGACAGGTACCTGATTGTCATCCACGACCTCCAGATAACCTTCGTGGACCATTATCAGCAGAGGTTGACCTGTCGCCGACTCGGCTATGGCTACATCGAGCAACACTTCACTCTCGTTGCGACTGAACTTCGGAGTGAACTCGGCGCTGACTGACTCAAGATTGTAGTAATCCAACCTATGCGAGTCGTGAAGCACCAGAGAGGAGCCCGAGATGACGACGGCTGGTGAAAAATCCCATGGCTCGCCCGATAATATACTGCCTTGCTCGGCACTCACATTCCAGACACTTATCGAGACACCCATAGATTCAGGGTCCTCCTCGACCGAAACCAGCCACCCATCAGAGCCGGCAGCCGACGTCGGCCACTCCACTCCTTCGACAGGAAAGTCCTGATGCGTGGCATCCCATAGCAACACTAAGCCAGTGGAGAGGAGTAGTGCTGCGATTATCGCACTGGTCTGCTTCCTGCTCGGCTCCCTAAATGGTCTGAACACAGAGACAATGCTGCTGACTGTACCTTGGATTGACTTACTCGGATCTGCGATAGCGCGCGCCAGCCTGCGACTGAATAAACGCTCATCTGCAACATTCCATAATGGTTGATTGGTCCTAGAAGTCATCTGGACTGCTATGATGCCTACCGCCATGCCACCGATGATGTCTACTATCCAGTGAATGCCGAGGTAGATGATGGCGAAAGCAGTCAACATTGTGAATGCCATCAGGAAGTTGCGGTACTTCTCCCACCTGCCGTCATCGTCCCATCTTTGCATGGTCAGCCAGATTGCGAATGGTAGCCCAATGTGCAGGCTGGGCATTCCGTTTGAGAACGGATCTATGCGGGTGAACCAGTTATTGATCTCGGGAGTCAGGTCGTAGGCGATGGTCTGCATAGCCGGAATATGGCCCCCGGTCACTCCTACGTTGAAGAACAGGTAGAATGGGATGGCTATGACGTAGACCCAGAACATCGACAGCGACACCCTGTCAGCCATGTGCCTGTCATCGAAGTATATCGGATACAGGAAGGAGGCGAAGGTGGCGGTCATGAAGCCCATGACGTAGAAGTGAGTGAGAGCTTCGTCGAGGAACGCGTTACGGAGCCCCTGCTGTACCCACAGCACGATGTCACCCTCTACGGCATACACATAGGGAGTCATATCGATCTGGGTGTTGGCCATCAGGGTCCTGTCCATGCCATCCAGTAAATCCTTCCAGAGATAGACCGAGAAGACCACAATCATATGCGCCCAGTAGCGCCTGAACATGTCGATGAAACCGTCAAGACTGAGTTTCGCATACTTCGGCTTGAACAATGGCATCATCGCTATGCTGAGTATGATTGCACCTGTGACCCAGGTGATGTAGATGCCAGTGCCCGCTGCCATGCCTATCCTTTTCGGGTCGTGAGCGCGCCATCAAATCGACCCCTCTGCGAGAGGCTCCGTCAAGTAATGCGCACCTGAGGCCCGGAGCCCTCTTCGAGGGTGGTCAGAATGTTGTCCACTATTGAGTCGAACGAGCTCGCTGTATCGCCGTCGGGCTCAGCAATAATCCGATGTACCCCATCATCGCCCCCTCTAACTATCCCAGGATCGAAAGGCAGGGAGCCGAGGAATGGCACATCCAGTTCTGTGGCAGCGGAGGCACCACCTCCGGACTTGAAGACATCCAGAGTCAGCGACCAGTCACCTGCTTCATCAGCCAACGCCTGCACAGGTACGCCTGCTGGACCCATTACTGAGACCTCGGTGCTAGGCTCGGCTGTGCCTCGGATAGTGTAACCACTCATGTTCTCGACCACGCCCAGCACAGGGACAGACAGCGTCTTGGCGAAGTTGATCGACTTGCGACTATCGAGCAGCGCCACCTCCTGAGGTGTAGTGACGATTACCACGCCGTCAATTCCTGGTAGATTCTGACTGACTGTAAGGGGCTCGTCGCTGGTTCCAGGAGGGAAGTCGATGATGAGGGCGTCGAGCTCACCCCAAGCTACGTCACCAATGAACTGCTGAATAGCCCCGAGCTTGATTGGCCCCCTCCATATGACCGGCTTGTCAGGATCCTCGAGCAGGAAAGCCATCGAGATTACCTTCAGCCCGTGAGGCCCAGGTGCGGGATGTATCTGACCGTCTTCGACATTCAGCTCAGCTGCCTCTATGCCAAGCATCTTTGGCACATTAGGGCCGGTGATGTCGATGTCCATCAAACCGACTCTCATGCCTCTACGCGCGAGGCACAATGCGAGCCCCGTTGCGACGGTGGACTTGCCCACACCTCCCTTGCCAGATAGCACCATGACCTTGTGCTTGATATCCTCATCTAGTTTGGTTATTCTCAACTTGCGTTGCATCTGTTGGTAGGCCTGCTCCATCTGCGCTTTCTGCTCAAGAGAGCCACCATCTTCGGCAGCCTTCTCTTCTGAACCTCCCACATGATGGCTGATTGGTGAATCTGTCATGTCATGCTCGCGGCATGAGGTATACTTGAATTCTGTTCAGGCCTTCTCAGACTTCGTATTGCGAATATTGCGGTTTAGTTCATTAAATCTGGACCGCACAGGGTTACCATGCGACTGCTGTTTGTCTGTGTCGGCAACACCTGCCGCAGTCAGATGGCCGAGGCTGTAGCCAAGCACATGGGACATGAGGCTCAATCCGCTGGAACGAGACCCGGTTCTGCAGTGGCCCAAGACGCGATCAAGGTGACCGGAGAGGTTGGCATAGAAATGAGCGGGCAGTACCCCAAATCAATCGATGATATTTCCATCACAGGTTTTGATCGGATAATCAGTATGGGCTGTGGCGTCGAATGTCCGGCCCTATCGATGGACGACGATTGGGGGCTTGAGGACCCGGTGGGCCGGGGTGAGGCTTTCTACAGAAAAACTCTCGAAGAAATCAAGCAGCGGCTCCTAATGCTGGATTGAGACAAACCGACGCTTAGAAAAGCGATTCTAGTTTCCCAGATTCCACACGAGTGTAGTGTAGTGGTTATCACCGGGCGTTGCCAACGCCTGAACCCGGGTTCAAATCCCGGCACTCGTACCATTCGATTGTTCCAGATACCCCAAATCACCCACAGAAACGTCTTCGACAGATTCAATATGTGATGCCCATGACTCCATTTCATGAAAGAATTCAGAATCAACATGAGTGATGAACCCGGGTCTCTAGCCGAGCTCTGCGAGACTATCGCTTCGAAAGATGTCAACATACTGGCTATCGTAGCAATATCTGGGGAATCCGCATCTGCTGCGATTCTGACCGACAATGCAGATGCTACCTCTGCGGCGCTTGATGGCATGGGTGCCGATTACTCAGTAGCGGATCTGAAGTCAGCCAAGTTGGATCACAAGCCCGGTTCTCTGGCTGCTTTCACAAGGGGTATGGGCAACTCTGGAGTCAACCTCACATCACTGTACGTCATGTCGATAGATGGCGACAGTGCCACCATTGGCTACACTACAGAATGATGCAAGCGGACATGGTCTAGTGGTTATGACAGTAGGTTCCCAACCTGCTAACCCGGGTTCAACTCCCGGTGTCCGCACCAATCGCACGTACGAGATTCTTCATCGCTCAACCTTCTCTCCGCTGGTCCAGTCGTAGATTCCCTTCCCTGTCTTCTTTCCAAGGTCACCAGCCTCCACCAGTTGGTCAAGCAAAGGGTGCGGCCTGTAACTCTCGTCATCGAAGGCATCGGCGAGGTTGTTGAGTATGTCACGTCGTACATCCAAACCCACGAGGTCGCTAAGCTCCAATGGCCCCATCGGATGCCGATAGCCTAGGCGCATCGCGTTGTCGATATCGGTTGCAGAGGCAACTCCTTCGGCCAGCATGCGAAAGGCCTCATTGCCAAGAACGACACCGAGCCGACTAGTCGCAAAACCAGGTACATCGCGCACTAGGATAGTTGTTTTTCCCATCGCAGAACCGATTGATTGCGCGGCTGCGATAGTCTCCTCGGAGACAGCATCGTGGCGAACCAGTTCGAGCAGACTCATCAGTGGAACTGGATTGAAGAAGTGCATCCCGATGATCCTATCAGGGCATCCCGTCGATTGTGCTATCTCTGAGATTGGTAGTCCTGAGGTGTTGGTCGCGAGGATTGCGTGACTCGGTGCTAGGCGCTCCAACTCGGCAAAGATATCCTGCTTCAACTGCATACTTTCTGGAACTGCCTCAATGATGAGGTCGGCGCCTTCGACCGCTTCAGTCAAGTCATTGACAACTCTCAGGTTTCCCAACCATTCAGCCATCTGATCAGATGTGTTCTTGCCTCGCTCGATTCCTACCTCCCAGAAAGCCTCGATTACAGTCATCGCCAAGTAAAGGCTCTTTGGAAACGCGTCGTACAAACGGGTCTCCCAACCGGTCTGGGCGCAAACTTGAGCTATTCCAGCACCCATAGTCCCAGCGCCGATGACGGCGACGCTTCGGACTTCCATCCTATTACTCCCTGCCATAGGCTGCAAGCGCGGCTTGGAATAGCCGCTGGCGTGGCACATCGTGCTCTAGGAAGCAAGTGAATGGAGCGACGTCCTTCAGTAACTCGATGGCACTCACATAGGCGCCGTAGATGAATGGATTAGCTGATTCAGTCGCAGGGATTTCAATTCCGAGCTTGACCAGTCCCTTGCGAGTATCTTCGTCCCAGATTGCGTAGGTATGGTTGGTGAAGTGGAGGTATGCGGACAGTCTGCGCAGATCTGACCTAGCCGTCTCGGTAAAGCTCTCTATCAGGAGCGTGTCAGGATACCTAATGGCATACAACGCCAACATAACCTCTCTCTGAGTCTCCTCGCGCCAGTCACGTTCTGTTAGACCCATCCATGAATCAATCATGTCGAGCATTTCGGGAGTGTACGGTCTGCGGACCATGTACAGCAGTTCCTCGTAACCCTCTGCATCGCCCTCTGCGGAGTGGTGGTGTTGGTGGAAGTATTCAGTCAGTCTTTCGAAGAACGGTCCGCACCGCTCCTTGTCAAATGATATCAGCGCGACATGCTGCACATCAAGGCCCCCGGCCGAGTCAGTCTCCCTTCCATTCTCGATATTGAATCCATTCTTGTTGCATGTACTCGTTTACTAACTGATCCTCGTCCTCGTCTGATGGGAGGACTGACGAGAGGTAATCCTCCCAAGATTCATCATCTCCTTCAAATTCCTCGCCGTGTACGGTGTAACGCTTGCCGGCGAACCTACCTATGCCCCGCTCAAACTTGTCAGAGGGGATGTAGAGTTCCGGCTCTCCATCCTTGCGAACTTTGCTGATTCTCCGCATCTCATCTCGAAGTTCTTGGAAGTATAACTCTCTACTAGCTTCGTTCAGGTGCTCCCTGTCCGCATCCTCCTGTGCCTCACGCTCATCGTAGCGGCCCTTGACTCCGTAGACATATGCCCACTGGGCGCTCGCCGAGTCATCGGTCCCGAACAAATCGAGTCCAGTGCTCACCCACTTGTTGACATATTTCTGAATGAGGTCACATGGGATGACACCCTGCTTCACTATCCGACGCAGGCCATTGGCTCCGGTTCCGAGATGAAAAGACTCCTCCTTCAGCATTGGCCCCATGCTCGCAGCCAGCGGTTTGAACGATGAGGTACTGAGCATCTTGAGTTGGTACTTGCCGTCACGATCAATGAAGTGGGTGAACATGAAGAAGTCGAGCCAGTGGTCAATCGGCTCGTTGAAAGAGCCCAGTATTCTCGTTCCTTCCTGAGCGTTTCTCTCGAGCAGTTTGGCAGCTTCGCGTATCCCCTGCTCGCCGAAGAATGTGCATAATAGGTAGGCCATCTGCCAGCCGTGTCGCTGCTCCTCGCACATGATTCTTAGAGCAGACTTACGGTCGTATTCAGTCGGAGCTGAGGCGAGCAGGTGGTTTTGCTGCTCAACTGAGGCGAATTCAGTATCACCCTGAACACTGACCATATTGATAATCGCATCGCGAATGGTTTGCTGGGGAATCTGCATCCTGCGATCCCACTTTGGTTTACCTACGAAGTCACCGAACTCAATTTGGCTGCCAGCTGTATCCCAATCGAACTTGATGTCGAAGCGGTAGTCGCCGAGCCATGAGGGGTCGAAGCCTATTCTGGTCTGCCACTCGCTGAAGTCGTGAATCCACGCCTCGAAGTTCTGAGTATAGTCCTTGACAATCTCCGCGTCTGACATGCAATATCGGCAGCGAGAACTGGTATATCAAACGCTGTATCAAAATTCGCACTCTTTAGAGTGCGTTCATCTAATTCCCATCGAATTCAGGTACTTCCCTGTTGACATAGGCCGCAATCCCTTTCTTGGCATCATCGCTCTGAAACAAGTCTGATTGCAATTCTCTCTCTAGGGCGAGATGGTACTCAAGAGGTATCTCCATCCCACTTTGGACGCTGCGCTTGATGTTCCCGATGGCTTTGCTAGCTGCATATGGTAAAGTGAATTGTCCAGCGTAGTCAAGAGTGTCTTGACGGAACTCATCGAGACTGCCGGACCAGACGTCATGAACTAGGGCCATTTCTTTGGCTTCTTCGTACGAGAACTTGCGCCCTGTAACCATAATCTCCATCGCTTTCGCCTTGCCGACTAGGCGAGACAGTCTGGCAGTCCCGCCGGTGCCGGCGAGAACACCTAGGGATACTTCGGGCAAACCCACCTGCCCCGAGTCCTTGCGTCCAATTCGAATGTCGGCTGCCATGGCGATCTCAAGGCCACCTCCGACGGCGTGTCCATTGAGGGCGGCGATTACGAGCTTGGGTGTCTGCTCTAGCCTGCTTAGAGTTTCATTGGCATGGAGGCAGAAGAAGTACTTGAAGCCGGGACTGACAGAGTCCAGCATGCTGATACTGGCTCCAGCCGAGAAGAACTTCTCGCCGTGTCCAGTCAGCATAATCACGGTGACATCATCGTCGAAGCGAGCCTTAAGCACAGCTTCATCGATGTCACACATCATCGAGTGGGTGTAGGTGTTCACGGGAGTCTTTCCCTTTGTGAGGGGTTCTCCAGCTGAATCCGAGCACAGCTCAATGACAGCTATCCCGTTGTCCGTCACTCCGTAGTTCACCAAGTTGTTCGTCATCGGCTCCATTTTGGGCCAAGAGGTCATGCTAACGCCACAGAGGGACGCCATATCAATCAAACGGAGTTAGAGGGACGCCTTTAGGCGTCGTTCTCGACAAAAGACGTCTTCCCCCCGCCCTTGCGAACGAGGTCCCAATGTTCTGCAATTTCTTCGCCTCTGGCACTTGGTTCCCAGACATCTCTAGAAAGCGCCTTCCTAAATGGCATGCGACTAACCATCCTGCCGTCTGCGAGCCGTTTACGCCTCAACATACCGAGCCTGACTACTGGCCACAGCATTCTCCGAATTAGTCCAGGCTTGTACACCCAGCGCATGAACACGAGACCGTCTCCCTTCTTGCGCTGGTCGCGCATCCAGTGGTTGGCTACCATCTTGAAACCTCGATTGCCAACTCTGTTCATCAGGAAACGGTTGACGGCGCTAGCCCTGACAAGGGGAACGAGACGCCCCCTCACCTCGCTCTCGTAGTCACACTCACCTAGGACAGCCTTGGCGGCCATAACGCCGCTAGTAACCGCGTAACGCATCCCGAAGCCCCACATGAAGTCCTGTAGGCCCCCTGCCTCACCGACATAGTAGCGACCCTCGTGTACGTACTTGTCAGGCAGCGAGAAGTCACCCTTTCCACCGACCCTCTTAATCGGTCTTCGATTCAGGTTGTAGTGCTGTTCGTACCATGCGATGGTCTCGTTGAGGTAGCGCGAAGTTTTCTTTTGTTGGCGCCACAGACAGGTGCAAATCAGACCTATGCCATCGATGATGATGAGATAGGAATAGGCCCCTGGGGCCAGTTTGTCATTCAGCTGGAAGGTGACGTGATTGGGATGGTCGGTGTGAAAAATCTCCCCGAATGCCACTGCACTGGACTCCTTCGGGCCGGCGGCGATGATATGACAGTCATTGGGGTCTCTACGGGTATCGTAGTGGATTTCTGCACCCGCATCGAGTGCCATCCGCTTGAAGCCCTGGTCGATGCAATGTTCAGCAGTCCCACGCTCTACTACACGAAAAGCGAGTCCTGATGTTCGAGGTTGAGTTATTTCGTCGTCAGGGTGGACGAGATCAATCACATCGAACGCATCAGACTTGAACTCCTCTGGGTCGAAGCCCCATTCTCGTATCTCATCGAAGAAGTCGGAGTCACTGGTCCAGTTCTCTATGCCTTGGAAATCACCGTCGAAGCGAGCCCCACTATCTGATCGAATTTCGTGTACATGCACCTCAAGTCCCGCATTCGCGAGATAGGTAGCCGCAGCGAGGCCCGAGAGACCTGCACCTAGTATGTGGACTGGCTCACTGCTCATGTTACTTCGACTTCAGGCCCTCCGCTTGAACGGTTGGGTCGTGTCCGTTGCGTTCAAGCGCAGCACCCCGATGGCTCTGCATGACTCGCGTAAGAGTACTCATCGAGTCCGAGCGACTCGACCCCGAGGAACTGCGGGAGATGCTCGCTACGGATGGCTGCGGCAGCGTAGTCTCCTTCGTAGGACTCACTCGAGGGGAGGACCATGGAGTGGCTGTCGAGAGGCTAGAGTTCGACGCTTGGGAGGAAAGACTCCCCGGAGTACTGAACGAGATCGCCGAGCAGGCTCTAGGCCAGTTCGGAGTGAGTTCGGTGGTGCTGGGCCACCGCACAGGCTCGGTCGAACCGGGCGAACCCATAGTATGCATCCACATTGGTTCGCCTCACAGGGCCGAAGGTTTCGAGGCCTGCAGTTGGCTGATAGATGAGCTGAAGCGGCAGGCCCCATTATGGAAGAAGGAGATTCGGGCCGACGGTGAAATCTGGAAGACCGGTCTTGGATGATTATTTCGTGTCCATCACACCACTGACACTGGCCACTGCCCCAGGTACGTTCGATGCTATTCCTTCGACCATCATCCAGCCATGTCCCTTGACCCCATCGCCAACAAGGCGAACTCCCTCTATGCCTACATCTGATGGAAGCTCAGCGCCCTGTGGGGCGCGATTGCAAGGCCAGTTTCTGTGGTAGGTGTGGACACACAACTCCTCTCCATGGTCAGAGAGCCACGGGATGGCGTCGTAGAGATCCTCCCGCCCCTTCTCTATCTCTGATTTCACGCTCGGATCCGGTACATACTGGTGTGTGATCATCATGTGCTTACCCTCAGGTGCGAGGCTCGGATCGGAGAAGGTCGGAATTACGTACCCACCAACTCTTTCCAAGCCCGGCAACATCGTTACACCACTACCGCGGTGAGGAATATCGTCGTCTAGAGCGAACACGAAGCCTATGCCTCCGACCGCCTGAGTGTCACGGACTTGCTCTCTGATTCCTGTGGCTACCTCAAAGTCGTCCGAGAGCGCCTTGAGTAGATTCGGATGGCCGCCATTGTGGATGATAGCATCGGCCCCAATCCACACTCCCTCATCACGACCGCGCCGCCTGATGCCGATACAGAATCGATTGTCCTTGGTTGCCTCTTCTGCATCGCCGGGCAGTATTTCAGTGACCTCGTGGGACAATTTGACACGGGCTCCGTTCTCCCGCAGATCGCTTCGTAATCCGTCGATGACCCCCTTGCAACCTCCCTTGGGGACATGGGGGCGGTCGCTCCAGAATGAGTTCTGAAGCATCCTCACGACGGTTGATGCAGGCATCTGCTCGAATCTCAGACTGATGGCGAAATTGGCGAAAGCATCGACAAAGTCGATGAAGTCACTAGAGAAGTACCTTGACATCCAAGTTCTGCCGTCCTCGGTTTCGTTACCCCACGGTTGTTTGGCTGGCTTCATCAACAGCCGAGGCAGGTTCAACGCGTCCTTGACGGAGAACCACGGTAGGACTCCGTAAATCGAGTTGGCCCGCCGCAACCTACCATCCTTGATCTGACAGGCGAACTTGGTTGTCGGCAGAAATTCGACTCCATGGCGCCCAAGATTGAGCCCACCACTACTCCGCTTGCCAAGCATCAGTTTTGCGAAGGGCCCCTTCTTACCGTGCGGAATCATATGGACCGCGCCGGTTGGAATTTGAAAACCGTCGTGGTCGTGTTGGGTGAACCTGCCACCGGCGAAAGACATTCTCTCGTAGACTGAGACATCGTACTTTTGTGTCTGTGCGAGACTTGCGGCTGATGCTAGCCCCCCTACTCCGGCGCCGATGATCACTGCCTTTGCGCGCTCGCTCATCCTGTCACCTTAGGAGTATACTAGGGCTCCTGTAGGGCACCAAAGGAGACATCTCAGGCAGTCAGTGCAGTTATCCTCGATGACCTCGCAAAGACCCTCGACGATTAGTGCATCGTCATTACAGGCCATGAGGCAGTAAGAGCAGCCGACACAGAGTTCGTCGATGACCTGTAGTTTGACACCGTCAGTGATAGGTCTGTCATGGGTAATGCCTGATTCTAAATCGGGGACAGCGCCCGGAGTCGCCTTGTTTCGAAACGCCTCGGCCATGCCACCCCATTGCCGCCAACTATTTCAGATGTTATCTACGAACTCGCCACAACTACGACTCCGTCAATAGGCCGGTTTGCTGAATAGTGATGATGAACTCGCGAGCATATAGGCGGGAGAGGCGATTATTTGGACGAGGAGTCGTGGACTGGGATAATTGACGTGGGTTCTAAGCCCGTTGTCGCCCGCGAGGCGGTAGCCACCGGTTTGCTCATCCTCTCCGAGAGAGGTATCGATGTAGTGTC
>NTJT01000005.1 GCA_002457605.1 Marine Group II euryarchaeote MED-G34 | reverse complement strand
CTGGCGCTGCAGGTTCAGCCGAACTGGCGCACGTAATGCGTAATCGTGTAAATGCCGCAGCGAGCGGCCTCCCTGATCCAACCGACGGAGAGACGCGAGACCCGTATGGCTACCACTTGAAGTTCTGCACCGCCGTTTACAAGGACGCCGGGCAATTGCGAAGGAGATTCCATCGTCGTGGCGAAGCGACCATAGCACCTCATGAGACGCTGACTGAGGACTCGACTCTGATGTTCGGTGCTGTATACGCTACCGATGGGGACCAAGAATTGTGGATAGAGGAGATAGCCGAGCAGACCGACCTACCGCATAGGTTCATGTTGTGGGACCCAGATAACCAGCGCATCGAACTTCCACTTGTCGTGGCTGAGTTGATAGCCGAACACGTCGATGCTCCAGTCGCCATGGTGGAAGTCACACCGACCTTTGAGAGGATGGAGGTCACGGTGGTCTGGCTCAATGACAATAGATAGAGCAAACCCTTCTCGTTGGGTTCATAGAGCCTCGACTTTCGTTGCCAGTCATGCCGGTTAGGATAGGGGAGCCTCAAGCCGCCGGAGTTAATCCGTTCCGCAGACTTTCAGCCTCGCAAGTAATCACTTGGAAGTCCTGTAACAGGCTCTGGTACTACACTTACATAGAGCGGCTGAAGAGCCCCTTACCACCTCAGATCATCCGCGGTAACGCTGCAGAGGAATGCGTCTGCCGCGTTCTCAGGGACTCTCCCGTTCTAGTTTCAGCCGATTCAGCCGACGAAATGACATCCCCTTTGCTCGATGATGGCTCACTCGACTATGACAATCAGAATGCATGGCCCGGTCCTGCAATGTCTGAGTTGCCTGAGGAGCAGTGGCCCTCTGACAGGCAATCCCTCGAGGCTTGGGCATTGTCCCGTGTTGAGGTTCACTTCGATGTCTGCTGGGAGGCGGCCGTCGCAGATTGGGAATCATCTCCCAACCGCTCCGGCTCGGTTGCAGATGCTGATCCTGAAGAAGCACTCGAGATGACACGGGCTGGCATCAGGATGCACCTCGACCAGGTTGAAGCCTGTTTAGAGGCCGGAGGTGGACCAAGGTTCACTCAGTGGCGTGCAGGTGGAATCAGGGGTCAGTGGCCTGCCCCAGATGGCTTCCCACGTACTTGGATTGAGAAGCACCCTGCCGCACTTGACTCGGGCGACATCACTTGGTGTGAGGCATGGGAGGTAGCCAGACCGTGGTTCGTTGACCCCGATGCCGGGCAGTGGAAGCAGACCACTTCACATCCCGAAGAGTGGTTTCAGGGAGAATACGATATGGTGTACTACTGGACAGGCGCCATCCGGATTATCGACCTCAAGGCTTCGATAGGAAGGGGCGACCGCTCAGGTGGTTACATCGACCAACTGCGCCTGTATTGTTGGCTGTGGTGGGAGACTCATGGCAGGGCAGATGAGGTTGAAGCACTAGAAATCTGGTATCTTGGAACTGGCACTATCAAGGATGTGCCTAAGCCGAATCAGGAGGAGATGCAGACTCTCAGTGTGGAGCTTGAAGATCTGTATCAGACTATTCACGCTCGCAACCCCTCGATTGACGAGTGCCGACCCGATCCGGCACCGCTACGATATTTCGACGAAGGAGGCATACCTTCTGAAACACCCATTGACTCTGACCCCAGAGCGCGTTGCAAACGCTGTCAGTTGCGAGGCGTATGTGAGGGTAGCAACCACGAACTCGAACTTCCTCTCGAGCGTAGCATTGAGCGCTTTGGCCACCGCTGGCCCGTAACTCCGCTCGGAGAAATAGTGACTCGTGTCAACGTCGTCGGAGATGTCTCAGGTTTGCGTGGACCTAACCTAATGGCTGACGGCTCGGTGGAACTTTCATTCATGCTGCAGGAGGGCTACGATCGTGCCAAGGTCCAACCCTCACGCTATGGCACTCCGAAGGAAGTGACCCGCTCTATTTCCAATGGCAGCAGGGTGCGCATCGAGAATGCTATGGCATCGGTGTGGAAGGGAGAGGTTGTTCTCGATCTCGACGAGAAGTCCTCGGTGGCAATCGCGGGCGAGTCCGAATCCGCCCCCATCGTAGACATAGAGACCAAGGTCAATGCAATCGGCAGGGTGTGGTCGGTAAACGCCTTCCCGGATGGAGAGGGGGTGACAAGGTGGTCAGTGACGATGGTCGACCAGACTGGTTCTGCCGGAGTAGTCGCATTCAGGCAGTTCATCCCCTTAGCGGCAGCAGGGGTGGCGAGGGGCGATGAGATAGCGGTGTTGAACGGGGAGATAGGGGAGTTCAACGGACAGCCGCAAGTTAGGATTGGCCCAGGCGGTCGCCTAGTCATTCTTCGAAACGCCTCAGAAGTCCCAGAGTTTTAGTGGCGCCGAGAGAGGGATTTGAACCCCCGCGTCCAATGGACAGTGGATTTCGAATCCACCGCAATACCGGGCTATGCGATCTCGGCAGCGGTCCAGCCACCTACGGATTAGAGATAAGCATGACCCGATACGCAAGGGCCATGCGAATCGAGGTCAGCCATGATGGAGAAGTGCTCCCGGTCGAATCAGAGGGGCCAATCACAATATCAGAGCTACTTGAGAAACTAGGCATACCGGCATCTACTGTTCTTGCGGTTCACGGAGATACAATCGTACCTCACACATCCCGTATTGAGTCCGATATCAGTCTAGAGTTGATTGTGGTCTCATCTGGCGGTTGACTTGAGTCAATCTTAGACGTAAAAGTCCCTCGAACCTTCAGTCTCTGATGCACCGAGTGTCTCCTCTATTGTGCCACCGACTTCCATAGTTTCCATCAGTTTCCTAGCTGTCTCTTCAGTTGAATCGAGATCTAGGTCCAGAGGGAGGTCCAACCCTGCTCCTATCCACGAAGCCAGACGGTCGGCTGCTAGCACATCGGTGCTGGCTCCTATGGTCTCTGCCACAAGGCCAACCGCGGGAACACCATATAGGGGTGAGAGGGATATCAGCAAACCTGCTATTCCTATCATGCCTGCCTTAGGGTGCTCCCTGCTAACTGGGATGTCATTGCCCTCGAGATTCTTTCTGACTTCGGCATCGGCGCAGATTACGTGAATCTCCCTGTCATCAGTACCTGCTGCGAGACCAGCCAACACTAGCAGTTGAGGGGTGCCTGATTCCGAAGCCATCTCAAGAATTGCCTCGGAGACCTCGTGCTGTCCGGCAGCTGTCATCGGCTGCAATGGTCCTCCAACTGTGATTACCGTCCTACCGTCGGGGAGTAAGATCGAATTGATGTTGATGCGAGGAGGTGAGACGAGCCCATTATCGTCTAGTGTTGAATGCGGGGGGAAGTCAGGATGTAGAATCCACCCTATGGCCCGCGAGGGGTGTTTATCCACTAGAGAGTCGACCACTATCTTGCCGACGTTGCCCACACCAGGCACCGCCTCAAGTATCGCCGCGTGCTCAGGTAAACCTTCGCCTACGAGCCAGTGAATCCTCGTGCGATTCATTCCTCTTCACTCCCATTATCTCTAGGTGTCGGGAGGGATTCGAGCCACTCCTCGCTGCCGACATCAAGCCTCTTCCTGCGCCTTGCTCCCTGCGGGTCCTCCGGCGAGTATTTCATCGGTGATACGGCTACCATAGCAGCCCCGCACTTCTTGCACCTTGTAGCCAAGCCATACTCGCCGCAGGCACTGCAGCGCTGTAATCTGGTGCGAACCATCCTATCCTCAATCAGCGTCCGCTAGGAAGAGTCAATGAAGTCTGTGCTTCGTTTGTACCTCTCAGAGGCGTTCGACGGAGATTGAGCCCTCGACCGAGGACATGCGCTCCGAGACTGCCTTCTGTGCGGCTTCCCATACGGACTCCGCTGCTCGATAGTCCGGGGCTCGAATGTCCACCCTGTAGTGGGGGGCTCCGTCGTAGTGACAGGTCAGCGTGACCTCCTCGAGTCCTACGGCACAGGATTCTGCGGCCTGCAACGCCTCCCGAATTGCACTGACGCCTTCAGGCCCCCAGACCTGTAGGTCGAACTCGCCACGAATCTCGACGAATGGAGGTACGATGTTCTCTACTGCGAGTTCGGTGACCACGGTTATCCAATCTCCGGTGAATCCGGATTCACTCAGAACATTCTCACTCATGGCGCACTCCTCGAGAGCCCCATACAGAGTCCCGAAGACCTCACGCATCTCATCGCAGACTTCGACTGTCTTCTGTTCATCCCAGCCGACTCTTTCGGCCGCGACTCGCATGATCTGGCTAGCCCGCTTACGGTTCTTCCAAGCCTGTAGAGTATCTCTCCTACGCTCGTCTGAGACGGATTTTATCGAGAGCTCGATACGTTCCTTGGCACGCTTCACTTGAATCGTCTTGGCGACCACTCGCTGGCCTTCTCTCAGGTGACTGCCGATGTTCTTGACCCAGCCAGAGGCGACTTCTCCGATGAAGACGAAACCGGTTCTGCCCTCGTATCCCTCAAGATTGAGGTAGGCACCGTTTTCCTTGACGCTTCTGACCGTACAAATCAGCAGTTCCCCCTCTTCGGGCCAAGCAGCAGAACTCACCTAAACGCCCCCTTTACTCGAGGACGTCTACAATCGTGCTGCCTGACAAGTCCGCCCTGCCTCCTGCGGGACGAGCCAGTGTCGCACCGCAGATGGAGCAGGCAATCGAGGTTGACGCCCTCTCAAAGATGATGGCCTCGTGACCACAGTCACGGCAGTTCACACGAAGGAACCTTCCACTCATCATTCCACCTCAATCACTTGTCGACTAGTTCGAATTTCCTAGCACGCTTCCCAGCGGGGGAGTGTGCCTTTCCGGTCTCTTGACACCTGAATATTAGGTTCACGCGCTTGGTCGGCTTCTCTCCGGACGGCTTCGGTCGCGGGAAACCACGGTATCCAGCAGTAACACGACGGAAGCGGCGCTGACCCCATTTCAGTTCACTAGCACGTCGCTTCTTGACACGCTCGACTGTGTGTTCGGTATGCTTGCCAGCCGCGGGACTGTAGCGCTTCACTATCCGCGGCATCTTCACCATGTCTCCACCTCAGCGTCTTGCGACGTCGCGGCCACCGATGACCCGTTTATGAACTCTATCAAGACTCCTGCGTAGCAGGAATCCCCACGATAGGCCGATTACACAAATACGATGTAATGCGTCAACGCGTAGCGGACCATGTCACCATGGGCCGCTCAGGTGTGGCTCGGCATGGCCATTACTATCATTGGTATCAGCATGCACAGAACGGGGCCCGCATTCAGGCGGCACCCATTCGGAATCCCCCTGGCCCTTCTTGGATTGGCGGTGATGCTATTTCGAGTCGAGAAACCCCCTCACCCCGAGTCAGAAGTGGTGGCAGCCACTATGGACGCTGCCATGTGGCTTCTGCCGGCTCTGGCGGGTTCGACACTCGTACTCATTGGGGCGCCGTTGTACTGGAGGACGCGATTATTGCCACTGTTGGCCGGATGGGCTCTGATTGTAGTGGCATGGTATCAGTACTATTCAATCATGAATGTGGCCCTATCGGACGCCCTTAGGGGAGTAAGCGCTCTGCTTGGAATGACCCTAGCTCTTGCAGTGTTTGCACTATGTGTTCGCACGGCTGAGAGGATGACTCCGCAGGAGCCCGAGACAGAACCCCTGTCTGAGAAGGAGAAGAAGTATGTTGAGAGTGTCTTGAGGAGACATCTGGAGGTTGCGGATGAACCCTAATCTCGAATTGGCAATCTCCGCGTTTGCGGGCTCAGCCGCACTAACCTCGCTGTTCGTAATACTCGCCTTGATAGGCACGCTGAACCCATACCACCGCCCCGCGATCCCGATGCTTGGTGCCTCAATTGTCATCTTTGCTTCCACTTACTTGTTTGCCCATATCGTCGGTATACCTGCTAACAGCATCGCCCTTAGACTAACAATGTCAGAGGGCGTGTTGGCCTTGCTCGATATAATTCCAATTGCCTTCCTATTGTGTACCTTCATGTTCCTCCAGGCCTCATTACGCAAACGCCCTGAGGACCCTCTACTGGCCCTGCTGGAGTCTGAGCCCGGCTCCGAGTGATACATTTCGCTTGGGCAACTCTCATAACACTCCCTTCGGTCGCCGCGCTGTCCTAGGTGGTACGATGTCGAAAGGAACTCCAAGCATGGGCAAGCGGCAGAAGTCGACACACATACGTTGTCGACGCTGTGGCAGGCACTCGTATCACAAGACCAAGAGCGTCTGTGCTCACTGTGGCTACGGCGCCACTGCTAGGATACGCAAGTACCGGTGGAACAAACGCTCCCGATTAATGGGAGCACGCAAGTGAGCCGGAAAGGGCTAAGTCCCGAACCACTAGGGCCCAATGGTATCCGATGTGCGGTATCATCGGGATCTTAGGGAATCCGGACTCTCAGGTCGCAGGCTGCATCTACGACGGCATGATAGTACTACAGCATCGTGGGCAGGACGCCGCCGGAATAGTGACTAGCGATTCCGACAACATCTCGCACCGCCGGGCCAATGGGCTAGTTAGAGATGTATTCAGGTCAAAGCACATGTCCAAGCTCGTAGGATCGATGGGGATAGGACACGTTCGATATCCCACAGCAGGCTCAGGTTCGGCGAGCGAGGCTCAGCCCTTCTACACCAACACTCCGTTTGGAGTGAGCCTCGCCCACAATGGCAATCTGAATAATACTACTGACATCATCAACAGTCTACTTGAGTATGACCACAGGAGAATCAATACCAGTTCCGATTCCGAGGCCCTGCTGAATCTCTTCTCTGCAGAGATTCAACGCTCTGTTAATGGCCGACCAGGAGGTATGGAGGCACTCACCGAGGACGATATATTCCGCGCCGTAGAGCGCACACACCTCCGGGCTGAGGGCAGTTACAGCGTAGTCACCATGATTACTGGCTGGGGCATAGTGGCCTTCCGCGACCCCAACGGGATAAGGCCCCTATTCATGGGTAAGAATGAGGTCGACGGCTTCACCGAGCGATTATTTGCTTCGGAGAGTGTGGCCTGTTCTGCTTTAGGATTCGAAGCAGACCGAGACGTCGCCCCCGGAGAGGCGGTAATAGCCAAGATGGACGGCGCGTTCTCATCCAAGATTTGCCACGCCGAACCGGTCCACACTCCCTGCATTTTCGAGCACGTCTACTTCGCTCGCCCAGACTCTACCATTGATGGCATATCGGTACATGGGGCGAGACTAAGGATGGGCGCGGCTTTGGCCAGGAGGGCTCTCAAAGAGCGCCCCGAGCACGGCATCGATGCGGTGATTCCAGTGCCGGACAGTGGCAGAATAGCCGCTATGGAGATGGCTTCTGAGATGGGCGTGCCGTTCCGAGAAGGCTTCGTCAAGAACCGTTACATAGGCAGGACATTCATTATGCCAGGCCAGTCTATCCGTAAGGATTCGGTTAAGAAAAAACTCAACACAATAGAAGAGGAGTTCGCTGGCAGGACGGTGATGATTGTTGACGATAGCATAGTCAGAGGAAATACGTCACAAAGGATTGTCGAGATGGCTAAGGAAGCCGGTGCGAAAAAAGTATACTTCGCATCTTCGGCACCTCCTATCGTACATCCTAACGTGTATGGCATCGATATGCCGGCTCGCGATGAGTACGTCGCCCATGACAGGACTGTCGATGAGATTAGGGAGGCCATCGGCGCTGATTGGCTGATTTATCAGAATCTACCGGACCTCGTTGAGGCCTGCATGAGGACGGGGGATCATAATCTGGTAAACTTCGACTGCTCATGCTTCAACGGAGTGTACGTCACCGGGGGAATTACTGAAGATTACCTAGCGAGGATTGAGGGCGCACGCAGCGATGCTGCCAAGGGAGAAAATTCGGCTGAGCGCGCAGACGCGGCAGAATGAAGTCGCAGCGATTGCTCAGGAACCCATGAGGGGGGCCATTGACGCACTGGCGACCATCGAGATGGATGAGGTGGTCCGTTGTGTCTGCACGCTCCCTGAAGGAAACTTCGCAGCCGGCTTCGACTCAGGAACTCTCCATATTTATGGCTCAGACGGAGTAGTCATCAGAACCACTGCGCTCGACAGCCGAGTAGTAGGTCTCGCGAGCTTACGCGGTGTTTTGGTTGCCGGCACCAGTACCGGTGGTGTTCAAGCATTCCAAGACGAGCCGCTCTGGGACCGCCCTCTGGAATCCGGGTGCGAGGTGGTGACAGCGTCATCGTTACACACGGTGGTGGCTGATGGCACTGGACAGCTCATCTCTCTAGCAGATGACGGAAGCGAAGTCGCCCAAGCAGAGTTCGGACACGTCACATCTCTCACATGTTCTCCCGAGGGAGTATTCGCCGCCGCCCTTGAAGATGGCAGGCTACTGCTCCTCGGGCCAGCGCTTGAGGTGTTACACGACTCACCCGCTGCCGAGGACGACGTCGAGACCATATCGTGCATGGCATTCCGTCATGATGGCGTCCTTCTAGTGGCACGAAACTCTCTCGGGATGACCGTCGACGACAGGCCTGAGAACAGACTCGAGTGCTGGCATCCAGAGAATGGGTTGCTGAACACCTCGGAACTCCCTTCTAGGGCCACGGTGTTGCGGCCTACAGAATCCGGGACAATAGTGGGTTGCTTCGATGGCAGCCTACTTTCCCTCGACATAGGCGATTCGGACCCTAGATTAATCGCCAGATTGGACTATCAGGTCTCTCAAATCATCCAGTGGGGCGATGACATCTTGGTCGCCTCGTGGTTCGACGTGTTCCGAATCACCACCATGGGTGAGGTGGTCTGGCATTTCGAGCATATTGGAGTCGTCGAGCATATCATCCCTCTCGCAGGGAGAGTCGCTCTAATGGGAGATGACAGGAAGGGAAAGACACCACCACCTCTCGTCATAATCGACCCTGACTCGCCACCTAGGTACGATGATATGCCTGTAGAAGTGGAAAATCCCTCGGTCTCTGAGGAGTACTCGGGAGCACTATCTGATGAGGAGCAGAGGCAGGTTGACATGAGGCCCAATACGCTTGAGGGGGCTGAAAGTATTCTGGATACTCTGCACGAGGATACGGAGCTTGAGGTTGGCCCACCAGCCATAGAGAGCGATTTGCTCGAAGATCTCTCGGCGGCAGCGCGAGCAATCAACCTTCCACCAGTTGCAGATGCCGGGGAAGATAGGACAGTAGACGTTGACGAAGAGGGCA
Source organism: Marine Group II euryarchaeote MED-G34 (assembly GCA_002457605.1). Taxonomy (GTDB): domain Archaea; phylum Thermoplasmatota; class Poseidoniia; order Poseidoniales; family Thalassarchaeaceae; genus Thalassarchaeum. The sequence goes on along the minus strand of NTJT01000005.1, from coordinate 49,195 downwards.
AGGCAACAGTGCTGCTGGACGGAGAACGATCTTACGATCCGGATGGCAGTATCGGAAGATGGGCTTGGGAGGATGGTAGAGGGAATGTCATAGGCGACACTCCACAGGTTCGTGTCAGACTGTCTGGCGGTGTCCACGTTTTTCATCTGACTGTGACCGACGATAGAGGGGCCTCTAGCAAGTCTACAATAACCATTCAAGTCCGATGATTAGAGTTTCCCCAATTCTTCCTTTAGGGCGGGAAGCGCAGCTTCCCAAGTAGCTACTATCCCATAGTCAGCCACGCCGAATATGGGAGCATCAGGGTCTTTGTTGATGGCGACGATGTACTTACTCGTCCTCATACCTGCGAGATGCTGTATCGCTCCGCTGATGCCAACCGCGATGTATAGGCTCGGTGTCACCGTCTTCCCAGTTTGCCCCACCTGCATTCCGTGAGGTATCTCTTCCCAAGTGTCTACTGCCGCCCTGCTGGCGCCGACAGCGGCCCCTATCATATCCGAAATCTCGTTTAGATGAGAGAAGTTGGCAGGGTCTCCCATGCCTCTGCCACCGGAAATAATGATGTCAGCTTCTGCGACATCCAATCTCTCACTGGCCTTAGCGATGGCTTCCCTCACAGCCACTGCCACGTCAGCGCTCTGATTCACCGTACTGACTTCCGCCGAACCACCCTCTCCGGCGGATTCGAAAGCATTGGCCCGCAGGGTGATGGCACATGGCGTGGTTACTGTTGAAGTCTCGATTGCCTTGCCGGAGTAAATGGGTCGGGTCACAGATATCCCAGGAGCCAAATCGGTTGCATCCTGAACAATCGGGATACCGCGTATTGCAGCCATCGTAGCAGCTATCTCGCGACCCGAGGGAGATGCAGCGGCAATAATCACGTCACCTCCTGTAACTGAGTTCAGAGCTTTTGCCCATGCGCCACTGTCGAAGGTCTCGAAGCAGTCTCCAACTACTGAGATCACCTTGACGACACCAGAGATGGAAGCAGCTTCGGTAGCCCCTGTTCCCCCAGCGCACAGCACTGTTGGTGTGCCGCCTATGGATGCCGCAGCCCCTACTAGTTGGGCGGTGACCGGGTGCAGCCCGCCTCCAGAGGTTTCTGCTATCACTGTGACATCCATTATTCTCACCTCAGATGACGTTCGCCTCGTCGCGTAGTTTGCTCACTACTGCTGCTACGGAATCCGCACCCTCAAACTTCTGTCCAGGTGGTTTCTGTGGTGGAGGAGTGTGGCCAACAATGGAAACTGATGAGGTCGAGATGTCCACGCCGAGATCGGCAGGCCCCAGAGTCTCCGCGACCTTCTTCTTGGCCATCATGATGCCTCGTACGTTAGGCCGACGCAGTTCGATGATGCCCTTATCGAAGGCGAAGACACAGGGGGCCGAAACAGAGACTCTCTCGTTGCCATTCGGACTGGCTCGCATGGCCATAAGAGAACCGCCGTCGGGAGTTACCTCAGAGACCATGGTGACGCAAGATGCATCCATCAGGTGTGCCACTCCTGGGCCAGTTGAGCCCGCGTTTGTATCAGCGGCCTGCTTACCACAGAACACGATGTCGGAACCGGAATGGGCAACGGCAGCAGCCAGTATTGCCTGCACCTGTGTGCTGTCAAGGGCGCTTAGGTCTTCCACGAGTATGTGGATTAACGAGTCGGCACCAACGGCCGCGGCATCAGTCAACATCTTGACGGCCCTAGCCGGACCGCAGGTAATGGCAACTAAATCGCCTCCTCCGGACTCTTTGAGTTGAAGGGCGGATTCAAGCGCATACTCGTCGTACGGACTCATCGACCACTTGCTGACCGCAGATTCGTCGACCCTCCCTCCTGAGACACTGATCTTAGCTGTGGTGTCGGGAACCTGCTTGAGTAGTACGGCTATTCCCATGTCAACACCAGCGCTCCGGCGACTAAAGCCCCCTCTATGAATTTTCGGCAGTCCCACCGAAGGTGGGAAACACCAATCCAGACCTCAAGACTCTCTTGTGAATGCCTGTATCCCGGTAATGTGGCGACCGAGAATTAGGTTGTGGATATCGTGAGTTCCCTCGTAGGTCTTGACTGACTCTAGGTTGGCCATATGCCGCATCACCGGATACTCGTCTAGGATTCCGTTGGCACCGTGGATGTCTCGAGCCATACGTGCAATCTCGAGTGCGATATCGACGTTATTCATTTTGGCCAACGAGATATGCTCTGGTATCCAAGTCCCCTCATCCTTCTTCTTACCTAGGTGATACGCTAGCAACTGGGCCTTGGTGATCTCTCTCAGCATCCACGCCAACTTGTTCTGAACCAGTTGGAAAGAGGCTATCGGGTGGTCGAACTGTATCCTGCTCAGAGCGTATTCTCTAGCCGAATTGAAGCATGATTGAGCAGCCCCAACGGCTCCCCAAGATATCCCGAAACGGGCGTTGTTGAGGCAGCTGAAAGGCCCCTTAAGTCCCTTAACATGCGGAAGCATCCTATCCTTGGGGATTTTACAGTCTTGGAACACTAACTCGCTGGTCACACTGGCCTTCAGTGAGTGCTTCCCTGTCATCTCTGGGGCAGTGAATCCAGGGTCGTTTTTCTCGACTATGAAGCCGCGAATTACACCGTCTAGTTTTGCCCATACCACGGCTAGGTCCGCGATGGTGCCGTTGGTTATCCACATCTTTGCTCCGTTGAGTAGGTAATGATCTCCCTTGTCCTCGGCCCGAGTAATCATGTCACCAGGATTTGAGCCATAGTCAGGCTCAGTCAATCCGAAACATCCAATCCACTCGCCAGTCGTCATCTTGGGAAGGTAGTGGTTCTTCTGCTCCTCGCTTCCGAAGTCCCAGATTGGATACATGGCTAGCGAGCCTTGTACACTGGCAAAAGAGCGCACGCCACTGTCGCCACGTTCCAACTCCTGACAGATTAGTCCGTAAGCGATGTATGAGAGCCCAGGGCAGCCGTAGCCCTTCAGGGGGGCGCCGAGAATCCCCATTTCGCCGAGGTCAACTCGCCATTCATCAGGGAATACACCATCACGACAGGCCTTCTCGATGTTTGGGAGAATTTTCTCATCTACCCAGTCGCGCACCATGTCGCGCACCATGCGTTCCTCATCGGTTAGCAATGAATCGATATCGTAGAAGTCCAAAGCCTCGTACGCCATCTCACTCAACACTCCGCGACAGTGCGCCGCAAATGAACGTTGCTCGCCTATCTACTCTTCTTCCTGCGTGCATCCCGGCGTGCCGCCCGTTTCTCTTCGACTGTGCCGAATCGCAGGGTGAAACGCTGTTGAAGGCCCGGAGAGAGGCTGAGCGCGAAACTGAGTAACACCAGTATTGTAACAGCAGGGATGGCAATGAGTATCCAAACCTCTAGCACGCCTCCGATGGCGTTCGAGTATGGTGGGTGGTATTGCACCATATCACCTCGGTCGGTGAGTATCCACCCACTGTCTCTGTCAGTGCTCCATGTCGCTACTATCCGACTACCTGAGACGCCCGTATCGTATTCCACCACATCCGAGTTCTCCAGCCAGGGGAAGGATGAATTCAACCCCAGATCGTGCTCAATCAGGCCGAAGGGAGCTACGAAGATTAGAGACCGACCATCGCTCTGACGCGATATCCCAGTGAAGTAGCCCTCGGCACCGGTAATTTGCACCAAACTCACATCGGAGGTCGACGCAACTTCTGCGTCCAGAGCCACCCTCGCGATGTACCTGTCACTCGACACAGCTACGCAGTCTGCTGTCTCGGTTGATGGGCAGACGACATCGGACCACGGATATCCAGTGCCACCTAGCCAGTGCAGAGTGTGGTCTCTGTCAATCACTCCGATGCCATCCACTAGGCTGGTGACTACACAGGCCATTACCGATGGATGACAATCTATGCCTGTGATGTCACTCTCTCCTCGGCCCTGAATCAGATGCACCTCGGCACCGCCGTCAGCAGCGGCCCTCATTCTCCACAGCCAGCCATCGGACCCTCCTACGTAAGCCCAAGATCCTCCTGAGTTCCATGCCACTGCAGTCAACCTGATTTGATTGAACTCTAGGTCTCCTCCGGCGTCGGTAATTGAGTGATCCTCGCGTGCGTATCTGAGGACTTGCCCATCACTCCCTACGATTAGGGCTGTCTGCCCTCCAGGGTGGAAGTCGCCATACGTCAAATCCTCGCCACCATTCCAAATTAATTCCACTCTGTCATCTGGATCAGAGGTCTTCACTAACTCTAGATATGAGTCGGCCCCGAAAACTACCGCCCATTCTCCTAGAGGATCCACTGCAGCCCCATTTAGTCCTAGATCTTGCTCAGCCAGACTGATTTTCTCGTACAGTCCGACAGCGGAACCAGCGCTAACTATGGGGGCCAACATCAACATCGCGAAGATCACTGCTAGCGCGCCGCTACTGCTCCGGTACACATCCCGCCGACGGGCGATGCCGGTTTAGCCCGTTCGACACAAGCACTGATTGGGCTTACGCGGCAATAGCATTCAAGAAGGATTCAGCCAGCGCTCGACCATGGAGAGATTTGATGTCAAGCGCGGACTGGTAAAGCAGGTAACTTCGAATGGAGGATTGGCAGTGCTGGCGCGGGATTACTTCGACAATGTCGAGGATACTGGTGACAATTCATTCAATGGTTCGCACGATATAATGACCTCTATTGTAGCCAGTTACAATGAGCAGGGCGCACTGATTGTGAATGTAACCAATATTCCTCCTGACTTCGAAGATGCGGAGGCTGTGAAATCAGCTATGGAGGCGCGCAAGAATTGGACCTTGTTCCTCGACGCTGCCACCGGATACAACTCTAAGCAGAGAGGTGACAAGGCCAAGGAATGGGCCAAGAAGGCCAGTAAAGCGAAGTCAGGCATTTCTGCAGCGCGACACTTCATGTCAATGTCGAAAAACATCTCCGAAGAGATATCCGAACAGGCAGAGTCTATGATTGAGGAAATCGAGGCTGCGTTGGAGCAGGGAGACAACACGAAGGCGGCAGGACGCGCGGGGAAACTGGCCAAATTACTGGAATGAGGTGAATCATGAACGACAATGACCCCCTCTCGTCGCTAGATGAGGAGGGGCGTTCACGCGTCTCCCGTATGTTCACTGGTTGCGTTGAAGTCGTTGGCGTGGGACACGTCGCCTCTGTTGTTTCAGGAGGGCCAACGCACTCTGGAGACGACCAACTGGTCGCATATATCGGACTCGAGCCTAGTGGCAAGGCACACTTGGGCTGGATACTGCTTGCCGACACCATACGCAATATGCTCGACGAAGGCGTGAACGTAATCATCCTACTCGCCGACTGGCACGCTTGGGTGAATGACAAGTTCGATCGCGATATGGACAAAATCACACTTGCCGGCGAGTACATGATTGAGGTCTTTAGGGCGCTGCTAGGAAATCCTCCAGAGGGCGAGGGAGCAGGTCAACTCAGATTCCTGAGTGCATCACAGCTGATGGACTCAGGTAAGTACTGGGAGAGGGTGCTCAGATGCTCGAAGAACATGAGCCTCTCTAGGGTGCGCAGGACATTCAGTATCATGGGTCGCGACGAGGATTCCTCGGATCATGACCTAGCCGCGTTTTACTACCCAGCCCTACAGGCAGCGGACATTTTCGAGTTGGAGATTGACATTGCTTTCGGAGGCATGGATCAACGCAAGGCGCACATGTACATGCGAGAGGTTGCCGATAAGTACGATTGGACCAAGGCCACGTGCATCCACACCCCTATGATGTCGGGTCTGAAGGGGCCAGGAGGGAGGATGGACTCGTTCGATCACAAGATGTCCAAGTCTGACCCCGGCAACGCAATTCTGCTTGACGACGATCCCGACTCAGTCAGGACCAAGATGAGGAAAGCATTCCTTGAAATTGGTAACCCTGTCTCTCCGGTTTTTGAGATTGCTCAATACATTGTACTGCCAAAACTCGACTCCATCACAGTGACTCCCGACCCCAAATTTGGAGAGCCCTCGAATTGGGATAATCTGCAGAATTTCATCGAAGCCATCTCAGATGGATCTGTACACCCGCTTGACGCCAAGATGGCCGTAGCAGATGCCCTGTCTGAAGTTCTAGCCCCGGTTTCGCAGCACTTCTCGCAAAAACCAGAGCTCCTATCAGCCATGGATCGACTCACCGGCTCTCAGTAGTACGTTTATTACTGAAACTAATGGTTTTTGTGTAGGGCGAGAACTCATAACACTACTCAGCCCGCGCGGGCTTGAGAGTGGACTAATGACATCAGTCGGGATAGACGACATCGCGATTCACTTCCCTCGTCTCTACTTTGACATGGAAGACTTTGCCAAGCTAAGAGGGGCCGATTTCGGTAAGCTGAACCGTGGCCTCGGACTTGCAGCGATGGCAATTCCTGATGTCCATGAGGATACAGCAACAATGGGTGCTAACGCGGTTCGCAGACTGCTCGACCGCAACGGACTCGACCCTAATGCCATTGGCAGAATATACCTCGGGACCGAGTCGGCCTTAGACGGCTCCAAGCCGACTGCGACTTACATCATGGACATGCTCGAGCAGCGCTATGCTTCCACCCACGGAAAGGACTGCTTCCGCAACTGTGACGTGGTCGACATGACCTTCGCTTGCATAGGTGCAGTGGATGCCATGCACAACACCCTCGACTGGGTCGCTCGGGGGGGCGAGGAGAAGAGTAGAATCGGCATCGTTGTATTCGCTGACAATGCCAAGTATGACATCGGTTCGACAGGTGAATACACCCAAGGTGCTGGCGGCGGTGCGATTCTGATACGCCATAACCCACGTCTGCTTGAGATTCCCGATATCTGGGGAGTCTCAACGATGCCCGTTCATGACTTCTTCAAACCACGCAGAGAAATTGACACCAGGACCATCGTAGAGAATGTTCTCGATCTCGCTCGTGAGAGCGGCGAGAAGGTCAAGGACGGACTCACTGAGCGTATACTCAAGCACCTCCCAAGCTCTTCTAAGAAGGACGATGTCATGTTCGAGAATCCGATGCTACAGATCCACAAGGACACCCCTGTCTTTGACGGCCAGTTCTCCAACCGCTGCTATTCTGAGTCAGTCAAGCAGGCATTCATCAATTTCCGCGAAAAGGCGATTCGCGAGGGCCGCTATAGTCCTGAGAATGACGAGATTTTGACCAACCAATGGAGTCGCATCATCGTCCACTTGCCATATGCTTTCCAAGGTAAGAGAATGTTCCCGGATGTCTTCCGTCACGACAGGAGACACCTGCCGATGTGGGCAGAGATTGTCGAGCAGATCGGCCCAGAGCCAATGCCTGAGGAATTCCCTGACACACCCGAGGGGATTGAGGAGTTTGAGAGAGCGAATGATTCGTACCGCAGACTGATATCCAAGACAGATGCATTCCGAATCTTCGTGGATGAAAGAATTGAGAGAACCACCCGCGCATCAAGTCTGATTGGTAATCAGTACACTGGTTCCATCTTCCTCGCTCTGATGTCGACCATGGAGTCTGACTATATCGAGAACATCGATATGACGGGGGAGAAACTTGGGCTATGTGGCTATGGTTCGGGCGCTAAGGCCAAGGTCTTCGAAGGCACTGTCCAGCCACAGTGGCGCGAGATTGCCTCAAGGTTCCACCTGTTTGAGCGCCTGTCCGGTCGCCATCCAATCAACAAGACGGTCTACGAGGCCCTGCACAAGGGCTCCCGCAAGCGTTCAGTGGTCAAGCCAAGCGACGAGTTTGCACTAGTCAGTATTGGTGCCGAAGGAAATCTTGAGGGACAGCGCGAGTATCGCTGGGTTGAGTAAACTATCCGGCGAGGATGGAAGAAAGCTCTCTGAGAAAGCTCTCGACCTCCTCCATGGTGTTGTAGTGTAGCAGACCTACCCTGAGGGCGCCTTCAGGCTCAAGTCCCAGAGCCTCTGAGAGCTCCAGTGCGTAGAAGTTACCAGCCCATGTGAATATTCCATGCTCCGCAAGCGCCCCTCCAATTTCCTCGGCAGTTATCGAATGATGAGTGAAGGAGACAGTTGGGGCCCTCCACTCAAACTCCTCGGGCGAAGTTATGCCCCAAATCTTGACCCCCTCTATCTTTTTGAGCCCTTCAATCATCCTCCAGCACAACTCTCTCTCGTATTCTTCAATTGCAGAGAACGCCACTCTCAGGGCCTCTCTGCGACTACTAATATTCTCCTCAGAAATAAATCTTCCAAGCCATTCCAAATGCTCGATAGCAGCCAGTGTTCCTGCCATCGACTCATGCCCCTGAGTTCCGGTCATCCATCTGAATGGGACTTCCTCGCTCGAAACACGCAATTTAGCCACAGGCAGTTCAGCCAGCCTGTCGAATTTACCCCATAGGATCCCTTGGTGCGTTCCGAAGAACTTGTACGACGAGCAAGCTAGGTAGTCGCAACCCCACTCACGCACATCAATCAGACCATGTGGAGCATAATGCACCGCATCCACGAATACTTCTGCACCGCACTCATGGGCTAATCTGCTAATCATCTCGACATCATTAATCGTGCCTGAGAAGTTCGATGCAGCACCTATTGCAACCAATACGGTGTTTTCGTTGATAGCCGCATGTATAGTATCGTTATCATGAATGCAATGTGGCGAGTGTATGTCTATCCATTTCACAGTCGCCCCCGCCCACTGTGCTGCAAGCACCCAGGGTCGTACATTCGCATCGTGGTCTGAGCGCGTAACTACGACTTCGTCACCAGGCCCCCAAGTTCGACTCAGAGCACTAGCCAGTTGTATCGTCAGACTAGTCATATTCTGGCCAAACACAATCTCTCGATAATCCTCGCAACCGACAAAATCGGCACAGGCTCGCATGGTTTCCTCGATTAGCGCATCCGTCTCCTTCGAAGTCGCGAACGACATGCCCACATTCGCATTTTGATGCAACAAGTAGTGCTTGACTGCATCTCCTACGGATTCTGGAGACTGGCTACCCCCGGGACCATCGAAGAAAATAGCCTGATTACCATTGACCTGACGTTGTAAACCAGTAAACCGAGAACGAATCTCGGCTATCGGGTAATCCGACATTCCATCACTCCGGAGCGATGGAGCGATTAATTACAATTCGCTGGACCTCTTGCGTGCCTTCGTAGATTTGTGTAATCTTGGCGTCACGGAAGAAGCGCTCCACAGGGAAATCGGTGGTGTAACCATATCCGCCTAGGACTTGCACAGCCCTCTCGGCCACCCACATCGCGGTGTCTCCTGCGAACAGTTTGGCCATGCTCGCTTCCATAGTGTGTCGAGGGGCATCGTCTTCGTAGTGCCTCTGCTTGGCCCAAGCCGCCTTGTAAACCATCATTCTGGCCGCTTCAGTTTGGGTAGCCATGTCTGCGAGGTAGTTGCCGACGCTCTGGTGGTGGGCAATTGGTTTGCCAAAGGCGACTCGTTCGTGAGCGTAGTTTAGTGCCGACTCATATGCTCCTTGCGCGATGCCGAGGGCCTGAGCAGCGATTCCTATCCTTGAGTTGTCTAGCGCATTCATGGCTATTGGAAATCCTTCACCAGAGTCCTTTAGGACATTCTCTACAGGGACCTTACAGTCCTCAAGAAGAAGCGAACAGGTATCACTAGATCTGATTCCGAGTTTATCCTCTTTCTTTCCAACAGAGAATCCATCGAATCCTCTCTCAACGATGAATGCCGTTGTTCCACCATGTTTCTTTTGATTGTATTCTGGATGGTCGACATCCTTGGCGAACAGCACGTAGATGTCGGCGCTCGCGCCGTTGGTAACCCACATTTTCTCACCATTGAGGATATAGTGGCTACCCTCCTCATTCAGTTTCGCCTTACATCCGAGTGCAGCAGCGTCGGTACCTGCTCCGGCCTCGGATAGCGAATATGCTCCAATCTCGCTTCCAGCCAGTCTTGAAAGGTAATTCTGTTTCTGCTCGTGGTTGCCGTGCAGGGCTATGGTCTTCGAGCATAGTCCAACATGTACACAAAACATCACGGAGAACGATGGATCGACACGGGCAAGCTCCTCGACAATTATCGCTTCCGAGATATCGTCGACGGGACTGCCTCCATAATCCTCGGGAATCGTGATGCCCTGTAGACCGGATTGCTCGCAGAATGCCGCCCATTCCTCAAGGGGGGCCTGCTGCGCCCTGTCTCGCTCCAAGCAAGTTGGAGCTAGCACGCCCTCAGCGAAATCGCGCACCATCTCGCGAATCATGCCTTGTTCCTCAGTCTCGCGGAAATCCATCTCTCTCCCCATGCGACCGAGGCGGGTTTCGTTGTTAATCCCTCGTGGCCTTCTAAGGGGTATCTCAATCGAATAGTTCAAATTGCACATCTGAGCGCGCGGTTCGGTATAACATGGCAGACGGCGACTACTCCGAGTTCAGCATCGCACACGACCGTAAGTACACACTGGAGCACCTTTGGCTCCAAACCTTGGATGACAAGGCCGAAACGGTGAAGGTTGGAATCAGTGAATTCATCCGTGCTGAGTACGGCAACATCGTTAGAGTAGTACTCACCCGACCTGAGGACGATAGCGAGTTCAAGGGCGACTCTGATGTCGAGGACATCGATGACGACTCTCCTCAAATAATGGGGAGTGGTGATGAAGTAGGAACAGAAGATTTGCTGATTACCGTCACCACCAGCTATGACGGCGAGATTGAGACACTTCTGATTAATTCCCCATTCCCTTGCAAGATTATGGAACTGAATGGAGAGGTCGAGGACAATCCAGACTTGCTCAACGACGACGCCTACGGAGACGGTTGGTGCGTGATAGTAGAGCCGCACGAATTCGACGAGGATCAATTCCTCAATCAAGAAGAGTACATTGAGATGCTGAATGAGTTGCCTTAGGGCCAACTGAGTGCAGACCACTCTTCGTAGTCTGAGTCTCTCCAGTCCAACTCATCCAGCAATGACAGAACCCTTTCTGCAGTAGGCAGGTCCCTCTCTATCTGGATTCTGTGCAACAGTCCCTTCAGGCGCCCCATCCTAGGACCCGGATCCAGCCCAGTGGCGGCAATCAGAGTGTTCCCGTCTATCAAGGGGGCATTACCTGCAATGAGGGGACTCAATGAGGCCAGGGCCCCGACAAACTCGGAGGTTTCTCGTCCCAATCCTTGCGAATAGGCAATGAAAGCATTCTGCCAATCCGGAGGGAGGGCAGCACGGAAGCGGCGAAGTTCACCGATTTCATTCGGTACGGGAGTATCCCTGGCTCCATGAAGAAACGCGACCTGACGCAATGGTTCTTTTGCCATCATGAGGGCTCTACGAAGATTGTCTGCGAGGACACTTCTCTCGGACGAATCTCTGCTACACAGTAGAGCGAGATTGACCAGAGTGTCGGTACAGAATGATGGGGATACGGTGCAGGTAATCCCAGGTAGGACATGATTCAGAACACCGTCTTCATGCATTTGCGAGATTACCTCTCCAGCATTTCTACCTCCTAGAATTTTCTCCATCTCCATTCCAATCCGCTCTCTGGAAACCACATCGAGCATACCGAGATTCCCTCTCACAGCAGTTCTCAACGAGGCCTCCATGCTCCTCATATCACCAGCGGAATCTAGGAATCGGTACGCTCTCATTATCCGAAGACCATCTTCGCCAAGCCTTTCACTTGCTTCGCCTACTGCCCTCAGGACGCCCGCTCGTAGATCCGATATGCCGTCATAGGGGTCTATCAGATCGCCATCTGAGTCGATGGCCATCGCATTTATCGTGAAGTCTCGTCGGGCCAAATCATCCTCTATGCTCTGGCCAAACTCTACTTGGTCAGGTCTCCTACCATCGCCGTAACTACCTTCGCTTCGCAATGTAGTCACCTCCCAAGTTCCGTCAGAGATATTTTCTTCTAATCGGACAATCACTGTACCATACTCCTCCCCTACCATGAGCGAGCGCGGAAACAACTCCTTGACCTTAGCAGGCAACAGTGTAGTGGCAATATCCATGTCAGTTTCGTGACGGCCTGAAACAGCCTCCCTAACCCAGCCTCCGACTATCCACGCCTTACCGGCTGAACGCAGCCCTTCCAACACCAGCCCGTCGGCTTCACTGAGGTGCTCATACTCGGGTCCCATGTTGCGCCGACGGCCTTTCGGACATGATTGCTTCGGGCGTTAGGCATATTGGTAAACAGCCCTTCGGCTCTATGTGAAGGTCGAACTCGTACCTGTCGAAACTCTACTGCCGCACGAGCAAGTGGAGGAACATAGAGTCGACAATCTGGAGAAGATGACTCTGCGCTGGAAGGCTTACACTAAGCCCCTACTGGTCGACCGCAAGACAGGCACAATACTGGATGGTCACCACCGGACTAGCGTTGCACATAGACTGAATCTTCTGTGCCTGCCATGCGTACGGGTGGACTATCTCGAAGACGATCGGGTGACACTGACCGTTTGGCCCCGCTGTGGACGCGACTCATTAGAGAAGAAAGAGGTCGTCGAAGCAGCGCTGTCCGGCGAACTGTTTCCCCCTAAGACATCCAGACATCTTCTCTCGGATCATCTTCCACCGATTTCTATACCGCTGTCCAGACTCTCGCAGCCAGCAATGGGAAATTAATCATCTAAGGTACGAGATCTTCGTGACCACCGAACATATCCTGGTCATCATCTTCGGGTGATCCAGGATTGGCCATTTCAACTGACATATAATCCCCGAAAAGCGGCCACATGGGGCCAAGCCACTCCATCTCCATCAGCAGAAGTTCCATCACCGGGTGCTCTAGGATCTCGTCCTCAGTGGATTCCTCATCTAGGAGAGGCAGGTCGGTAGGGAGGTCTCTGAGGGAGAGGATTAGTCCTTCCAACCTATCGATAGTCTCCTCTTCGATTTCTATTACTTCAGCCATCAGATCGAGTAAATCTTCAAGGTGTTCAGCCAGAGAATGCGGATCTAAAGGCGACCTCTCCGACTCAGCGAGGTCCATAGGTCCGAAAACCACTCCTCCTAGGTCGGTATCCATCCAATTATCCCCCTGCCGTTCTCTCTTGAGCAGCCTCTGGTGGAGCGGCCCTCCAAACGGTCCTAGCACAAAACCGCCATCCTCGACCATTGACTCCACCTCTGGAACCAGTCTCCTGACGGCACCAGTGACAAGTACTCTGTCTACTCGTCGGCTGAAGTCTGCCCAACCCTCTATGGCATCAGGCGGCAATGCCCTCAGCAGTCCCATAGAGTTGTGCAGTTCCAGTCTCTCACTGGTGTGCTGCAGAACCTCGGGGTGAGGCTCGATGATAGTCACAGCTCCGTTTGGTCCGAGCATGCAATCGAGGAGTGAAGCAAGATACCCTCCTTTCGAACCTATCAGTAGCACGTGCTGCCCCTCTCTGAGCTCAAGGTGATGCAACAGGGTTGCTACCATATGAGGTGCAGAGATGGTCTTGGCCGCACCACTCTCAGTGACTAGGAACGGGACTGGCCTGTCCATCAGGAACGGCTCAGTGTCATGGTCGGTGAAACATCCAAGATCAACTGAACTCATCGCTTCGGCGGTTCTGTCATCGACTGGTACCCCTGCGGCCCTGAGCCGTTCGACTAAGTCGGAAATACCCTCCACACACACTCCTCTGTACTGTCATTCAGCCGCAGAGGATTTGAACACAACGCTTGTGCGCTCTCCTAGGGTCCGTGGTCTAGGGGTTATGACGTCGCTCTTACAAAGCGAAGATCGCAGGTTCAATTCCTGCCGGACCCACCAAGCGTAAAACGACGTCAGGCACTGTAAATCGCCCTACTGGGTCTCTATTCTGCTCCGAGGCGTGAGTGAAACTCTCAAGAGTGTCGGCCATGGCCGGTGAACGTGGTCGAAGAGACAGCGGGACTGGCCTCCCGAGTGACCCGCCGACTCCGCAAGCGAGGTTGGACCGTATCAACTGCCGAGTCCTGCACAGGAGGGCTGCTGGCTTCTTTGATTACTGATATCTCCGGGGCGTCTGAGTGGTTCAAGCAGGGATGGGTAGTATACTCTAATGAGTCCAAGATGCGCGAGCTCGGCGTCGATAAGTCTGCGTTTGATGAGGGTGAGGCAGGAGCTGTATCGCACGAGGTTGCAGTGCAGATGGCCCAGGGCGCGCGCTATCAGTCAGGCTCTGACGTGGCTATATCCATCACCGGAATCGCTGGACCAGGGGGCGCAACTGCTGACAAGGAGATTGGCAGAGTGCACGTGGCAGTGGTCACAGAGGATTACTTCCTAGTTAGGAGGATGGACTACGGCGATAACGACCGACTAGACAACAAACGTTCTTTCGCAGCCTTTGCACTTAGACTGGCCCTTGAGACTTTGGACAGAGTGGAAGGGAGTGAAGACACGGAACCCGAAGCAATAAGTGCACAGGCCGAGAGTGCTGAGATAGACACTTCCGGGCTGGATCCGTCTGACGAAGAGTGGGAAGGCAGCATGAGTTGGCAGGGCACCAAGAAGACTGTGGCCGAGGAGATCTCCGAGGTCGACCTCGCTTCCCTTACAGATTGGGAAGACTGAATCGGTGCCTAAGGCACCGTCTCTGGAATTCCTGCGATATTATCATGAGCGTCCCCGGCACACCCGCTGAGGATGGTCGATGAGGAATGGGCGAATCGACAGCGTCAACTGACCGCTGCGGGGCTGCTCGTGCTCGGTAAGGCGGCTCAAGAGAGGATTCAGAGTCTCCCTGACATATCATCCCTAATCGAAGCCGCCCAGAGATCGAATGTGGTGATGCTCAGTGAGAGGACCGTGGAAGAGATGCTGACACTGGTTCCGACTGAGGAGGTAATCGATGCACCTCCGGGCACCCCGAGGTCTGAACAAGCAACTCTGCCGGATCCGGAGAGTCAATCTGCTATCGGCCGAACACTTGCACCCGTAGGGCCCCAAGTGCTCGCCCCCCCGGTGCGTCGCCACGGCCTCGATGACTACAGTCTCGACGACTTCCCAATGCAGGCCAAAGATGTCGACTCGGAGATTGAGATTCACTTCGATATCACGGGCCGCTCGACTACAGAGGGCAAGATGAACGACATAAGGTCGTGCTTCTCCGACAGGTTGCGCCAGATTCGCCAGATGATGATCTCAGGCAGAGCTCTGCCGCGCCGCCCCATCAGTGTCTCGGAGGCGTGGCGCAACAGGCAACGTCACTCAAGTCGTGACTACGAAGTCACTTTGGTTGGTCTTGTCAGCGTGGATAGATGGTCCAAAGGAGGCTATCTGTGGTTCGATATCGAAGACGACTCGATGCAGATTAGGTGTATGCTCAAGGAACCCTCTGGAGCATCTAATTTCCACCCTTCAATTGACGGTCTGATGAACGACGATGTAGTCGGAGTTAGTGGTCACTTCGTGATAGGGAACAGGGACCCATATTTCTCGGTGAGCGACATCCACATGCCACCATTAGGGAGGCATTCCAAGTCCGCTGCCAGCGAGGCTGAGGCCGTCTCGGCTGCTTTCCTGTCTGATGTCCATGTCGGTAGTAAGACCTTCCTAGCACCACAATGGGAGAAGATGATTGAGTGGTTCAGAAATGACCCTCTAGCTCGGACTGTGAAGTATTTTGTACTGAGCGGAGACGGTGTCGACGGCGTAGGTATCTACCCGGGCCAGGAGCGACACCTCGCCATCAAGGACCTGTTCAACCAATACGGCGAGCTGGCAAGGCTGCTGGAGAATCTGCCCGATTGGGTCGATTTGATGATTCTGCCGGGCAACCATGACGCTGTTCGTCCGGCCGAGCCGCAACCAGCGTTGGACCCAGAGGTCCAACAGGACTACTCGGACGCAGTGTTCGTGGGTAATCCGTGCGACTTCAGTCTGCACGGCGTTCGTATACTGTCGTACCATGGCAAGAGCATCGACGACTTCGTTGCAGGTCTTCGCTCTGTGACTTACTCATCTCCTGAATTGGCGATGAGAGCAATGATGGAGCGCAGGCACCTAGCTCCGTCATGGGGCGGAAAGACCCCGCTTTCTCCTGAGCCAGAGGATCGAATGGTTATTTCTACTGTCCCCGATATCTTCGTGACTGGTCACGTGCATGGGCACTACGTCGGCAACCACAAAGGAACCACGATGGTACACAGTTCGACCTGGCAAGATCAGACCGACTACCAACGTATGTTGGGGTTCCAGCCCAAGCCTTGCATCCTGACAATCGTTAATTTACACACGCACGCCACGGCCTCAATCCCTTTCGCCTGAATCGGGAAAGTCCTCGCCGCCATACAGATGCCGCCATAGGTCACGCAGATCATCGCCTTCCACTATCGGTACGCCTGCCTCTCTGAAGGCATCCACAGCCCTCTGCCGGGCAGGGTTGAAGCCGATGAACCTAGAGCCAGGTATCATCATCGACAAGTCCGTGCTGGAATCTCCAACTGAGACGATTCCCGACGGATCAATCCCTTCGATCCTAGCTATTTTCTCTACCAACAAACCCTTCTCGTGCGAGTTGACGAGTGAGGGCGCGGGACCACGCAGCCAACCGTCGTCATCCCAGTCGAAGCCATTGGCGATCCAGTCATCGACCTTGAGCATCGATGCTATGCTCGCGACGAAGACATCTACGCCTGCGGAGACTATGGCCACGAAAACCCCCCTCTCCTGCAGCTCGCGCACGACATCACGTGCCCCTGTCATCAGGGTGATGCCAGAATAGCATCGCATGATATCGTCACGATGGATGCGGGACTGCACCGCTGTCCACAGGCGTATGTCTTCTGCCATGAACTCATCATCGCTGATTTCACGATTGAGGAAACGCTCCAGTGTCTCAAGGTTTTCAGTCCCGAAGTAATCGTGAATGTTCTGCCAAGAGGAGCCGTTGTCAGTGAGTACACCATCGCAGTCGAAGACCACGGCCCCGAGTTCGCTCATCGTCCCTTCGCGGTGCGCGGGCGGTATAGTCCCTGCGAGGGAGATGGGTTGATGGGAGCCGCTGAGTTCGGTGGCCCGTGACCGACACAGAGAAGGCCGTCAAGGTTAGAATGCTGTTCTTCGGACCTCTAGCCGAGAGACTGGGCGAACGTGAGATTGAGGTCGCACTCAAGTTTGGGACCACCGCTGAGCAACTAATTGACAGGTTCGAACTCTCGGAATACCTCGATTCGGGCCTCAGAGTGGCAATCGACGGCCAGATAGGGGCATCTCTCGATGCCCCACTAGCCGACTCTTCTGAGATAGCCTTCCTTCCTCCTGTTTCTGGCGGTTGATGGACTACTGAGCCGAAGCATTTGAACGAGAACACTCTCACCTAGGGGCGATAGCATGGCAATAGGACCCACAGAGATGGCGTTTCTGATTGGAATCGCAGTACTATTCTTCGGCGCTAAGAGGATACCAGAGTTGGCCCGCAGTCTTGGATTGGCTAAGGGCGAGTATGAAATGGCAGTTAATGAGGTCAGAAGCCCATCAGAAGCCGAGCGCGACATGGACAGAGGCGGTATGACTGAGGATGTCGCTGACGAGGCTGAATAATCAGTCCCTCTTGCGACTCAGTTTGAGAATGGAACCGCAATCAGAACAGGTTCCCAACTCTCGATGAGAACTAGGTGTGCCGGGAGAGGGAAAAACCGCCCCGCATCCCGTACAGCGCAATTCCCAGGACCAAAGTGAGCTTATTCCTTCCATGGTCACAGAGAGCCAAGGCACCCCTCCTAACTCACACAAATTCTGCAGCCTGTAATCGTCGGTTGCCAGAGTTGCGGTCCTCTCGATGGTCAGCGCCAGCAATTCGAGGTCGACAGGTGATAGGCCAGCCATGTCTCCTGTGGCAGTGGCTAGGTCACTGGCTCGAGTAATCGCAGAAGAACTCGGAGATGCCCATTCTAGCCCTGCTGCGTCGAGTATAATCTCACGATCAGGCGATATTCGGGAGAGCTCTGCTCTCTGGGAATGGACAACAAGGCTGCCACGCATCCTCTCCAGGGGCCACGCGATTAGCGCAGCGGTGTCTAAGACCTCACCCGCCGCCATGCTCAGGCGGAGGCTGGCTGCGCTTTCAGGGGTCGCCTCCGCGCCTAGTCGGTGACCACGGGAAGCAACGTTCATCCCGAAAAGGAGGGACGAGGGTACGTGTTAGAGGGTGTTGTAAGCTCGATAATCGATTGGGCGGGCGAATGGGGCCTACTTGGCCTGGCCGTTGTTTCGGCCTCTGAAGCAGCCTTCCAACCAGCACCTCCTGACTTGCTGGTCATCCCTATGGTCCTCGGGGCCGATAGCTCTCTCGATATCCTAGCCATTGTCCTAGTGGCTACCTTATCTAGCGTAGTTGGAGCAGTAGGGGGATATGGAATCGGTGCCTATGCTGGTAGACCGATACTCGAGCGTTTCGCCAGCGATGCTACAGTTACCAGACTCGATGCCCTGATGATTAGATACGGGTCTGCTGGTATCTTCCTCGCAGCAGTCTCCCCAATTCCTTACAAGGCTCTGGCTTGGGCAGCGGGGGCTGGTAGGATGGACCTCAGGCTGTTCATCGCAGCGGGTCTCTTCGGTCGAGGCATAAGGTTCGGTATGGAGGGAATAGTGCTTGGGATTTGGGGTGACGAGTTTCTCAGTCTAATTGAGAACCCGTTAGCCTGGTTGGTCGGTGGATTATTGGGACTGTTGCTGATTTTGCCTTTGATAGGCTGGTGGACAGGACTAGCGGAAGCAGTTGACAGCGAGAACGACTCCTGACAAACGCGACAACCCACGACCCTTAACCCCTGCAAGCATCTCCGATTTCGCATGGCAAGGGCGCCAGCGTGTGCAACACGCACGGTTTCCATCATTGCAGTGCTGACTACCCTGCTCATTGTTTCCGCTCCCTCCGTTGCCGCAGATCAGGAGGCCACCTGGGTGCGAACATCACCTGGTGTGTGGATGCTGGAGGACTCTCAGGGCCTGCTGCACGAACCACATCCTGAGGCAGGACTGTTCCTCAGCCCTGTCATGGGAGAGTTGGTAGGTGTTTCAGTGAGCGGTTCGACGGCCGGGACATGGTCCATCAATGGAATCCTCTCATATGGTCAGCAAGAATTCCAGCCGGAAACCCCTGATTCCCAAGGTAGAGAAACGATCCTAGATTTCTCACTGCCAGTCGTTCCATATTTCTCCGCATTCCTCGCAGTCATCCTTTTCTCTCTCGCTTTGGTTTCAGCGGGAGATGAGCCGACAAGGGCGAAGATGGTTAGGTCCATGGGCCGCTTCTCGCAACTCAGGGTCACTGAGGGTTCCGGCACACTGGCCGGAACCTACCAGAGAGGGCGACTCGAGGGCTTTCTTACTGCACATCCCGGCTGCCACCTCTCTGGCATAATTCGTGCTCTTGAGATGGGTAATCATCAGGCAGTGCACCATCTCAGAATTCTCGAGAACGAGGGCCGTGTCTGGTGCAGGCGCGACGGTCGTCTACTGCGTTACTATACTTCGGCAGTCGACCGCGCCGCAGAGTTATCCAACCTGCCTCGTCCGGTCGATGCCAATCAACTCAGTGATGTGGCTCTGATGGTGCTTCGCTCGATAGCCGAGCAAGAGGATGGACAACCCTCCCCGACACAGAGGGAATTAGCATCGAGACTTGAGACTAGTCAGCAACTGGTGGGACACCACCTGAAGAGACTTGAATCGCAGGGACTAATCACCCGCAAAAGGAGTGGATTGCGCACCAATCGACAGCTTACAGAAGAGGGTATGAGGCTATGGTCGACGCTCGTAGAACCTCTCTCTTCGAGGCTTTGACAAATCCAATGACCCACTTTCCTTTAAGGTGGAAAGAGGCGCCCTCTGATTGATGTACAGGACTTACCGAGAAAGAAACAACCGTCACCGAATCCATACTGGTCTTTTCCTAGTTGCCCTGATGCTGGGTTCTGGATGCTTGGGTGCCACCGATGAGATTGTTGAGCAGCCAGAGCCGTCGGTAGTGACTGCAAGTGTGACTATCGAAGGCTCACCGACCTCGGCAAGCGATCTGATCATCGCAAACGCTGTCATTGAGGAAGGAACCGCCCCTTTCATCGCCAACTGGCGCCTCGATGGTGTACTCGTCCAGACATCCAACAGCTTGGCCTACGATGCGGGATTCCTCTCAGTTGGGACTCACACCATTGAGGTAGAGTTGACTGATTCAATGGGTGCTTCTACTGTGTCAGCGGTCATATTCACACTGATTGAGCCTAACAGGGCGCCTACTGTCTCACTTGAACTTCCTTCCGAGGGCATTGCAGGAGTCCCCATTGCTTGGTCCGTGGACGCTACCGATCCTGATGGCGACAATCTAGTGGTAGAGGTGGACTTCTCAGATGGTGCCACTCTGCGCGACCTCGCTGGTCAGCATATTTGGGGTGAGCCGGGAACCTACTCGGTCCGTGTATCGGTCACGGACACCTCGGGCTTCCTAGCCACTGTGCAGGAATCGATAAGAATAGACGACGCGAACGCCCCATTGCTCACCGTCTCAACCAATCCCTCCCCTCAGGGGCGCATACACCTCAATCTGGCCGGTGAACTCAGCATCGCCACTGTAGCAGAGGATCCATTAGGGCCAACCTCTGTCTCGATCGACTGGGGCGACGACTCCACATCCGACCCGGCTATGGCCGATGAATCGCATCAGTACTCCGAAGAAGGAATCTACGTGGTCCGTGTGACTGCCACAGGGCCCACTGGAATTACCACTGAGCGCGTGTTCCACGTCGAAGTGGTTTCAGTCGCCGACGATCTAGAGGCTGCGCAGCTCCAGGATGAATTGGAGGGCGAGGCCGAGGAGCAGTTGGAAAACGAAGTCGAGCAAGGGCTCGACGCTGACGGCGATGGTAATGTCGACGAGGTTACCGAGGCCCAGAGCGACTCTGAGTATGATTGGCAGTCTGATTTCGACCCAGATGGAGATGGATACTACGATGATGACCAAGAGGTCGATGACTGGGTGACTACCGATGAGGAATCAGTGCGCGACGAGGTTGGCGACGAGGAAGAGACCGACACCATCCCGAGTGACCCCCTGATGATTCAGAGCAGCGTCGTCAACGAGGACGAGGCTCCCTCTGAGGACGAACTCGTCCCAAACCCTCTCGAAAACGCAGCGAGGACTGAGATAGTCGAACCCGTGTTCGACGAGGCATGGGGGGAAATCGACGACTCCTCTATGCAAGAGCAGACCTACTCGCGTTCCATCTCGCAAGTAACGGCCACGTGGTGGAACGATAGCTTCTGGGAGGACTGGGATAACGACGGGGTCGCAGAGACCCTCTGCCACAGGACGGTAGGCGTGTTCTGGTTTGACTCGGACGGCATCCCAGGTCCCGAACGCATCATCCTAGTTCGCAACACCCAATGCTCGCACGACCGCGACGGCGACGGGCAAGATGACCTCTTTTTCACACGCTTCAGGGGGATGGACCTCGTCGATCAGAACTCAGATGGTATACCCGAGCGACACGACGTCCTGACCAGGACCGTGTGGACTTGGGACAATGGCACCTATGAGGATGTCAACATACACCTGTTCGTTCATGCCCGGACCGATGCCGACCAAGATGGCAATCTGGAGCGCAGGGTTATCCTGAATCGGGACCAGAGGATGGTCGATCAGGGCATCGGCTCGGTCCTGACCGCCTACTTCTCGCACTCTCGACTCATCCATCGCATCGATGGCAACGATGACGGCACGCCAGAGCGCTGGATGGCAATCGACCACACTTCGTGGATATGGGACCCTACTGAGGACGGCAATGCCGACCGCCATCGTGACAACCTGCGAGCAGTTGTAGTTAGGGACACTAACTCAGACGGCAATGTCGATGTGGTCCGCGCGCTTCAGCAGAACACCGCTCAGTTCGACAACGACTCCAACGGCATCATCGAATTGCAGTGGACATGGCGAGCAGGGGTCCTCAAGGTCGACACTGACCACGACGGCGACCTTGACTACACCGCCCGAATGCGAGGCTGGCACCAGCACTGGGACTGGGGGATGGTGGAGCACCACATCCACCGGTTCGCACTGACTCGCATGGTCGATGACGATGCGGATGGGATGCTTGAGTGGAAGCAGAGAATCATACACATGTCCAATGCGACCGACTGGGACTTCGACCACCACCTAGAGCAGCGCGAGTCATACACTGCTACCCTGACATGGTGGGACCCCAATGAGGACGGCTCTGAGGAGCATGTCTTCAGACGGGTTAGGGAGACGTTGTACCTCGATGAGCACGCCCACGGATGGACGTATGTCTCCGAGGAGACGCGTTCGATGGAGATATGGCGCAACTCATGGCAGCAGCCGCATACCATCCGTATCGGAGTGGCCACCTTGACAGCGTGGGATAACAACTCAGATGGCAGTCCTGATACCTACCACTATCTAAGTCGGACCTGGCAGGCAACTGACACCAACAACGACGACTTCCTCAACCGTAGGGTGTTCCACCGTCACTACATGGGGCAGAGGGACGACAACGCTGACGGCAACGTGACTTCCGCGGCCAATAACAACATCTGGCATGCGAGAAACCTCTCGCTCTCTTCCACCGGTAGCATCGAGGTACTGCAGGAAGGCTATCTCTCACACTCCGTATTTGAGTGGAACATCAGTCCTCAGGGACATGCTTACCACACCAACAGCACTTGGATCGGATTCCAAATTGACTACGTCGCCGGCACATCCCAAGGCCTCATCGTCACGGTCATCACCATAGATTCCGACCAGGACGGCACGCCCGAATCGCAAACCATCACCACCGCGGGATCGGGCAACCCTCCGTGACGAATCGTTATGGGGGGGACGTCTGTCGTCACCTCGTCGCTCCTGTGGTGTAGCACGGCCCATCATTCCGGGTTTTCATCCCGGCGACTCGGGTTCGAATCCCGACAGGAGCACCAATCATTCCACTTCATGAACATCCGTGGGGATGCCCCTGGAAGCTGCCTGTTCAATCACTATTCTCGTCCATTTGCTAGTTGGAGATGGCATTGCTAGGATATGCGAGGCCCCACTCAGAATCTTCTCGGTCAGGGTGTTAGCGGCCTCGGCTCTGCCCCTGTCAACTAGACTTCTATTGGGGTCACTCCACTCCTCAGCGAATACAGCTATCGGAACTGAGTTGTTGTCGGCCCAGCGCTCGGCCATGTAATCGACACCGCTCGCACCACCAACGATAATCATGTCCGGATAGCCGTTATCATCTACCCAAGATTCAACGGCTATCTCAAAGGCCATGAAGTCATAGAACCTACTCGATCCAACGATAGCGAGATTGATAATTTCCCCATCCAGATTGAGGTCGCGGCTCCCGAGCCGCTCGACCGTGTCTTGTCCAGCATGGCCCGCCATGGACCGGCCGATGGGGGTTGTGAACAATAAACATCCCCTGTCAATGTGCGATTCAGTCGTTTTCTGAATTTTTTCTTCTTCTAGGGAATAAGGTAAGCAGAATCCTACCCATAATCACCGGAATACCCGAGCGCGAGTTGATATCGGACCGTCTGTTCGAAATGTCCGAGGAACAGCAATGGCTCTGGATATTGAGGCTATAAGGGGGGATTTCCCTATTCTGGGACGCACTCTGCCTAACGGCAAGAAACTCGTATACTTCGACAACGCCGCAACCTCACAGAAGCCGCAGTGCGTTATCGACGCCATGTCACGATACTACGAGGAGTACAACTCTAATGCCCACCGCGCCAACCACACTCTTGCAGACGAGGCTACCACCGCTCTTGAGAGCGCCCGGGAGCGAATATCATCCTACTTTGGAACTTCGCCCGATCAGATGATCTACACCAGCGGCGCCACCGAGGCAATCAACTTAGTCGCCTACGGTTGGGCACGGGAAAATCTCAGCGAGGGAGATGTCGTCGTTCTGACCGAGATGGAGCACCATGCTGATATCGTGCCGTGGCAGCAGATGTCGATTGACAAGGGCGTCGAAGTCAGGTACGTGCCGATAGACACCGAGTCATTCACTCTCGACATGGATGCCTTCGAAGTAGCTCTGGATGGGGCCTCATTGGTCTGCGTCGTACACACTAGCAATGTCTTGGGGGTGCGCAATCCTGTAGAAGAAATCGTAGAGATGTCACACTCCGTTGGTGCTCGGGTGTTGATTGACTGCGCGCAGGGCGCGCCTCACGAGAGGATCGACTTCGACTCTCTGGGAGCCGACTTCGTCGCCATCTCGGCTCACAAAATGGCCGGACCCACGGGAATAGGGTGCATACTGGTGAAGCGAGATGCGATGGCCGAGATGGGTCCGTTCATGACGGGGGGCTCGATGATTAAGAGAGTCACCATCGAGGGCTCGACGTTCCAAGAGGGCCACGCCATGTTTGAGACCGGGACTCCTCGGATTGCTGAGGCGATAGGATGGGGTGCCGCTGTGGAATGGCTCGACCAGTTCGACATGAGCGAGGTCCACGCTCACATCAATGACATCGCCTCTTGGACTGCAGCTAGGATGAGAGAAATCCCTGGAATCAGAATTTATGGCGACCCCGAGAGAGAAGACAGCAGTGGAGCTGTCTCTTTCTTGCACGAGAGCATCCAGTCTCAGGACCTCGCACTACTTCTCGACGAGGGTGGTTTCGCCGTCAGGACCGGCCATCACTGCGCCCAACCTCTAATGGACGCCTTGGGGGTCCCTTCTACAAACCGCGCCTCGTTCTGGATCTACAATACCATGGGAGAAGCGGAGTCCTTCGTAGAGTACCTAGGCGAAGTGGTGCAGAGATTCGCCTAACCGCCTAGTCACGTTCAAGGCTGGCCTCTAGGACGCAGTAGTATGGCAGAGGACAGGAAGTGGCCCGTGCACCTCGACCCTGTGGTTGAGGAGTTCCGCGCCTGCTTCGATGCGATGGAGAGATACGAGCTATTGTTCGGATATGCCAAATTGCATCCCTCACCGCTCCCACAGGAAGAGTGGAATGACGGCAACCAAGTCCACGGTTGTCAGTCTAGAGCTCACATCATATGCTCAGTCGATGAAAATGGAGGGTTTCTCCTGAGAGGAGGTGCTGATGCCCAGATTGTACAGGGTCTGATGGCGGTGACGGCGATCGCCGTAAACGGCATGAATCCTTCCGAGGTGGCTGAGATGGAGCCTGATTATGCCGAGGCGATGGGTATCCGCTCCTCACTCACTCCAAGTAGGGCCAATGGCTTCCTAAACATGTTCAAACGGGTCTGCGAGGAGGCAGTCCTGCTTCAGTGAGGCATCACCATGGTAGAAGAGTCCGATATCACTGATTCACTAGGAGAGGTACAAGATCCTGAGATGAAGATGTCAGTCATCGAGCTGGGGCTAATCTACGCCATCAGAATAGAGGAGGGAGACGAGGGAGTACACGCAGAGATTGACATGACCTTGACTAGTCCAGGTTGTCCAGTTGCACCTGAGATTATGGCCGCAGTGCATCGCTCAGCACTATCTACTGAAGGAGTGGACAGTGTCCATGTGAATCTCACATTCTCTCCGCCCTGGGACCCTCGAATTCACGCAACTGAAGACGCGAGATTTGATTTAGGCGTGTTCTAAAGGGACTCGGCTGCACTCACTGTGTTGGCCATCAGCATGGCTATGGTCATGGGTCCGACACCCCCCGGGACCGGGGTCAACCAACCAGCGACTTCCTCAACTCCAGGATCTACATCTCCGGCTAGTCCACCGTCACCTGTCCTCGAAATGCCGACATCGACTACGAAGGCTCCGGGCTTAATCCAATCAGCTTTCACAGTGTGAGGTCTGCCGATTGCTGCCACCACGATGTCAGCTTCGCGACACAGCGCCACTGCATCCTCGGTTCGTGAATGCGCAATGGTCACTGTTGCATCCACTCCTCGTTGAGCCAACATCAGTGCCATCGGCATACCTACTATCCTCGAGCGCCCGAGCACGACCGCTTTCGCACCACTGAGCCCAGTACTTTTCTTCTCGAGCATCATCAGCACACCAGAGGGAGTACAAGGTAGCAGCCCACTGGTATCGCCCTGCACCAGTTTGCCGAGGTTAGCGGGGTGGAATCCATCGACATCTTTCTTTGGCGAAATAGCTGATGCGATGACGAGTTCGTCAACTCCTTCGGGAGCCGGACTCTGAACTAGAATCCCGTGCACCGATGAATCGGCATTCAGTTCTGCGACCACTTCGAGAATATCTTCTAGTGTAGTGTTGGAAGGTAGGTCAATACGGCTACTCAGGATACTACACCTCTCACAGGCTCGCTGCTTGTTGCGGACATAGACATGACTGGCCGGATCATCCCCGGCGATTACCACTGCAAGATGAGGGGACACCCCCTTCTCCTTGAGAGTCTCTACTCGCTCGCGCAACTCCTTCTCGAGACTGAGTGCAAGCGCCTTACCGTCTACTATCAGTGCACTCATGTCAGCCTCCCGGGGCGACTCGCCCTTTGACCTTTCACAGTGGAATTTTGGAGCCCCAGGAGGGAGTCGAACCCCCGACCGTCTGATTACAAATCAGATGCTCTACCGGGCTGAGCTACTGAGGCGCGCTCCAAGACGACAGACTCAGACTCTTGAACCCTACATCCTAGAACCGATGGTCTCAGGGCCATCTTCATGCACCCGGGACCTCTCGAAGGCCCGTGCAGTTAGCGCCTGAGAGCAACCTCAGGACCAACACGGTCCTCGCTGCGTGGGTATGCATTGCACTCGGCAGCGGCATCATTCTAACATCAGGCGTCTCCGCTTTTGCCCTAGCCATAGCCGCCCCACTTGCAATTGCTGGAATCGTGCTCTTGGTCGTCGGGCTAGGGATGGCTATTGAGGAGAATGCAGATCCCGAGAAGGTCGCCGCATGGGAGCCCGATTCCACCAAGATGCCAGATGCTGGTCGGGTGATGTACCGGATTGATACTACTTTGGAGCCACCAATCAGGACCTCTGTTCTATGTGGGAGGTGTGGTAATCTCGATTGGGTCGATGGACCAAAGCCGAAGGCCCACTCTTGCAACTCATGTTCGACTCTCCTCTGGGAGTCTGAGGAGGAGTAACCGCCGCCCCTTAGGGCGGCGCATCGGCAAGCATCAAGTGGATGGCTCAATTCGTCAAGGTCCGAGGTAGTACGATGGATCTAGGCAATAACGAGCGCCGGATGCTGCGTGTGATGCTGTCAAAACCTGACCATTCGTGGTCGCTAGAACAACTGCTGTCGGCGACGGGCTGGGATGATCAGGTCCACGTAGCCGGAGCTGGAGCAGGCCTCACAGAAGCCGGACTAGTCGAGGTCTTTGAGGAAAGAGTCAACTCTGTCTCACTAGGTGAAGAGGGTTCCTCGGCCGTATCTGTAGGGTTGCTTGAGGCCCGTCTGTGGGGATGGATTAGCGAGCAGCAGCCAAACGACAGGACGATGGCTGCACTGTCATCTGAGTTCGAGCGGCACGAGGCCGGCCCGGGAGTCGGATTGCTCAAGGCCTTGGGAGTCAGGCTCGAGGCAGGCTCCATGGTGGCTGAGGACGAGGGCTCGGTGAGTTCTGTCATCGAGCAGAGGTCCGCATTCATCGAATCTCTATCGGCCGGTCCTCTCAAGCAGTCCACACTGGATGCCGACATGGTGAGTCACTTCTCATCCCGTAAGGGTCTGATTGTAGTGGAGGAGCGTGTTTCACGGAATTGGGCCCTCACTGAAGCAGGATCTTCGGTCGATGCATCAATGCTTGAAGAAGTCGATTTGATTGGAGATGTAACTCCCGAATTGCTCCAAGGAGATGACTGGAGGGATGCAAGATTCAAGCCGTTCGATGTCAACGCCCCCACTCCTACTCCCGCTGGAGGCAGACCTCATCCTATGCAGGCACTAATCGAGATGATTCGCTCGGTCTTCCTCGAGATGGGATTCTCCGAGATCGAGGGTGACTTCGTCCAGTCGGCAGGCTGGAACATGGATTCACTGTTCATCCCTCAGTCCCATCCAGCTCGAACCATGCAGGACACCTTCTACCTCTCCGAGCCAAAGCAGGTCGAGGTCGAACAGGAGTACCTCGATTTGTGGGCCAGAGTGCACGAGCATGGGCACGACACCGGCAGCAGGGGCTGGGGGACTCCCTTCAATCAGGAGGAGGCGAAGAAGGCCCTTCTCAGGACCCATACTACGGTCAACACCGTCCGTCACATCGCCGAGAACCCGCACGAACCATGCCGAGTATTTGGAATCGGTAGGGTGTTCCGCCAAGAGTCGATAGATCGAACTCATCTTCCTGAGTTCTACCAGATTGAAGGTATAATCCACGAGTCCGAGGCCAACCTGCCGATGCTAATTTCGACGCTCAAGACATTCTACTCCAAGATGGGTTTCCCAGACGTCAGGGTACGCCCTGCCTACTTCCCTTACACTGAGCCAAGTGTTGAGGTAGACGTTATGTGGAGAGGGGAATGGCTCGAACTCGGTGGCTCCGGTATATTCCGACCCGAAGTTACAGAACCACTCGGAACTGAGTGGCCTGTTTGTGCTTGGGGTCTAGGACTAGAGCGCTTAGCGATGCTCATTCTGGAGTTGGATGATATCCGCGAGTTGTACCAACCCGATCTAGAGCGACTTCGACGGATGCCAATCCTCTAATCACAATTACTGTTCGTCATACTCGCATGAACCATCGTCTTCCTCAGCGGCCTCGTCGTAGTTGTTGGCCTCCGAGTCGGTGCATCCGCGAGTAGGCTCTGGTTCTGCCGCTGGCTCAGTGACTGTGATGTTGAATACTTCAGTTTCACTTGAGTCGACCCAGGTACCGCAGGTCCCCCTGACCGTGATGGTCAAGTTCTCTTGGATGTTTGAGAACCCTAGATCGAACCTGCCCTCCTCGTCGTATGGCAGGTTGAGGCTGAACTCGTCTATGTCGCCGTCAGACCACTCTAGATTGCAGGTATTCATACTCTGGTGGACTAAGACTCCTGAGGCCGTGGTACTGTTCCCTCGCTCGACAGTTATCTCGTTGCTGCTGACTACGATTACCGTGTACCCCTCATCAGGGTATTCAATCATGAATGCGGCTGACCACTTTGATTCTTGGCCGATGCTGTCAGTGGCCACTATCTTGACTACATGGCTCCCGATTCCAAGTTGGGAGATGTCGATGATTAGAATGCCATCAGCATCCATCTGATGCTGAATCTCGTTACCGCTGAGAGAAACGGACAAAGTCAATTCGTTCATCATCTCGTCTGTGATGTTCAGACTCAGTGAATCGATGCTGCCGATGAGGATGTTGGTCGGGATATCTCCTTCAATCACTGGAGCTAAGTTCTCACCCTCTTTTTGGATATCAAAGAACAGCACTCCAACCATCACGCTGGTAATCATCAGTCCCGCGAGGAACAATGAGCGAGGCACCCCATCCTCATCTGCCATGCCTAAAATACAGAATCTATGGTATATCAAAGACGTGGGTTATCGCGCTCGTCAAGAATCGTTACTTGCTGTCAGTTAGCAGTTTCTATGATTAAAATACAGCCATTTCTTACTCGTCCGCCAGTGCTTTCAGATCGTGAATGAACTCATCCGCCTCCCAGTAAATTCCTGAGTAGGCGACACGCTTTCGCAACTGTTTGTCGAGGATAAAGGTCACCGTCGAGTGGCCAACCTCGTATTCTCCCAAGGACTCCTCGTGTGGATCTACCTCGTCGTCACTATCACTACTGCCCGTGCCCTCGGCTATGCAAGATAACCAATCTCCTTCCGGCCTCTCATAGCCGTCATCACACATGCAGTGAGCCCCGCCTCCGGAGCCCATTACCCAGCCACGACCATCGCAGTCCACGCCTGGAGGAAGGTTGTCAAGATCAGCGTTACTGGCAGCCCAAGCAAGGTGAGTGCCAGTACTGAGGATAATGGATGAGACACTCTCTTGGGTCACTGTCCAAGATTCGTTCTCTACATCCCATGCGTGCAGAACCCACGACCATTCGCCATCTGATTGCCAGTCCCCGATAATTCCTTCAGCCATGTCATAACTGATGTTAGACTCGTTGAAAACCCGCATTGCGAAATCACTCCCGCTCAGCCCCACTCCGTTTTCGTCATGGTGGAATGTTGAATTGTCGGGGTATAGAACTGCAATTCGGTTTGACTCATCCTCGGGCGGCTGACTGGCGTTTATGTGCTCGTTATCCACTATCACATTCCATAATCTGTAAGTATCTTGGAGGGTGGATGTAGGTCCAGTCAGGTGATGCCAATCGTAGCCCATCAGATCGGTCCACTCAGCGAGATGGTTGATTGTGTCTCGAGCTGGATCTATTGTGACTGAGATAATTACGACTTCATCGGAATAACCATCGAGGTTTTGGTCGATGTAGTCTAGGTTGGCTGAAATGACTAGGCATATATCGGGGCAAGAGGTGTAGACGAATGCAACGACTACGACTTTACCTTCGTATTCGGAGAGTGTGAACAACTCTCCATCCTGATCAAAGAGAGTAAAGTCGGGCGCTTCAGGAGGTTCCCTATACTCGACCCCGAATAAATCCACTTCGTCCTCAGATGCAACACATCCCGGTAGGAGCAGGATAAACGCAAGTAGGAGGGCGACCGTTTCCTCGCGCATCCTCATTCCTCCAGCAACATGTAGATGTCTTCGAGGACCATCTCCGCATTCCAGTCAGTGTCGCCCCACCAGACCCTCTGACGCATCTGCTTGTCCACGATGATAGTCCCGGTCGTGTGATCTACCCAGTAGTTAAGCGGATGGTGCATTATCTTGACATCACCATTGGACTGCTGAGTCTCTAGGCCGCAACCGTTGTCATCTACTGGCTCTCCCTCAGGAGTACCAGAGCAGATATCGAAGCCATCTGCCACTCCATCGGAGTCCTCGTCTGAGGCATAAGTCTCTAGGCCGACATCGAAGTTAGACCAGACCTCAGTTAAATCGGAGATATCGCTGGCATTGGAAGTTGTAAGATGAGGCCAGTCCAATCCCCTCTGCTCGGCATAGTTCGCTAGAACCGAGGAGTTGTCAGTCCAAGGGTCCACAGTAATCGATAAGATTGCGACCTCAGAGCCGTAACTGTCACCGAGCTGCTCGGAGATGAAGTCGAGATTGGCACTGACGATGGGACAGATGTCGGGGCAGCGTGTGAACAGGAAGGCGACTACAATCACTTTACCTTGCAATTGAGACAGCGAGTAGTTGTCACCATTCTCGTCCATCAACACAAAGTCATCGACATGCATCGGTGGGTTGATGTCCTCGCCGTAGAACACGTCAGACTCAGCATTTCCAAGGCATCCTGCCAGAACGACACTGGCGGTCATCAGAATAGCTAGGACTCGGCTCACTCTTCCTCATCCTCCTTCACATTACGAATAACCCAAACAATCGCAGCGGCACCAGCCATTAGCACGGCGGCACTCAGAAGCATGCTCGACATATCATCCTCTTCAGGCTCACCCGGATCCGGTCCGAATACAAAGCCTTCAGGGGGCAAGGTCTCAGTGTGGTTGTCTAGTATTATGGTAAGGTCGATGCTCTGCCAGAGGCTGCCATTCGAATAGACTCTGACCTCGTAACTTCCTTCGCTCCAGTTGGCAGGCTCCAACCATAGATGGCACTCGTCTTCAGTGGATGATGAATTTGAGGGGCCAGCGACGCAGTCCATCTCTTCCGTACCGTCTCCATCGCTGTCGATGGCCACTCTTCGATCATAGTCAGCTGTGTTGATGAAAATCATAGTATCGTTCTGTATGACTTGCGCAGTGTCTGGCTGGATCGACTCGTTTCGCATGATGAACGAGAATGTATCGGCCCCATGAGCTGCTGCGGTTGGCATCATCAGAATCAGAACGAGAATAGCGGCAAGCGCCTTCACGCGCATCTGAATCAACTCAGTCATCACTCGCCTCGGCCTGCCAGAGGGCCGGGTAGTTGTAGCGAGGGTCGTAGTCCTCGTCGAACTGCACGACGTAGATTCCACTGACCATCTCTGAGATTAGAACGAACCCCCGGGGATCGTATTGGAGGCCCCAGTCGAACGGTATCATACATGATGCCCAGCAGTCGGCCATGTCATACCCCATCGACTCACTCGCGTTGTCAGTCCATTCGGGCCCTGAAGGAAGGTAGTATCCGATTGTATGAGTGGGGGCGAGTTCAACTATCGCCGTGTATCCTCGATCAGGCTCAGGGTAGCCGTTCTCCCAGACCAACTCGTCCCATGAATGACCATGATCAGTTACCCAAGCACCTGCATGATAGTGAGTCCAATAGGCGTGACCGTTGAGACCGACGTCACCATTGTGCGGGCTGTAGATGTAGCCGCCAGGGATGTAGTGCTGAGGATGGCTGCTACCGTTGGCAAGCATGCCTTGGCCCGGAAGCCTCCATTTGGAAACGAGGAACGGCTTGGTCGGATCGGTCGTATCAATAGTCCATAGGTATCCTGTATGATTGTCGTTGGAGCCGTACTCAGGGGCGATGATTGTGTAATGCCTCCAGTTCTGACCATAGCTCGCATCTTCGGGCCCGGTTCCACAGCTGGCAGGCCATTCTGACATAGGATCATATTCGCTGATACCATCGCAGACCAGATTCTTGAACGGAATTGCATAGTGGATGTTGCCGTTGCCCTGGCCAGCGTCGAGCCACTCTTCGGCGGACATGTCGGCATGACCTCCTCCGTCAGGACCGTACCATCCGCTGTCATCAGATGAGCACCCCAACCACCGACCTATCTCCTGTGGCCAAGTAATACCCATCGCGTCAGCCACTTGCGGTGGTTCAGTGACGTCCACAATCCTCAGACCAGCATCCCAGTAAGATGCAATCAGAAGTTTCTGCTTGGTCACAGGGTGGACGAAGAAGACGTGGTCATGATTGAAAACCGAGCCGCCGCAGGTGGTCTGTCCTTCGGGAGTATAGGCTCCCCAACGGAGAATCTCACGACTCGAGTTTTGCTGCTCGTCATTAGAAGTTGGATTCCATGATTCAAATCCAAGAGGGACGTAGAATACCTGAGTGCCTTTGACAGGACCTCCGCCTGCAACCATTTCTGGATAGGGGTCAGCACCGAACAGGAATAGGTGACACTCCTCTCCGGACCACAGTGGATTGGCAGGATCCCAGTCGCAATAGACGTGTACATCCTGATTGTGGAAGCCGGCCGGAGGATTGTTCCACTCAGCGACCTTGATTGGACTGGTTTTGTCTCCTACATAGATGACGTCGAGGCGATTCGTCCCACTATTGGCGTCGTCGTCGTTAGGTATTGGGTCGAGCTCGCTGTTGGTAAGCTCATGGTTCACCAGCACCCAGTTGTTGTCGGGAGTGACTTTGATGTCTATCATCCGGGCAATCTCTGCGTAGTATGTTGAGAGCAATTGTATGTTGTTAGGGCTGCTGATGTCGAGAATCTCAAACTGATTGTAACTAGAGACATAAGCGTAGCAACCGCCACTACCGTCAGCGTAGATCTCGCAGTCCTCGAGGAAGTTGCCCTCGATGGCTATCTCCGAGTTGTCTCCGGGAGTTGGCGCGACGTTCTTCCATTCTGGATAGCAAGGTCGACCGGCCGTGTTATCCAAGTCTGCAGGAGGTTTGACCTCGCCATCGCAGTTGAGATTGTGATAGTCTATCAGATTGGCATTAGGAGTATACAGTCTGTGGGCCAACAAGTCGTTGTGCGAGTGATTGGCGTCCTCAATCTCGATTACAGGGTCGACCCAAGTGTATCCATCATCGACCGAATCGTCTCCGGTGATGAATGAGAGGCATCCAGACAGTGGCGCTAGCACCATCAGCGCGACCATCATCAACATCGGAGTGTTTCTCAGTCCGGACATGGGCAAGCCTCGCAATCGCCGACGAATACGGCCGGTTGTTCAATGCACCGGTCGCCCGAGCGCTACGCGCTTGGGCGTTATTGGTCCAATGGAATGCCGTATGGCCGGTCAATGTCCAGTTGAACGATGTAAAGTCCCGTGGTGATGCATGACAGGTAAGTGTAGCCTTTGTGGTACTCAGCGGCCCAGATGAATGGAGTCCATCCGAAGTCGTAGTACGCGCTATCTAACGGCTCGCCGTCAGCTCCGTGAGACAGGTGGTAGCCAACGGTCGCAGACATGTGAACATCGGACTTGTTACCGTCCTCAAGTCCCTTTGCCATCAACGTCTCGATATCCATAACCCAGAGCCCCGCATGGTAGCTACTGAGGTAGATTCTACCGTCCCAAGCTCCACCATGGCTGTTATCGGGCAATCCAGGCAATCCGGTCTGGAAGATCTGAGTGTCGGCATTATGGGGACTGAATAGCAACCACTCCTCTCCCCCAGGGATGTGGTGATCGAGTGCGAACGGGTTCTCCCATCCATGGATTAGTTGAGGCATGAAGCGAACGTTTCCGTTTACCTCCTCATACGGAGTCGTGTCAAGCAAATAGGCCATGCCGGTGCCAACAGTGGTCTCAAGGACCTCAGTAGCGAGAATGGTCAGGTGCATCTTGCCCGGAGGATATCCGAGGTGCGAGGCGTCGACCATGTCGTCAATCGGCTCGGCGTAGTGTATGTAGGACGCCCGGCCGCCGTTTTCGTTGCCAGTGCAGCCGCAGTCAATCTCGCCGTCGCCGTCGAAGTCCTCAAACTCCATCCACTGCCCTACTTCTGGAGCTCTCCAAGTACAACCAGCCTGTGTGCCTCCTGAGAGTCTGCATAGTGATCCGTGCCACATGTACTCGACGAGATCTTTGTTGGGGTGTGGGACATCAGAGACGTCGAAGATCCTCAGGCCGGCCTCCCAGTAAGCTCCGTAGACGTAGGTTCTACCGAAGCGCGGGTCGTTGGAATCTTCTCCCGGCCAGGTCTGCACGGTCATGTCATGGATGTATATCCAACCGCCCAGAGTAGACTCCCAACTTACTTCAGCCTCACCTACCTTGACAATTCGCGGCAGGTCGCCGTAGCCAGCGAAGTTCAGGTGGGCAACAGTGATGCCTCCGCAAGCATCACCTTGGCCAACGTCACAGGATTCGTAGTCAGGGTTGGCGACGAAGATGTACCACTCGTTGTCTATCATGTGAGCGTAGAGGTTGTGCGGCCCACTTGGGTGGTCGACGTCGTACCACGCATCAACGAAACTAGGATCAGTCTTGTCGGTGACATCCACTAGGGTAACAGTGACTTGTGCAGGGTCCTCCCAGTTGCCCACATTTGGATCCGCAGCCCCTGGGTCAACTATCTGGTTCTGCACTATGACGTACTCTCGTCCGTTGTACTCGAGGTACTTGACATCAAGGACTTGTGTATTCGGGTCATAGTACACGCCAGTAACCGTGGTGTTTGAGGGATCGGTGACATCGACGATATGCATCTCAGTCCATCCGGCGATGTAGGCGTAGGTCTTGCCATCAGGAGATTCTGCGACCTGAATTTCGGCGTTACCCGGGGCTGTCAGTTCGTTGAATGAGACAGGCTGGATATTATCGGTGTACATCATGTGTTGGCTTGCATTCCTGTGGTCATGATCCTCTTCCTGCATCAGTGGATCGAGCATCATGTCAGAACTCTCACCGCCATCATCTGCCACGTCTGACATCATCATCACAGCAGTTGCAGCTGCTACTACGCAGACAGCAAGTCCGATGGCCAGAATGGTGCGTTGCGAATCCACTGGTCGTCGCGAGCCTGCCGGTCATGTTGAAGCCATCGCCCCGCTACGGCGGGGCGTGCGTGGAGTCTGTATGTTGACAGTCGGGCTGTCACTACTACTGCTGGCCACCCCGGCCACTGCTCACGACACCAAGGAGTACACCATGCTTCTAAAGGAGGATGGCGTGACTCCAGACGGAGTTTCTTCAGGTGTTTTGGTCTCCACAGACTCGCTGTTTTTCTACAATGTTGACAGCCGCGCAGAGGCTATTCACAGAGTACTAATCGATGCCGATGGGGACGGGGTGTTCGAGGGCGTGGATGACATGGCCACGGCCTGGCTCTCCCCCTCGTGCGAGCTGAACGAGACCGGTGACAGGGCAGATCCCGATTGCGAGGTGACCGAGCTGGTATTGCTCGACCCATCGAACGGCCTGCTGCCCGGTAATATCTCGATGTTGCATCAAATCGAGCACAACCAGTCCATGGTCGAGTTTGCCTTCACCGTCAGTTTCTCTGTAGACCAACACATGGTACTGGACAATCTTCCGATCGGGCCTGAAGGGGAGCAGTCAGGGGACAACGACCTCCTCGCACTGGTCCTGATGACTTCATTGGCAGGGATAGTAATCCTCCTGCCTAGGCTGATGGGCTCAACCGATGACGAGTGAGTCTCGGACGACGGTCGCACTCAAGAACTCCAGCCGATTCGAACTGCCAAGGGCGCTTAGCTCAGCTTGGAAGAGCACCTGGTTTGCAACCAGGTGGCCGGGGGTTCAAATCCCCCAGCGTCCACCAAATAAAAATCAGAAAATACCCAATACGAAGCCAATTAGGTATATCGCAACCAGAACTGCCGGCCCGTAGAAAAGAATGACCTTGAGTGAATTCCACCAACTTCTCTCTGCAAACTGCTCCTCAAGTCCGTCAGCTACAACTACACCCAATTCTTCTATCGGTGTTAGAGGCACGCCTCAGCTATGGGGTTCAGGCATTCAATGTGTCTACTCTGTAGTTAGTTGAGCCAATATCTTCAGTAGGCCCCTGAGGGTTACCTCACTGATTCCCGAGACCTTGCAGACTTCGCTTTGAGTCCTTGGTGAGGAGCTTTCCTGTGAAGCCTTGTAGATGATTACTCCGGCGATGCCTGAGGGCTTCTTACCCTGCCAGTCTAGATTGTCCTTGACGGAGTCCCAAAGGCTTCTGACGTCACCTAGAACGTGAGGCGGCAGGCCGAGGTCTGAATGGAACTTCTCAAAGTACTCCTCCGGCCCAGTGATGTGGTGCGTGCCTAGCATCCTGGCAACTAGTCTGATGGTTCGCTTGAGCTCCTTTTCTTCGACCGCCTTGATCATGTCGAAGGCCTCTGCAACATCCTCTATCTTACGGGGTATCTTGGCCTCCCTTGCGGCGATGTAGACGCAGGCTGCGGAAACGCCACGGATACTACGTCCGGTGACAAGACCGCGTTCGACTGAGTGCCTGTATAGAGAAGCCGCCTCTTGTTCTATCTGAGACGGCAAATCTCCGCGGTCGCGAATAAATTGCATTGCCTTCGAGAGATTGCGGCTGCGGCTGTCACGAGTCTTACTACGCTGGTCTATACGCTGTCGACGCCTCCATTCACGCAGTGCCTTGCCGGACATACCATGTCGCTTGGCACCGCCTGCAGTGAGATCCGAGCGACGAATCTCGGTAGAAAGTCCCTTGTCGGACAAGGTAAGTGTTGTAGGTGCGCCCACACGACTCCTGTCGTCGCCGTCAGAGTGGTTAATCCACTCTGCTCCAGGGTCGATCATATTCTCGGCTGCAACATAGCCGCACTCTGAGCAAGAGGTCTCGCCCCTGATGTCGTCGGTGTCCCATGAATTAGCCCCGCACACTCGGCAAGGGCCTGCCATAGATTCCGTGCTACGCTCCTTAGATGGGCGTCGTGCAGGGCGAATCGGCTTTGTACGGCTTCGCTTCTGTGAAGCACGCTCAGATTCGCCGGCCTGCCTAGCAGTGTCTCGTTCCATCTTCTCAACTCGCAGTTGTATAGTAGGGTCCTTATTATTTAAGCCTTCGTGTTCGGTGCTCATTGTTCTCTCTCCACTTGCAAGTCTCTTCATGGGGGACCGCTTTCCCGTAACTTCTTGCACCCCTCGACCCCCCTTCGACATGTGTCTGAAGACGGGCTGACCAGGACAGCGCTGTACGAGGCCCATCTCGATGCAGGTGCGAAGATGGTTGAATTCCATGGTTTCGAACTGCCAATCTGGTACTCTTCGATTCAGGATGAGCATCTAGCGACGAGGGCTGGCGCCGGCTTGTTCGACGTGTCCCACATGGGCTTCCTCCGGTTCTCTGGCGACGGTGTTCTTTCATGGCTGAGCAGCATTTCGACTCAAGAGTATTTGAACTTCGCAAGTGGCAGGTGTGGATACACCCACTTCCTTGATTACGATGGGTATATCATCGACGACATGATTTTCGCAGTGAAGTCTGAGAACGAAGTCCTTGGAGTTCCTAATGCCTCAATGGTCGAAGTAATGCTTGATTGGTTTTCTTCACTTCTTCCAGACGACGACTCGATTACAATCGATGATATTTCGGATGAGACTAGTATACTTGCCCTGCAAGGCCCATCGTCAACCTCCGTGCTCAGAGAGGTGCTTGGTGAGGCCAATACTATTGGCAGATTCCGATGCCAAGAAATAGCCAGCAACGAACTCGAAATCTCTGGATGGATACAAGGTACCGGATACACTGGAGAGCCGGGGGTCGAGATCTTTCTGAGCAACACTGACGCACCACGTCTCTGGGCTGCTTTACTCGAAGCAGGCGCCGATTTGGGACTGGTTCCGGTCGGACTAGGTGCTAGGGACACCCTGCGTCTCGAGAAGGGCTACTTGCTATCTGGTCAGGATTTTCTCTGGCCCGGCCTTGGCGTCGAACCGGAGGCCAATCTGCCCGATGGCTTCCTAGCCAGGGACACTGGGGAGACTGCGGTGCCGTACGGTCTCGACACTGAGCATGACTTTGTCGGAAAGCATCGTGTAATCGAATCACTCAAGTCTGGAGCTAAGTGGCATGGGCTAGAGTGCTTGGAGAGGGGTCCCTCGCCAAGACCAGGTCACGCGGTGCTCTCGGCTGATGAAGAGGGTGCGAGCATACTCGGCTATGTCACCAGTGGAGGCCCCTCACCGAGTCTGGGGCGAACAGGAATTGCGATGGCATACCTGCAGCTATCTAGTCTCGGTCAGGAGGTCTGGATACAGTCGAGCCCGCGAAAAAGGGTCAAGGCGAGCATTAGAAGGCCACCATTCGTGTGATTTACACGAAAAGCAGAGGGGCCCGCCGGGCAAATCCTCATTGCTGTTCGCCCTTTTCACGGGCCATGATGGAGGGCGCCCGAGGAACTATTGAGGCCGTAGCAATCAAGAATCTGCAGGAAGTTCTCCGTAAGAGGGGCATAAGCGCGGAGGCCTTGTTCTCAAAATACGACTTAGATGGTAACGGCAATCTTTCCGAGAACGAGTTCACGAATGCACTCGAGTCGATTACCGGCCAGCAGGCACCTGCGGCTATATTGGGAGCAGTGTTCGGGGCCCTTGATACCAATTCAGACGGCTCGGTAGATCTCTCTGAGATTTTGGCCATGATGGACGGGGGCCCGACTGAAACTATTCCTTCTGGAGGAGGCGTTTCAATCTCCGGCCATCCCAACGAATCCTACAACGGAGAGTACGGTCCACAGGATATTCAGATTAACGGTAAGACTTGGTACAAGATCTACGGCGCCGGGGGAAATCGCCTTTACTTCTACAACGCCAACAGTGGTGGCGCACCCTCGTGGAGTCTCGACGACAGAGAGCAGGACGGCAGCAATGACTGGTACAGAGGTGGCTGGTCGCGACCAAAGGGTGATGGATCACTACCCACGGGAACCAGAAGATGGGTCGGAGTGGGAAAGATCACCATCTCCGTTGCTGGTGAATCGAACGAAACAACTGCCGATGATACCGCTTCCAGAGTCGCTACAAAACCCCCCGGCGATGAACAAATCAAAATCTCTCTGTCACGGTCTTCGTTTGAGAGAGATGAATCGATAGTTTTCTCCTTCACCTCGCCCGAACTTCCGGATGACGCCTGGATAGGGATAGTACCGGCAGAGGTCCCTCATGGCGATGAGGCGGTCAACGACCAGCACGATACCAGCTTCGAGTACCTGAGTGGCAAGACCAGCGGTGCATTCTCTATGCCCAGCCCGGGACTGGGAGAGTGGACTTTGAGGCTCCATGACACGGACAACAATGGGCGCGAGTTAGCCTACGTACCGTTCAAGGTCGTAGGCCATGAAACGCCCCTAACTCCTCTTCCAGATTCTGAGACAGATAAATCAGAATTTGATATGGTAACAGAAAATTTCATCGAGTTGGCGTCCAATATGGGGCAATCCATCAATGAGGGAAATATGTCGGTCGAACAGGCAAGAGCAATTGCTGATTCGGAGGTCAATAAGGAGATCGATAAACTGCCTTTCTCCGTACAATCCGCCGCCCGAAGAATTTGGAGAATTCGTGCCAACTCTATGCAGGAACAAATCATCTCGAGAATGCCAAGCCCCGAGGTCGTCGCTGCTGGAGCAGCTGCAGTGGGTGTTGCCGGTGTAGTCGCTGCTGGTGTGCAGGAAAACGCAGAGGAAAAACCAGTTGAGGAAGAGTACGTAGAAGTAACGCCTCCCGCGCCTTCAGATGGAGTGTATGACAGCCACGATACATGGCACGAGGAGCGCCATATCGAGGCCCCTGATCAAGTTGACATCCCTGATCAAGTTGACATCCCTGATCAAGTTGACATCCCTGAACAGGTCGACGTTCGCGAACAACGCGGTTCAAGTTGGCACGACGTTCACCGCGTCACCAACTCTGATAGAGTATCTGTTCCAGATAGAGTCGAAGTTGGCACACGTAGGAGGGCTCCCCCTTCTCGTAGCAGGATTGAGACTCCAGAAGTCGCTGCACCAGCCACAGCACCTCTGGCCGACGCAAATGTTGCAACTACTCCCGATAGTCTCTCTGACCTCGTTGCTGCATTTTCCGAAGCTAGGATGCTTTCAGATCAGAGAAGACTCGCTGACTCCGTCGAGGGACAATCCCACAACGTTTCCATAAAGATCACAACCGCCCCCGAACGCACCTTCGGAATAGGTGTGGATGATGCTTATAGGGGCGGAAGCACTGTTATTGCCGAGATTATTGGAGTCGGCGAGGTCGAAATCCGACTTCGAAACGATGCCGATTCAGGCATATTCCGAAGCGGCTCTGAGCATTCGCTGAATACTTCTCTTTCTGGGTGGAATGGTATTCGCAAGCGACTGATACTGAGCGCTCAGTGACCTGCGGCCTCGAAGGCCTCAGCAATCATCTCTTCAAGGCTAATCTGTGGTCTGAAACCAAACCTTTCCTCGAGCACCCATGCGTCGACGATTCCGAAGACCTCTCCCTCATCGCTCTGTCCGAACTCGGGGTCGCAACCTGTCCTCTGCTTGTAGGAAGACGCTAAGTCCTCCATTGTGATTCCTTTACCCGAGCCGACTGCAATGCTCTCTCTGGTTGGAGGTGGGTTTGAAAGAACCGCATCAACCACTCTGACTAGGTCTTGGACATGTATGAAGTCCTTGAGATCGGATCCATCTCCTGGGATATTGATCCAACCAATCTGAGACTCCTCGGCCCATCTATGGAGCAGACCGTTTCCCGGTGGGCCTTCCAGAGGTACTCCTTGGACATTCGATGCCCTGATGATACTCAC
The DNA here is from genome assembly GCA_002457605.1 of Marine Group II euryarchaeote MED-G34. Taxonomy (GTDB): domain Archaea; phylum Thermoplasmatota; class Poseidoniia; order Poseidoniales; family Thalassarchaeaceae; genus Thalassarchaeum. Next base: position 7,823 of record NTJT01000005.1, on the reverse strand, counting down.
GGGTCGTTCTGCCTCGGCCCGTTCCAACGCATTCTCCTCTACCCACAATTGCCCCTCGGCTGCGATGTCACGAGGAGCTAGTGTGGACTCGAGTCCGTAGTACGAATCCCCGGGGTTCGACTGAGGGTGTACACGCAGGGTCCCTAGGATTACCAGGTGCATCCCGCCGTGTCTATCGACTGCATCTAGGATTGGTCTGGAGGCCTCTCTCATCGAGATGTAGGCCTCCCTGTCGGTACGCCCTACCGAGGTGTCGATGGGGCGTGAATTGATGTGTATGAGGGCACGGCAAGGAGTTAGCATAGCATCGAGAGAGGTGGCATCAGAAAGCGCTTCATCAGGCACCACTACAGCGGAGTCACCGAGCATTTCAGCGATGTAAGGCGCGACGAACGCATCAGATGCCGAGATTGCAACCTTCATGCTATCGAGACGGACTCCCTTAGGGCGATTAAGAGTGTGTCGGTGGTCCGACTAGGCCACCGACGAACATTGAAGACTCTCGCTATTCTCCTCGATGCGCCGAGAGGCGGGAGAATGCCACAGTGGACCAATTGCCAAATCTCGGAAGAGAGCAAGAGATGCTCACTGAAATGGGAATGAGTTCGCTCGACGAGTTGTTCTCAGACATTCCCGAAGATATCCGAAGAGACACCCCTCTGCCCCTTCGAGGTCCACAGTCAGAGGAGGAGATATGGGCGGATGCCCAGCGACTGTTGGGGGCTAATGTGAGCCTTGACGACAGACCAAGCTTCCTCGCAGCCGGACTTGCTAGGAATTTCGTCCCCACGATGGTCGGAATGCTCGCAACCCGCGGAGAGTTCCTGACGTCTTACACTCCATATCAGCCTGAGGTTAGTCAAGGGATGCTGCAGGCGATGTGGGAATTTCAAACGATGGTGAGCGAACTGGTCGGTCTGCCGGTGGCTAACGTCTCGATGTACGATGCATCGACTGCAGCGGCCGAGGCCATCACTTGTGCAGTACGCGTCCACCGACGCAAATCGTCACAGAATAACGTCGTCTACGTCTCCATGTTTGTACCTCCACAAAGGCTTGAAGTTATCAGGAACTACACTCAGGGCAGCGGTCTAGAGATTAGGATTCTGGAGCACCTCGAAGACGGTCACATAGACATGGACTCTGCTGCCGAGGCTGCTGGCTGTTGCGCTGTCTATGTGGAGCAACCAAGTGCCTTCGGTATCCTTGACCCCGGCCTAATGAATCTGAAGGAGATTATTGGAGAGGAGACGGCACTCATCGTTGGTGTAGACGTCGTGTCTCTCGGCATTGTCGCGCCTCCAGGTGAATGGGGTGCAGACATTGTTGTCGGCGAAGGTCAACCGTTCGGTATAGGCCCGACAGCCGGCGGGCCAATCTACGGTATCTTTGCCTGCGGCGAGAGATACACTAGACAGATGCCAGGAAGAATCGTCGGTCTGACAAGTGATGTTGATGGAAAACGCGCATTCACACTTACGTTATCGACACGTGAACAGCACATCCGCAGGCACCGCGCGACCTCGAACATCTGCTCTAACGAGACCCTGATTGCACTGATGGGGGCCATGCACATGGCGCTTCTTGGTCCACGAGGTATCGAGAGACTGGCTCTGCGCGTGGCCTCAGCCACCGAGGCCACGAAGAGAATGGTGACCTCAATCGATGGTATCGAGCTGGTCGATCCTCAGGCATACAACTTCAGGGAGTTCGCCGTCAAGCTTCCTGGACAGGCTTCAGACGCTCTGGCCTACCTAGACACTAATGGGGTGCTTGGCGGATTCGATTTAGGAGTCTGGTGGGATGGCATGTCTAATTGCCTTCTCATAGGTGCCGACGAGCGCACTAGCGAGTCTGATATCGAAGCGCTCGCAGCTGGACTTTCTTCATGGCTTGAGGAGGCTGATTCATGAGCGATTTGTTCGCTTTCAACGGCGCCGAGGGCGCAGGATGGTCTCAGCCACTCCCTTCGCTAGGTGTCGATGAATCATGGTCCACAGTCCCAGAGCCTCTACGACGCGCCTCTCCTCCTGGTTGGCCCAGAGCCAGCGAGCCGGAACTGGTTCGCCATTATACTTGGTTGTCGAGAAGGAACTTCGGCATTGATACCGGATTCTATCCTCTGGGTTCGTGCACTATGAAACATAACCCCCGACTTAACGAGAGAATCGTCCAACTGCCAGGAATAGACCGTATCCACCCTCTGCAACCAGAGCACCAGATACAGGGGCTTCTAGCGATATTCTTCGAGATGCAGGAGATGCTCGCAATCTGTTCGGGAATGGACGAGGTGACGCTGCAACCGGTTGCAGGAGCGCAGGGAGAGTTCACAGCCATGCGCTGCATTCAGGAGTACCATCGCAGCATTGGTCAAGACCACCGTGACAAAGTCATCGTCCCAGATTCCGCACATGGCACCAACCCCGCTTCGGCAGCGATGTGCGGCTATGACATCATAGAAATCCCGAGCGCGGCCGACGGCAGAATCGATCTTGCTGCACTCAAGGAAGCAGTGGGCGATGATACCGCGGCGATGATGATCACCAACCCTTCTACACTCGGTGTCTTCGAGCCCGACATCTCTCGGGCCGCCGAGATGGTTCACACAGCCGGTGGCCAGATGTACTATGATGGTGCCAACTTCAATGCTATCCTAGGCAAGACTGACCCTGGTCGGATGGGTTTCGATGCAGTCCACTACAATCTCCACAAGACCTTCAGTCAGCCACACGGTGGTGGCGGCCCGGGTAGCGGCCCAATTGGAGTGAAATCTCATCTCGCAGCCTTCCTGCCCAGTCCGATAGCCAATCGCAGGGAGCGAGTCGAAGATGATCCTATTGGAGTGGGCGACGGCTACTGGTATGTCTGGAAAGAGGTAGGCGAGTCCAGTATCGGTAAGGTCCAGCAGTGGCACGGCAACTCAGCTGCTGTGGTCCGTGCATGGGCGTTCTACCGCAGGTATGGCAGAGAATTAGAGCGGATGAGCGAACACGCTGTCTTGAACGCCAACTACCTACGTCACCGCATCATGAATCCCGATTCGGATACTGCAGCGAGGATGCACGCGATGCCGCTAGACGGAGCTCCTGCCGAGGTGGTGAAGCACGAATTTACTCTGTCTATGAGCGCTCTGAAGGATGCAGTCGGCGTCACTGGTAGGGATGTGGCCAAGAGGTTGCTAGACTACGGTGTCATGGCTCCAACTCTATATTTCCCTATGATTGTCCCTGAATGTCTGATGATTGAACCCACTGAGACCGAATCGAAGGAGGTCATGGACCGTTTCGCCGCTGACTTTCACACGATACTGGGTGAGGACCCAGAGATCGTGACCACCGCGCCTCACTCCACTGACGTCAGGAGGGTGGATGAGGTATGGGCAGCCCGTAATTTGGTTCTCAGACATCCCGGTCCTGAGTGATGGCCGAAGCGGACAATACCTAACGACCCTTGCGGACTCCATGGAAGCGGGGCTGGACCGCCAGTGGCTGGTGGGCGAACCTAGGTGGAGAAGGCTTCCCGACGACTCCTCGCAGCAAGATGCCAAGGAGGGCGAGTTGACTCCGCCAGAGTCTTGGCTGAGCACAACTGCTCAGGAGGGCGGTAAAGGATGGGCTAGGCAGCGCCTGCAACCCGTTGCCCCCTCGATACTGTTTCCCCTCGCATGGTCACCGCTGTTCCTGTTACTCTCCGCTATCCCCCTCATTCTCCCCGATCGTCTCCCTGCCGACGATCAGAGCGTAGCAGCACTATTCTTCGCCCTGACATGGATACTGATTCTGTTACCGCTCTACCTAGTCCGTTCTGCACAGCCGATGTCTGAGGGTACACTCTTGTCTCTCCCTCTCGACTGGGTGACCTTTGCTGGTGCGTCGGCAATTTTTGCTCTTCACATACTATTGAGCCCGATTCTTGGTTGGATTGCTTACACTCTGTTTTGGGTCGCATGGTTCCGCTCGTTCCGCCAAATTGGGAAAATATTGCAAATCCCGGCAGCGAGGTGGCTTCTGCCTATCGATCAGTCGGCTTGGGAATCTTCATCTCAGTTATCTTCTGAGTGGCAAGTGATTTCCGAGAGATGGACCACTGGTTCAATCGCTAGGATGAGCTGTGAGTATGGGCACTTGGTGATTGCAGGGGCCAGTCGTGGTAGTGACCGTTTCATCGCCCTTGCGCTGCTCGATGGCGTCGGCTTCGTTCACGACCCCTTCTCCGACGGATCAGTCGGAAAGGCTCTGGCCATCAGTCTACTGTCCCAGCCGCCGGTAGCCGACCTTGGGCTGGAGTGGCCGGAGAGACTACTCGTCAGCGACGCGCAGAGCAACGACGCTGATTCGACGGCAGGCATTTGAACCGACTACGTCCCGGCAGTACATGGACGTCTGCATACTGCTTGGGTCCAAGACTGACCTTCCGGTCGCCAACAAATGCACTGCCGTACTCTCTGAGTTCGACATCTCACACGAAGTTAGGGTTGCTTCGGCCCATCGAGCTCCTAAATATCTAGAGGACGTTGTCACCACTGCCATCGAAGACGGATGCCAGATTTTCATTGGGATGGCAGGGATGGCAGCAGCCCTTCCAGGGGTAGTCGCAGCGATGACTACCTTGCCGGTAATCGGCGTTCCCGTTGGAGGTAAGGTGCCACTGGATAGTCTGCTTTCAATAGTCCAAATGCCACCTGGGATGCCCGTGGCAACCGTAGGCGTTGACCGTGGCGATAACGCCGCTGTGCTAGCCATCCAGATGCTCGCTATGAGCGACACTGATCTTTCTTCCAGATTTGCCGAGTGGAGAAAGTCACGCACTGCGAGAGTCATTGCGGACGACGAGTCGCTGAGGGAGTGAGCACTTGATGCAGACTCAGATGCTGGTAGACGAAGCAGTCGAGGCCCTGCAATCTCAGATTGATGACACTACAATCATCGCCTGCTCCGGAGGCATAGACAGCACGGTGGCCGCAGTGTTAGCCCACCGTGCCGTGGGGAGTCTCTTGCACTGTGTCTACGTCGATACCGGACTGATGCGCAAGAACGAGTCAGACGAGGTCGCACATATGTTCTCTGACCTCGGCATTGAACTCAAGGTAGTGGACGCCTCGGAGCGCTTCTTGAACAATCTTTCAGGAGTCACTGACCCAGAGGAGAAGCGCAAGGTCATTGGTGAGCAATTCATTCGAGTCTTCGAAGGCGAACAGGAAGGATGCGGAGCAAAATTCCTAGTCCAGGGCACCATAGCGCCCGACTGGATAGAGTCGGGTGGTGGAAATCGTGATGTCATCAAGTCGCACCACAACGTCGGTGGACTCCCTGAGGATGTCGACCTAATCATAGTCGAGCCACTGCGCGAGTTCTACAAGGACGAGGTTCGGGCCATCGCCCGCGATCTCGGTATCCCGTCGAGCGAACGACAGCCGTTTCCCGGCCCGGGCCTCGCAGTCCGGGTACTCGGTGATATCACACCAGATAGGGTAGCGGCTTGCCGCGAGGCCTGCTACATTGTCGAGACTCGCCTGCAGGCTGCGGCGGCAGAGGGAAGGTGCGAGCTACCCTGGCAGTATTTTGCAGCCCTGCTCCCAGTCAGGAGCGTAGGCGTGCACGGTGACGCGCGCGTGCACGGAGAGACAGTAGTAGTCAGAGCAGTGACGAGTCTAGACGGTATGAGTGCCAAGTTCTCAGAGATACCGCATGATTTACTGGCTGAAATAAGTACAGAGATTACCAATTCCCTCAAGGGACAAGTGAACCGGGTAGTCTATGATGTCACTCACAAACCACCCGGAACAATTGAGTGGGAATAATCCGATTCTTTGATGAAGGATGGGGCCAGCCGCGAGTCAGGCCGACATAGCTTAGTTGGTGGAGCGGTGGACTGTTAATCCACAGGTCGCAGGTTCGAGTCCTGCTGTCGGCGCCATCAATCCCTGCGTGCGATAGCTGCGAGAGCGAGCACCGTTAGTGCAGATAGCAGGCCAAACCCAGGGGTGCCTTCGGGCTCCGGCTCTACAATCGGGTCGTTCGCATCGCACACCCCGTTGCTGTCGTAGTCCACAGGCGTGCTGTCGCTGTCGTACTGGTCAGTGCCGCATTCATCCTCTTCAGCATCGGACCAGCCGTCATTGTCGTCGTCTAGGTCGGCGTTGTCCCCGATTCCGTCGCCGTCGGTATCATCCCACTCCGATCCATCGTTCGGGAGCGCATCGTCCCCATCGGCGACCCCGTCCCCGTCGTCGTCAGGGTCGAGGGCGTCGCAATTACCGTCGATATCGTTGTCATTAGGCTGCACGTTGCCGTTCATTGAGTCGCCATCCCCGCCAGCCGCGGCACATTCCTCCTCATCAGAGTCGGTCCATCCATCGCCGTCATCGTCGGTGTCAGCATTGTTCCCAGTTCCGTCACCATCGAGATCAAACCACTCGCTGGAATCATCCGGGAAATCATCGTCAGGGTTCATGACTCCATCGCCATCTATGTCGTAATCCTCACCATCGCAATCGCCATCGCCGTCTAAGTCTGCAGGGACGGAACCCGAATCCATTGAGTCGCTTCCACAGGAGTCCTCGTCAACATCCAGCCAGCCATCTCCGTCGTCATCGACGTCAGCGTTGTCCCCCCAGCCGTCCATGTCTGTGTCAACCCACTCATTTGCATCATCAGGAAACGCATCATCCGCATCATCCACTCCGTCGTTGTCAGAATCGCTGTCCAGAAGGTCGCATACGCCATCCCCATCTGAGTCCACTGGGACCGAGTTAGGGTCTAGCTCGTCAGACTGGCAGTTCTGCTCGATATCATCGAAGTAGCCATCACCGTCGTCGTCGTAGTCTATGGGATCGCATTCACCATCGCCATCGGTGTCCGTCGGGACCGAGTTGGCATCGAGCGAGTCCGAGAAGCACATTTCCTCCATCAGATCGGAGATACCATCATTGTCATCATCGTCATCGGAGTTGTCCCCCTTGCCATCTCCATCGGTATCCGACCACTCCGAGGGGTCTTCTGGGAACGCATCATCATCGTCCAAAACCCCGTCATTGTCATCATCATCATCCGCTCCATCGCAGATTCCATCCATGTCGTTGTCAGTGGATTCGTCGGGGTCGAGAGGATCGCAGTCGTTACCATCCTCGACACCATCACCATCATCGTCAGAGTCGAGGTAGTCGCATATTCCATCACCGTCCGTGTCTGTCGGAGTTGAGTCCGAATTCAACGGATTAGTGTTGCATGAAGTCTCATCGGTATCATCCCAGCCGTCGTTGTCGTCGTCGGGATCGCTGTCATTGGGTATCCCGTCACCATCGAAGTCACCACCCTCAAGGGCGTCACAGATTCCGTTAGAATCAGTATCAACTGGAACATCATTGCCGTCTAGGGGGTCGGTGCCGCAGTCGGTCTCATCGACATCGAGCCAGCCGTCGCCGTCATCATCCAAGTCGGCATTGAGCACCACTGTCGAGGTGAACTGTATGTTGTCTAGATACAGGGCTTCCATAGCAGAGTTCGAGGCGAATTCAACTTCTAGATGACCGTGCCCGGCTGCTCCTATCATCACCGTCATCGTCGTCCACGTGCCGAGCCATGACGAGTTGTCAGTGTCGATGTCGTAGCCCGTGGTGTTGATGATTTCGATATCGTTGTTCGCGCCGATGAATCTGATGACTAGGTAGTCCACGGGGGTTGAGGTCTCGTATCCGGTGTCCTGTAGGAAGAAGTCGAAAGTCATTACTTCTGCTGTTATGTCATCGAGAGCTAGAGTGGCGATTCCATCGACATCCGACATCTGGTAACCATTGTTGCCGTCGGTGAAGTTTCCTACAGTCC
>NTJT01000004.1 GCA_002457605.1 Marine Group II euryarchaeote MED-G34 | reverse complement strand
CCCCGAAGTCATCGAGGAGGGGTTGAGTGTAGAATGCCCCACCTGTAGTTCCGACAGTGACCTGTTAGATGGCGAGACTGCGCTTACCAATTTCGCGGTCGAATGGTATTTTTGGGTTAAGAGTGTCATCGGCCAATTACCGGACATATACCAATGTGGGGTGTCGAATGTTGGCCATTGCACGGTATGCGGATCAACCTGGTTTTCTGGCCCAGGAGAGATTGATGCTTTAGGGCGGCCTCTCGGAAAAAACACAACTCGTGTCTGGCGAAAACAATTCAGGCGGCGAGAAAAATTCAGGCGGTGGGGGAAAATGGAGAAGTTGTGGCATATTAGTGGAGGCCAGCGAAGGGCGATTAAGACGAGTAATACATTTGGTGTACAGGAGCAATCTCTTTTGCGACAAACAAGGTTGGTAGGATTCAAAACAGCGGCTAAGAGGAAGTTGAAGGAGGCTGCTAGCAGATCGGATAACCTTTGCAAGCATGTTGCTGACAACGGGAAAATGTGTAATCACAGGAAGTCAACGAAAAGCACGCATGACCAAGACTTCTGCTACAAGCATCAACCGAAGTAATCAGGACTCGTCCGCTTCGGGCTCGTCGGTGTCCTCTTCGTCATCGCCATCGACTATGTCATCGACGGTCTCCTTGACGGCATCGAGGGCTTCCTCCATGCGCTCCTTGAAGGTCTCTTGACTGGCCAGCACGTCCCTTGCCGCTTCAACTGCCCTGTCTATCATTGTGTAGCGGGTGTCGATGGCCTCGTTGAGTTGCTCGAAGAGTTGCATGTGCTGGACATACCAGTCATCGCGCGCGGAGAGTTCTGCAGTAGCTACCCGATTGCGCTCGTCGAGTTCCTCGGTGACCTCGAAGACACGTCCAAGGCGAGCCTTCTCGCGAGTGTACAGCTCCTCCATCTTCTCGAGTTCTGGCTCAAGATGCTCGACCCTTTTGCCGGTCTTGGCCCCCTCTATCTCGATTTCGTGGATTCTCGCTTCCTTCTCGGATAGGAGTGATTCTAGTCCCTCCTTGTCGATCTCCTTGTCGATGGCTTCCTTCTCGAGGACCTCGATGATGGCATTCTTCTCTGCCAACTCGTCTTCGACCTTCTTGTAAGCCACGTAAAGCTTCTCGAGGCGGTCGGTCTCCTCGGCCAACCTCTCCTCGAGCTGTCGCGTCTGTAACTCAGGAGTGATGATTTCCTCTTCCTCGCTCATACGAGTCCTCAGGGTGCTCGACCGGTGCATCCGCTTTAACCTCGGCGGAATCAATCTCATCCCATCACGGGGTTATCCGGCTCATCTAGAAACTGCGGCTACAGTTGCAGACAGTACCGCAGTGAGCCTCTTTGAAGCTGGGATGTGCAGTTTCTCATCCGGCCCGTGAGCGTTGTTGCCTGGCCCCCCTGTGCCGGTGCACAGAAACTGGGCGTCGGGGTACTTGCCCTGAATCATCGCTAGGAATGGAATTGTTCCCCCCAGCCAGATTGTCATTGGTGGCAGCCCACTAATGCTGTTCGCGGCCTCAGAGAGGGCTTGACTGGCACTTGAGGAGAGAGGGGGGGCGCGGAAGCCGTCAGAGACTGCATCTGGTGTGAATGTGACCTTTGCACCGTATGGCGGGTCCTCCTCGAGGATCCTCTTGACCTCAGAGATGGCGGCCTCTGAGTCAACCCCGGGAGGGATTCTGAAACTGAGTTTGAGATCGGTGTTGGTCCTGAGAACATTTCCAGCCGTCTGTATTGGGGGCATCCCATCGGCCCCGATTACCGACATGCACGGCCTCCAGTTCATGTTCAGGAGCATCTCTGCCGCACCCGGTGTCTGGGGTCGCATGCCATCGACCACCGGGAGATCGTCCCATACCGTGTCGCCTAGAAGTTCGATTAGTGAATCAGACTGTGCTCTGACCTCCTCGGTGATTGGCACGTGCATCCCAGGGATTAGCACCTCACCGGTATCCGAGTCCTCGACCCTGTTGAGTAGCATCCTTGCTATCCTGAAGGATGAGGGTATTACACCTCCTCCGTGACCTGAGTGTATGCCTTCGTGGGAAACCTGTACAGAGAGGGTTCCAGCCAGTAGTCCACGCAGAGCATCGGTCACCCAGATGTGCTCGTAATCACCGCCTCCAGTATCGAGTACGACAATGAGATTGGGGCTGCCGAGGTCGTCGGTTAGGGCGTCAAGATACTCAGGGAGATCGTACGAGCCAGATTCTTCACAGGTTTCGATGATAAAACGGCAGGTAGGGTATGCAACGCCCTGCTCCTGTAGCATCCTGACCGAGGTCACGCACAGGTAGCCACCGTACCCATCGTCGAGTGCTCCACGGCCGAAAAGCCAAGGCTCACGTCGGACCGCCTTCCATGGGTGCAGACCCTCTGACCACAACTCAGGGCGAGCCGGTTGCTTGTCGAGATGGGAGTAAAACAGGACCTCTCCGGGACCCGTGCCCTCAATTGTCACTAACAGAACTGGGCTGCGCTCCCCAATACGGTGGACCTCGTACGACATACCGTCGATGGACTGTGTGTCGAGCCAGCCGCAGAACAATTCTACGGTGGCGTCCAGATCCCCAGTCTCGGCCCAATTGGGATCGAATCCAGGGGAAAGAGCGGGGATGGCCACGAAATCCATCAGGCTGGGGAGTATCGATTCTTCCCATAACTCGTCACTACGTTGGGCGAGGGCATCAAGATCAGGTTCCATGGGCTTGTGTGAGGCCCTCAGCACATGGAGTCTTCGCTGAGCATTAATGCTCCGCAGGACCACAGATAGGTAGCGCACCGCGATGGAATGGGCAGTTCTCGCATATGTGGGCGGACTCTGCCGGGAGCCTGTCGAAATCTGACAGCGGGGCGTCTGAAGCCAGAGCCATGCCAGCAGTCCTAACAAGCAGTTCTTCCAACTCCTGTGATGCTAGATCGAGCATCTCCTTTGGGTACTCGACCATCCTGCCAGTCACTCCAACCAGTATGGCAGGGGGCAAGACAGTCCTGCACCCTAGATTGGCCGCTTTTCTCGCGTCCTCTATGCTCTGTAACGCACGATAGTACAGGGCCAGTTGCATGCGGTGCTTGTTCAGTATCTCGAGTTCGGCTTCACAAGCGGGTCCAGAGTCCTCCGAGCCGAGGGCTTCGAGGAGACCCTCAGAGGAGTCGTTATCGATTAATCCGGCATCCTCGGTCTTTAGATCGACAGCTCGGATAGCAGAACCACCGTTTGGAGTCGTCGTGCACAGCACGAGATCGATGATTCCGTTCATCTCGATAGTGGCCTTATCCATGTTCGCCAAGAGCTCGGGTCCCTCAGGGCTCCAACGTTGCCTGACTGAGCCCCCTGTATCGACATCAATGGAGATATGGAACGGCATCTCCGTTCTGAGTCCTTCGAGTCTGTGGTCGTCCACCAATTCACGCTGCACCATCCTGCCCATGGGTCCAGAGCCAATGCGCTCTGCCATGCTCTCAACCAGAAGGCGGGTTCGCTGAAGGTCAGCGTCAGGAGGAAGAAGTTCTGTGAACACCGTGGAATGAGTCTCTGGATCTGACAGAAGATTCTCTCTGTGTTCCGTCCATGATGCTTGGAGTGGGGAGCTCGCCGGCTCGCCGTCGAGACCAGGATTGCCGATTCCTATCTCCAGTATCCTGTGGAAAACGGTACCGAGAGTCGCAGGATCAACGTTAGCTGGCATCCCTTTCGATAAATGTGCTTGTTCACTGGGTACTATCGGATCCGGACTCAGGCCACCCTTGGTCTCGAACCACTGTCGCCGTTGACACTCTTGGAACACCGGGAGTCTGTTCGGAGTGATTCTGATTCGAGGTGCTGAGTCCTGTCTAGGAGGAGCAGGGTCCTCAGACTCTACCAAGGAGTTGGCGGCATCATCCAGCCTCTCGATACGTTGTAGCGGCGTCAGCACAGGTGAATTGTCAGCATCCTCGAAGCAGTCTGGGTGGTGGATTACAAGCATGCCAGGGAGAGTTGAGTTGCCGCCTAGAGAGGCGTTGGAGAACATTCTGGTGGGATCGAAGGTGCGCTGGCCTCTGGTTCTGATGGCTGGAGCGTCGTTGTCGTCACCCTCATCTAGCCACGGTGAAGCAGTTTCCGCTCGCCTCAACGAGCCTTGGCGCAATGATTCGATCCACATTTGACCCAATTGAGGTATCTTCTTGTCGTAGGACCAAGGCATCCGTAGACCCTCTCCCTCGGCCCACTCAGTTCCTCTATTCGAGCCCACCACAATCAGTCTCTCCTCCGCACGTGTGGCACCTACATACAGCAGCCTTCGAGCCTCAGCATCCTTGCGAGCCTGATGCAACACCTGAACGTGGGACCACAGCGCAGAGTGAGGAGAGGGTTCGCTAGACCACGGCTTGGGATTTCCTGCGAAGAGTTCAGGACTCACTATCAGACGGCTGAGGTTCTCGTTCCTCATGTTGGTCTGCCTGTTGGAGAAGACATCGGCCAATACCACTACCTTGGCCTCAAGCCCTTTGGCGCTGTGAATTGTCATCACCTTGACAGCATCACTGGGTGGGATGGTGATGGCCTCAAGGGCGCCGGCGCTACGCTCTCTGAGATCGCGTATCCTGTCCGCTAGGACCATTGCGTCACCTCCGACCTCAGCAGCCAATGCTCTGATGACATCAACAATTTGCTCGACGTCTTGACGTGAGACGGGATCGGGGTAGGCAGTAAGTAAATCAGACCTGTCTATGGTCTCATCCAGAAGATCGATTAGACGTCCCGATTCGGACAGTTGTCGCCACCTCTCTACCAAGGCCCGTTGAGAATCACTCGAGCAATGCTCCACTAATCGGGACAGCAAATCTTCCCCCCGTTGTGCACCTCCGATGTAGTCCTGCAACTGGGCGTCGTCCAGACCAATCAGAACGGAGCGGGCTACCCAGGAAGCGTGGTGGCGCGACCTAGGTCTAGCGACAAACTGTAGCAATCCCTCAAGGGCGTGTGCGGCCGGTCTGTCCAGCAATCCTCCCTCCCGGTCTGCCTGAGCTGGAATTCCGTGGTCATGGAGATGTCTGATAACCACGTCCCTGATATTCGGCCTAGTGGGAAGCAGTATCATGATTTCACTGGGAGAAACAGGGTCTTCAGCATCCACTTGATGCCACTTCCCATCTGCTGACCTAACATTGACTGGTGAACCGTCGATGAGGCTACCAACGCGTCGAGCTATCAGCAGGGCCTGGCGCTCGAGAGAGTCTGGCTTGCCCTCACCGAACGGATCTAGGTGCGTGGTCAAGTCAGTGGGTGGATTGGAATCTCCTCCGGTGCTCAAAGGACATAACCACTCAATGGCTCCTGGAGTATCGCGCTTGTCCGGGCATGCGAATAACGTCTGAGGGGTGGCGTAGAAATCACCGTTGGGAAAAAGTCGGTGTCTGTCTGAAAAGACGTCTTCCCACCACTCGTTCATCGCCCTCAGAAGTCCTCCACTGGTGCGATAGTTCACCTGCAGAGCAATCAATCCCCTCCTGCGGTTCTTGACCTCGGCCCCACTCGGAGCGGGCAGGTCGCGATCGGTCGCGTCGAAGGGTATCCAAGCAACTAGATCCCTCCCTCCCTGTTCCATGTATTCAGTAGCTGTTGCGATGGTCAGAGAGTGTGCGTTCCTTGGATCGCGACTGTGGGAGTCTTTTCTGAGCGCTGGCTTGCGTGTTAACTCTGGGACTCCCGCCAGTTCGTGGTCATTAACCGCCATCAACTGCCTCGCGAATTCGAGGAAACCAGTGACCTCTGCTTGTCTGAATGCGTAAATGCTCTGCTTAACGTCTCCCACGTAGCAAACTGTTGGCTGCCATGGAGTATCGGGAGCGTTCGGTTCTCCTTCGTCTACGCGCCTCTCACCCCATAATCTCGAGAGTAGTCTCCACTGGAGTGGTGAGTTGTCTTGAGCCTCGTCGATGATGAAGGCTCGGTAGCGTCTCCTGATTGTCATCAGTCGGCTATACCTGCTCTCGAGGTCGGCGCGGATGGCGCCGAGGCTCGAAGCCGCCTCTCCGGCCATACTAGGATTGGCCTCCAGACGCTCGAGGGCTGCGAACGCCGCATCGATGTGATCATCACGCCATGGGCTATCCGTCAACGAGTCCAGAGCATCCTGCATCGAAGAGTGGTAGAACGATCTGCATGTTGAGGGGCAGTTAGCCAAAAGCAAATCTCCGGCTAGTCTCTGGATGTCGTCAAAGTCGTGGACCTCGTCCCTCTCCTTGAGTTTCCTGATGATACCTTGGAAGCCCCGGTGAGCGAGGTATAGATCCTGTAGGTTGCGAACTTCGGCATCGAGAGTAAAGTAGTGACTGGAAGCAGAGCCATCGATTCGCTCAGGTAGAGGAATCTGGAGAGGGGTTAACGGAGGAGTCCAATCTGCGGGAGAAGCAGGAGGAGTTGAGTCACTGAGCAGCATGGCAACTCGCGTGAAGTGCAGCATCAGTCTGCCGCGATCGGAGGACCAAGCGGCTTTGAGATCTGTTACTATGTCACTGATTTCATCCTTGACGCGTGCCTTGGAGTGAGCGTCTTGAATTTTCGAGTACTTCTCTATACCAGCCTCCCATGAATCAGAGGGGAGGTGAGAATGAGGGAAGAAAGTCGGGTTATTCTTCATTAGGGCTGAGGAGTTGAGGGTGCAGACTAGAGTGTGACTCAGCCATGTCAGTTGCCCCCATGCATCTTCAGGCGGCCCCTCGCTGCATAGGGAGTCCAAGCAGGCCATCCTAGAATCAGCTGGCCACCCAGTGAGCGCCATGGATGCTGAATTTTCCCTTACCAAATCACAGAAACGCTGTGCGATAGAATGGATCTCAGTCGCGTGTTCGGCGACCTCGTTGGCATCTACTGATGCCATAATCTGTTGGTGTAGCAACTCGGAGGTGATGGTGTCGCCATCCATTATCCTGCGAGCTGCCTCCTCAATGAACACGGAACTTCCCACTAGGCTGCGCAGCACCCTAGCTGCAGAGCGCCGCCCTGAGTAATGTCGCGCAATCCTGTCTCTGGCTGCTAGTACATCTGGAGCGATTTCAGCTGGGATGCCCGCATCAACCGCCTCTCCGATGTGAGAGACCGAACTCGGCAACCTCCAGAGGGTGTTCAAGGCAGACTCCACCAGCAGAATCCTGCCTGCGTCCGAGACGTTGTCTCGGCTTAGAGCGTCTCCGAGGATACCTCGGTACGGTGAGACCAGTTGATTGAGGAACGCATCGATGGTTCCTATTGGTGCGTCCTCGAGCAGCGTCAGGAGTTGTTCGCTGAATCCCTTGTGCCTGATTCTAGGATCGCTGCGCCAAGTCCCGTCATCCCCTATGGGTCCGGGCCGCAGCCGGGCGATGCTTCGTCGCAGTCTGTCTCTCATCTCATCGGCTGCACGGTTGGTGAAGGTCAGCAGCACTACTTCCCCTGGAAGCAAGCCTCCCCACTCCCTGAGATCTATACGCTCTGCTGCTGGGGCGGCTATCATACCCCCTTGCAACTTGGATGGGCGCTCGGGCTTAGGGAGTAGTCGAGTTGCTCTCTGATCCTCGGTCAGATAGTGCTCGATGACGCGATCAACAATCGTACTGGTCTTGCCGGTGCCTGCCCCAGCGTCGACGACTATGTGTGCATCCAAATTGAGCGCGAGGCGTTGGGCGGTATTCAGACGCATCAGAAACCAGCCTCCATCCTGACTTCGCAGGCATTCCTCACCGGACAGTAGCCACACACTCCTGGTGAGGGAGTCGGGTGGACTCTTCCCGCAGCAGCCCCGGCTGCGACACGTAGCGCCACTGCTAGGCGCTGTGTGAGCCATGCCCTGAAGTGGTCACTGTGCGGAGAAGGCGGCTCGTCGGGAAATCTGTGCAGTGATGTGGTGATGTCCGTACGAGTACCGAGCAGGAGATTACTGTGGGCTGCAGAGTAATGCGAAGATAGTTCCAGCATGTGCTCGGTGTGGTGACTGAACAGGGAGATCCCAGCAGCGACCACCAAGTCACCTGGGTGAGCAATCTCCCATGCCCTCGCGTACAACGCCAATTGGAGTTCATCGAGCAATCCATCGGAATGTCGTATCTTTGCGGCCTTGCTTTCAGAGGTCTTGAGGTCCCTAATTGCCACTAAGCGGCGCGGTCTCCACCCCGAACCGTGGATTCTGAGTGGAGCGACGCTCTCCTCACCATCAGGATCTAGCCACTCTTTAGTGGACTCATCTAGCGGTAGGATGTCGACCCTGTCTATGTAGCCTCGAACCCGAATCGGCGGAAGCTGCTCGCCTCCAGAGAGATTCTTTGGTATCGATATCTCGATTCCTTTCTCATCGAAATCAGCCACGCTCCATTCTAGACAAACCGGTGAGGCATGACTGACTGTTGATTCGGCCCTTACAATGGTCCCAACCCTTCCCGATGGTGGTACAGGGCAGGGATTAGTCAACCATCGATTCCACTCGTCTCTGCTCATCCCAGTCAGTATCATCAGCCTATGAGTAGAAACCGCGTCAGTCCTGTCGAGCCAAGGGGCTCGGCTGTCTAGAGACTCGAGTGCTATTTGCATCAGCTCGTCCTCGCTCCTACCAGATTGGGCGACGCTGCTGACAGAGCTGCCTTCTCCGAAAGGCCTCTCAATACCAATTTCGAACCCAAGAGTCTGACAGATTAGATCGTGATGGACATTGTGAAGTAGCTCACCGTGGGTACGTGGATCTAGGTCCTCAGCCTGCAGTTCGTCCTCCTCTGCTCTGAGTCCATTCGACAACCAACCCATTCTCGGGCACTTGAGCCAGTAATGTAGCCTGCTCGGCGACCAGATAGGGACATCCTGCTCAGCTCCTACTGAATGACCGTGCCTCGAATCGCTGACATTCGTACCGGTTGCATGAGGGACGAATGGCCGGGGGTCGATGGTAGGGGTCCTCTTGCCTCCAGCGACAAAGCCTCCAACCACGGGCCACCTGTCATGCGAGCGAGGAGGTTCGATGCCAGGCGGAGTCCGACGGGTCAGATCTGTCCTGTCAATAGAGAACAGGTGTTGGACAGAAGTTAGGGCTAGGTATCCATCGTCATCGGCATGACTCGGTTGCCGTCTCTCGCGATTGCGCTGCAATTCCGAGTCCATTGATACTGATATGGCACTGGGGTTGAGAGGTGCACGGGCTAGAGGAAGCATGTTCCTGAGGGAAATTCCGTCGGACTGCTTGAGATCGCGTGGGCTGACCGGTTGCTCGGGCTCAGTGCGCATCACCTCGGCGTCGTCACTGGGGTCGTGAGCTGCTGCCCACTCTCGAATAGGAGCGGCTGCCGGGGACGCATCATCGAGGCTCGGATCGAGGACTAAGACTTCGGGAGCCGCGGCGAGAAGGTGTTCGAGTTGGTGCCTTGCTGCTCTGATTGGGCCATCCGGTCGGAGCAGGTCCAGTGAATGTCTCTCCTCGTCGCCGAGAAAGGCCATCTTCGGGGCTCTGAGATCCCACGAGGAGCTCGACAGATTTGCTAAAATGATGGTATCGGCAGTGCAGCCAAGAGCGGCAGATGGAGTGAGTACCCTGACCCTTCCAGAGGCTAGTGAAGAACCGCTTTGGATGCTTGAGGAGCGGACGAGTGGAGTGAACTCATCAACCCATTTTGGGCCCATTTTAGGTGCGTTGTGACCCATACTGGACTGCATCAACCTGAGCGCCTGAATGTCCTTGACTACGGCTTGAGCCACCGCTGACGGAGTGGGGCCCTCACCGTCACACGACTCCATCGCGGACTCTAGGTCAATCATTCCGAGTATGGAGAGCAGCCAGTTATCGGCACTGGCTGAAGACTCAATCATCGGGAGTTTTTGCCCTGTGTGGCAGCCCACTCTGCTGGCCTCATCGAGGACTGCGCGATCCTCCCCCGTGAGTAACGGCCTCAGGGAATCAACGAGGCAAAGAAGCCACCACTGCGTCGACTCTTTTCTGAACTGGTCGCGCTCCGATATCGGCGGTCTCGCTATCGTCTGTAGCCATCTAGCGAGAGCTCCGGGGCCACCCAGCACATGCTCGCTGCGAGCCATTTCCGTCAACATGTCAGGATCAGCAAGCGGACTGATCTTGTTCTCCGTGGGGTGAGCATCGGGGCTTTCGAATGGCTTGAGTGTCGCTTGTAGAGAGAAAGACCTCAATGCCTCAAGGGAGAATGCATCGGGACCGTGGGGCAGGGTTGCCAAAGCGATTAGCCAGTGGCCCAGAGAATGAGTGTGTGCCGGTTGGCGCGAAGGAGGAAGTGGTACCCCGAGTGCCTTCAGGCACCTCTTCCATTGTGGTAGGTTAGATTCCAGCGCCGGATCCACGATGATAAGATTGGAAGAAGTGTTTGACTCAAGACGTTCTCGTATCAACTCAATCGTCACCTCGAAGGAATGTTTCTCCCTCTGCAGCAGCATGCGCTCGGTAGACGACTCGGGAGGAGTTGATTCTGGCTGGTGCGGCGGCACCCATAGAGGAAGGTCTGATTGGGTCTTGATTGGGTGTTGGTCCAGTAGGAGCATGCCGTGGTGTCCAAGCCTAAAGTTTCCTGGGTGGGCCAATTGGTGGATGGGGCAGTGCCTCGAAACTGCTAGCATGAGTTCAATGTGCGAGCGGGGGAGCTCTGGAGGATGGTCGAGCATGATTATGCCATCGACATCGAGCAGAGAGAACGGCTTCTCCCCTCTGTTCAATCCACCGATGATGCGAGAGGCGACCAAATCAGGGTGAGTTCCTCCCAATCGCCTCTCGAGCTTCCTGATGATGAAGCCAAAGGAAACAATCCCTGGGCCGTCCCAAGCGGCCTCGGCCGACTCTCGCGTCAGGTACGAGTGCAACTCCGCCAGAGCTGCGGTCTTTCCCCTGCCCCACCTCATCTCCGGCAGTGGATTAATCATCGGAAATGCTAGCCTTGCCGCCTCGCGACGACAGGCCTCATGCAACACCAGTTCAAAGCCGCCCTCAGTGCTCAGAACCCTTGGCAACCTCAAATCCGCCACCAGTGAGGACTTTAGAGAGTCGATGGTATGGTGGAGTGTGCTGTCAATCGCCTGATTTATCGGCATTTCAGCAAGAGCCTGCTTTCTGGATTCATCATTAGGGTAGACGACCAGAACTCTTCCTGAGAGATCTGACTCGGATCCTGTTGGACCCAACGACTGTCTCAGAATATGCTCTGTGAGCCATGCCGGGCTATTGCCTCTAGGCACCTCTTCACAAGTCACTTGAACGAGGGTTTCCGAGGACATGGCATCACCGAGCATACGCAATGGTGGGGTGGGGTTATTCAACCCACCTAAGGGTCTGATACCGAATCTAAGATATCATCGCTCTCTGCGTGACGGCAGAGAAGCAACAAGGAAACACAGCAGTACGGCTACCATCCCCGGGCCCGGTAGAGAGGGGCCGCAACAAACTGAAGGTCCTCTCTTTGACCAATCTATTAACAGCACGGCTGAGACATCATCACCATCCCATGCCGATGGAGATTCTACAATCATGGAGCCTTCTAATCCATCCAACTCAATGGCATCATGCAGCACATGCAGGTAGTCCTCGACACCATTCGAGCCGTCTGGGAAACTGGCGCTGTCCTCGACAAAGAGAAGCCATGGTGTCAGAGTAAAGGTCCAGTGCACATCATCGTTGTCAACACTCAAATCGGTGATGTTCCATGAGAACTTCGTCTCACCTGATTCGGTAACAGAAACAGAGAACTGAGCGGTTCCTATGAAGCTCCAAGAAGATCCGGTGGCCAATGATGTAGAGTAATCGTTCGTGAGGGTGCTTGAGCTCGGTGAGGTCCCCAAATGCATCCTCTCACCATCAAACACCGTGGACGGAGCCACTCTGGACAATCCCGCCTCTGCATTCGAGGCGTCGCCGTAAGTAGACTCCCAGCGATGTTCCGTGGCATTGTTGCCGAAGGGGTCCTCTGGTTCGGACCTGTGCCTGTGGTAATGGATACGCATGATATCAGAATCACCTATGGCCTCGTCAAGGGCCTGCTCTGTGGTCACGCAGTTGAAACACCATGTGGCGGTGTAGACTTCGACGACTGGAATCATCTCAGAGTAGTTGAGTAAGGTTTCACTGTCTGTTGTCTCATTGGTCAGAGGAATCTCTAGAGCACCAAGGACTCCTCCGTCGGCTCCTCGTCTTGCATCGATCCACATCGAGCTCTGCTCACTGGTAGCAATGACTTGGGTTGAGGCTGTTAGAAGCAGTGCGACCAAGAGAAATGGCGTCACTCTCACATTAGTCCCTGCATATTGGGATATTGAATGCTTCCGGGTCATTGAGCGGCATCGAAAGCAGCGATGACCCGGTCGACATCCTCATCGGTGATGTGCAGATGCACTACCGCTCTGACAGTGGATATATCACCATAGTCAACACCCTGCTCTAAGTCTAGAACATCGACGCCCTGCTCGGCTAGGCTATTGACGAGATTCTTTGCTCCATCCTTCTTACAATTGATGTACACCATGTTTGACTGCACTGCTCCGAGGTCAATTGAATACGCCTCCATAGCGTCCAATGCTTCGGCGAGGCGCCGGGCTCGGGCGTGGTCCTCTCCGAGCCTATCGATATTGTTCTCCAAGGCATACAATCCAGCAGCTGCGAGTATCCCTGACTGCCTCATACCTCCACCAAACATCTTGCGCCATCTGTGAGCCTCGGCAATGGTAGCGGCATCCCCTACAAGGACGGAGCCTATGGGTGCACCAAGGCCCTTTGACAAACATATCGAGATAGTATCGAAGTCTCTAACCATCCTTGCTGGATTAGTACCACTGGCAACAACTGCATTGAACATCCTTGCACCATCCATGTGGGCACGACAGTCGTTCTTATGTGCGACTTCACAGATTGCATCCAAAGTCTCCTGATCGTAGATTGACCCGCCACCTACATTTGCTGTATTCTCAACGCAAATCAGAGTGCATTCTGGATAATGTGAATCGCTTCCGGCTACCTTTCGGATTGCCCTCTGAACATCCTCAGGAGACATTTGCCCCATCTCCCCTTCAACCAAAGAGATTGAGCATCCTGCTAGTACCGCGTATCCGCCTGCCTCGTACATGTAAATGTGGCTCTTGCGATGAGTGACAATTTCATCGCCTGGCTTGGTCTGCGATTTGATTGCTACCGCATTGGACATAGTCCCAGAAGGAACGAACAGTGCAGCCTCTTTTCCGAGCATCTCTGCAATGCGATTCTGTAGCTCTATCACGGTGGGGTCGTCGCCTAGGACATCATCGCCCACTACCGCTGCTGCCATTGCCTCGCGCATCGGGGGCGTGGGCTGTGTGACCGTGTCACTGCGCAGGTCGACTCGTTCGCCCGGATAGTCCTTCACAGGACCTCCCTGAGTCCCTCTCGCATATCAAGTGCGCTAGGCCTTCACTCACCTTGAGGAGGTCGCTTTCTGCGCTTGCCCTTCGCGGGTCGCTTTCTGCGCTTGCCCTTCGCGGGTCGCTTTCTGCGCTTGCCCTTCTGATCGCCCAAATGACCTAGTTTAGAGTCTATTTTCTTACGGCGCTTTGGTGCCTTCTCCTTTTTCTGAAACTGAGTATAGACTACTATGAATCCGATTGCTGCGACGGCGGCTGCCACACCCATCATGATTACAGAGTTGTCAGCCTCAATGCAACTCGTCTGCCCTTGCTCAGGCTGCGTTGAGCCATCCTTGCACTTCTCCTGATTGGTCGCTGCGGATTCAGCGACGAAGTGATCGACGTCTGCCTCCTTGCAACTCATCTTACCTGCAGTGTCTTGATACGTGCCTGCCTTGCAGGCCGTCTGGTAATCAGCACCACTGGTTGATACATAATATCCAGGTTGAGATTCAATACACTCTGCCTGTGCCATCATTTCTTGGAAGGTGCCGCGCTCGCAAGGTGTCTGAGTTGGAGAGCCGGTCGAAGGGACATGTTTGCCCGCATCTGCGTCTATGCATTCCGTCTGTCCTTTCTCAGGCTGGTAGGTCCCGCGCTCGCAAGCGGTGGACACTGCAGCCTCGCGGGTGTCAACGTAATGTCCCGCCTCAGCGTCGATGCATTCTGATTGTCCGGTATGTGACTGATAGGTGCCTATCAGGCAGCCCTCCTGGCCCGCGGAGCCCGAGTTGGGGACATGGAAACCATAGTCGGCCTCGGAACAGGATGTTGCACCAATCATCGACTGGTAGGTCCCGGGTGAGCAAGGTATCTGTTCTGCAATTCCACTCTCATCCGTGTAATGTCCGATCTGGTTGACTAGGCACTCCGAAGCGCCCGAAGCCGGCTGATGGTATCCGGCAGAACATGCAGTCTGTGAGTCTGAACCTACATCGGGGACATGGTGGCCTGGATCAGCGAACAGACATTCACCCATACCGCTCTCAGGTGCATAACTACCAGCATCACACTCAGTTTGTGAAGTAGCGGCAGGGCCTGGTGCATAGTGACCTGAAGCGACTTCGATACAATCCTGTGAACCGGTGCCTGGTTGATAGTTGCCCGCTGGGCATGGTATCTGGAAGGGTGTCCCTGGCTCAGGTGCGTAGTGCCCTGGATCGACCAGAGAGCAACCAATCGATGCGGGAGTCGGTTGATGCGAACCAGCCGGACAGGCCATCTGAGCTATGCCCCCACCATCGGTGACATAGTACCCGGGGTCGGCAGGGTGACACGAGTCCATGCCAGACGATGGTGCGTAGGTCCCAGGCTCACATGCCAGTTGATCTGTAGAACCAAAGCCTGGCGCGTAATGCCCTTCCGTTGCTAAGAAGCAGCCGGTCTTACCTGCCACGGGCTGATAGGTTCCCGGCGAACATTTGGTCTGGTCGAATTGTTGGGGTTCAGAAACATAGTTCCCCGGATCTGCATCTAAGCAAGATGGTTGGCCGGGGTCGGGCTGGTAGGTTCCCGGTGGACAGGGTATCTGATAGGCTAATCCTGCATCGCTGTAATTTCCTCGATCGACATCAATACACGAAGATTGACCATCGGCAGGCTGGTAGGTCCCTGCGAAGCATGGGCTCTGGTCGATCGAGCCATTGACGTCGGTGAAGTACCCGGGCGAGGTATCTATGCAAGAGCTCTGCCCGTAATTTGGTTGATAGGTTCCAGGGTAGCATTCGTATTGCTCAGTCATGTCATGGTAAGGTACGTGGTGCCCGGGAGAGGCGTCTATGCACTGCAGACCAGACAAATACTGACCCGGAGAGCATGATTCAGCAACCCATGGAGTAGAATCGAATATTGAAACAATGCCGTCGTTGTCGTGATCTCTCTCGCCTAAGGAGGCGGATGCAAGAACCGTCGAGTTCGGAGTTATATCTCCTAGTTCAACATATGCAGGGATGTCGCTATCTTGAATATTCACGCCGTCAGAAGTGCCCAAACCGAGTGCGCCATCCTCATGCTTACCCCAACAGTGTACTGATGCATTGGATGCGACACCACAGGTGTGGTACTGCCCTGTGGATATAGTTGAGAAATGTCCGTTGGGGAAGTCCACATATGTTGGTGTGAGTCGAGTAATAGTAGTCCCATCACCGATTTGTCCATCGGTGTTGTTCCCCCAACATACGCTACTGTTGTCATCTAGAATTGAACAGGCGTGGAATCTTCCTACATCAATCGATATCGCGGTTCGGCCGGGTGGTAGTAAGGCATACTTGGGAGAGGTGGAGGATATGGTTGTTCCATCTCCAAATTGGCCAACATCGTTTTTGCCCCAGCAAGCTACACTACCATTATTCAATAGTGCACAGGTTGTTGTCCCAGATTCGCTGCCATTAGTAGCACCAGTGCCACCGCCACCACCAATTGCTATCGCAGCCAACGTACTGCTTGTTGGGAGGATTGTTATCGGTGTCGGTTCGTCTCTGTTAGTAGTAGTTCCATCCCCTATTTGGCCCACCGTGTTCAGGCCCCAGCACATTCCAGTGCCGTCGTCCAAGATAACGCAGGAGTTTTTCCATCCAGTAGACACAGCAACAGCGGTTCGGCCGGCGGGTAGGTCGATTGGGTAAGGAGTAGTATGATCGTTGCCACGTTGACCGGTTCCTACTATTCCTTCACTATTTTCTCCCCAACAATAGAGAGAATGGTCATCCATAATAGCGCAAGTGTGATGCCCTCCATTTGATACTTGTATAGCAGTTTTTCCTGCAGGCATCGTTACTGGATATGGAGTAGTATGCCACCCAGAATTTCCGCCGTGGCCGATTTGGCCACTGAAGTCCTCACCCCAGCATTGAATTGTGCCATCGACCATAATAGTACAAGTGTGGTGTCCCGAGGCCCCGGAGCCCTGTCCAACTTCGGTGGCTAAACTGGGCGTTCCGGACTGCCAGCCGAGTAAAACATGTGTTGGAGTTCTTCGATCACTGTTGTCACCCCAACCCCCTCTTCCGACCTGGCCTTCACCCCAACACTTCACTGAATTGTTATCCAATACTGCACAAGTATTGTCATATGAGGCAGATACTGTGGAGGACGAATATATCGAGCCGGCTTGAGATCCGGGGAAGTGAAGAGTGGAGTTCGCATGAGTCTCAAGGGCGGGCTTATCCTCAGCCAATTTGGATCTGTCTCCCGAGTCAATAGTTACTGAGGCTGACATCCCCAAAAGCAGTATCACGAGGGCTATCGGGAGGACGTTTTGGTGTCGGCTAGGCTGGCGCATAGCACCCTGACTTCTCTCACGAGATTTAACAATTGTTCGAGTACCCTTGGATTACGATGAATGCACTGAGAGGTCAAACTCATTTGTTTGCAGCCTCACGGCGAGGCATGGCAGAGCAAAAAGACGTGTCAGGTGATACCAAAGGCGTTGAATCTCGCCAAGTGGAGTCCTTCCTGTCTGACAATTGCCCTCCAATGGGAATCTACGAGACGCTGTACGCATTCAGGGACTCTTTCGGCAGTTTCATGGGCACCGAAGGCACGCACCCGTGGTCACAGGGATTCCCTCTGACGACGCCTCTGGAGAAGTTCGGTGGCCCTCCTCTTCCTGCGAGTATAGATGTCACTTGGGAAGATCGTTTCTACCCTAAGGCATGGGGTCATCCGGAGTTGCGAGAGGCCATCGTAGAGTACTACAACTCCCAATACAGCTCCAAGATTACACCAGAGAACGTCATGGTCTTCGCGGGGGGCCGGCCTGGAATCTATACCGTTATGGCGTTCCTCAAAGATCACGTGCAAGTGAGAATCGGGAACATCGAGTGGCCCGCTTATCTGGACATCATGGAGCAGACCAAAACCAACTTCGAAGTCGTCCCCTTCACCAAGGAGAATGGTTTCCATCCAAACAATGCAACCTACTTCGATCGCGCAGGCCTAAATCCTGAGACGCGGCTAATGCCTGTCATATCCAATCCTCAGAATCCATCTGGCCAGACCCGTTCAGGCGAGGAGTTGCGAGAGTTAATCCAAATGGCTGAGCAGCCTGGAAACGGAATACTACTGGATGAAGCATACGAAATGTTTCATTCCCCTTCCGTTAGTGCAATCGAATACGTGCAGGACTTGGATAACAGCAACGTGTTCATCGCAGCGGCCTGCACGAAGGGCCTGCAGTCCCCTGGAATTCGCATCGGTTGGATTATCGCCAGTAAGAAGAACATCGAGACGATGGCCAACTACTCTAGTTTCGGCATGGGTGGTGTGAGTCATCCATCGCAGCACTACGCCGTCAAACTTCTCGAGCCTGGCCGCGTCAAAAAGGCTCGTAAGGCCGTGGAGCAGCACTACAACTGGCAACGAGAACGATACGGGAAGGCATTCGAGGACATGGGCCTCGGAGTTCACACTGGGAACGGTGGATTCTACCACTGGCTCGAGCTTCCAGAGGGGATGACGAGTGCTGAGCTCAACAAGCGACTGTTCAAGCGTGGTGCCGCAATTCTATGCGCTTCTGAATGTGACATGTCTCGTCCACATTCAAAAGACCCAAACTATGTGACACCATATTCTCGATTCTTCCGTTTTTCTTTCGGACCGTTGTTGCCAGAGACGTTTGAATCCGATATTCAAATTTTCAGTGAAGTGTTTGAAGAATACAGGCTCGATGCCGTGACTGCTAATCACTCGGCTGGAGCGTAGATGTTGTACGCATGCAGTGGTGGGGTGTAGATGTGCAGGTTAACGAGCTCAGAATCGGTATCATTTGAGACGCGATGGATGTCTGGTTCCTCTGCTGCGCATACCTCTCCGGGCTGATAATGTCTGGAGGTTATCGGATACGCCAGCCCCTCTTCGTTGGTTTCATAGATTGTCTCAGTAGAGATACCGTCAACGATGAGGAAGGCGCAGTCGCTGCCGACGTGATCGTGAATCGGGGTCTCTTGGTCTGGAAGCCAGCAGACTGCGACTAGTTCGTAGAACTCGGATTTCTTAATCACGTTCCTTTGGTAGCCGTCATCGGCGTAGCCGATGCATTCCTTGAGAGCTGCTAGATTGATCTCTAGGCCCTCTAGTCGATGGTCTAGCTCCGCTAGACCGGGTCTTCTTTCAATGGAGTCGAGCCATTTAATCAGGCCTGAAAGGCCTGAGCATTCTGCAAGCAACCCATCTCGGACGCCGGGATCGAACGTAATCTGAGTTACCACGTCCTCCGGGGAGTAGTAGGGCCTCATGACGGTTCCTGCGTAGCAGGAATTTTACAATTAAGCACATTCTGGCCTCCGTGTTCGGTGCGTAGCACCGGATTTGTTAGGAAAGCTCGCTGTAGTGGGAGTAATCTGGTATCTCCTGCAACACCGGTGTTCGGAAAAGACCCTCATTTGGGGGGGTCGTTTCCGGATTTCGTAGGATTCTATTATAAATCGTCAGGAAAGCCGGCAACCACTCACTAAGGTGAGGAGGAAACAACAATGGTTGATACAGACACAATGATGAATGAAATGGGCGGCGCCTTCATGGTAGCCTGGCTCGCTGGTGGTGTTGGCTCCCTGGAGGGTGCCCTCGTACTAGCTGCAGCTTGGATGGCCATCGGTGGAGCCCACATACTGCCCGTTATCACGTGGGGTCACATAATGACAGGTGACGTTACTGATTCGGACAGTTGGATAGACAATGGAAGCCGCCTGGTTGCGCAAGTAATTGGTGCAGTGCTAGCAGTACTGCTGATTACCAGTGGCGAGTCGTCCGCAGTGGAAGCCCCTGACATG
The DNA here is from genome assembly GCA_002457605.1 of Marine Group II euryarchaeote MED-G34. Lineage (GTDB taxonomy): Archaea > Thermoplasmatota > Poseidoniia > Poseidoniales > Thalassarchaeaceae > Thalassarchaeum. The sequence continues at coordinate 42,106 of NTJT01000004.1, read as the reverse complement.
TGGGCATTCGACATGTGGCCGGCACTGGGCTTGATTGCCGGCGGTGCACTGCTGTGGACCGTCTACGACCGCTGCGACGCATGGGTCACCGCTTTCGTGGTGATGGCTATGGGTACAATGGTCGGCGGTGCTACTGGCATGGCGTCTAACCTAATGGGCGATGGTGGCGATATAGCTGCTATGGCTAGCCACTGGGTTATGGACGGCGTGATGGTTGGTATCGGAGCAATGGCTTCGGTTAAGATTGTCGAAATGACCTGATCATTCTGGGAAACTAGACTGACAGAATTACGTAAGGCGGACTGGGGGGCAAATGCCTCCCAGTCCAGCCGTTATACCCACCGTCTAGAGCATTCGCTCACGGTGGGTTTTCTCAATTTATATCACTTGACTAGAGGTAAACTGCTTGTCAGTGGGTCGATTTCGGAGCGTGGACCGGGGCCTATACCGAGCATGGTGACAGTTCCTGCAGGAATCTCTGTGTGACCAGCATCTGTCACCATGTAGCACACCAATCCGCAGACTCTAGCATCTCCGAACAATCTCTTCAGTGATTCTAGATCGGGAGTTTCGCAGACTATCTTCCTCGCTCCTTCACTCATGTAGCGCTTGAGCATCCTTGGCTGTTCACGCTTGGCCTTCAGAACGCACTCAGCCACTGCATGGCCGCATTGGGCTGCAAGCTTGCCCCTAGAGAGTTTCAAGTCACTACGAGTGACCATCACCATCGTAATCTCAGACTCTGCTTGAGACAGGGTCCCTCACCGCCGTTGGAGTAGGGGGTGCAATGTGCCTAGTCATGACTTCACTGAGAGGGTTTGCCAGCCATGCGACAAAGACTACGTTACCCGCTGCATGCAGTAGGTCGTACGGAATACCGGTCATCAGATAGACCAGGAACACCTCGTTACTGAGCGAGTGGAGTGCACTGAGTGATACTATCCAATCGAATGCGAAGGCTGAGACGGCGGCCAATCCAGCAAGAGTTGGAATCAGTATGCGACCGTTGACGTAGAGTCGGTTCGACAGAGCCGCCCCCGCAATCCCCACAACGGACCATCCGACAGCCTGGTAGAGTGACCATAATCCGTGCCCCAACAGCATGTTCGAGCACAGTGCCACTGCCGCCGCAAGAGCAATAGCGCGGGAGGCACCGAAATGGATACCAGCCAGCAGCACGATGACAGTAACTGGTTGAACATTGGGTATCGGATCTAGGAGTATACGTCCTGAGACTGCAAATGCACCCAAGAGAACGAGGATAATTAGGTCGCTTCCAGAGGACAATTTCTGTTCTGCCCTCCACAACGCCCATCCAATCAATGAGAGCATTGTGATGTTGATTACGAGCATACCTTGAGGTCCAAGTGCTACCGCGTGTGCATCGAACATGTGCGCCCCCTTACTAGTGAGATTCAACTTGCACTTCATGGTTGTCCTGCATATGGTCTCACCAAGTGTCCACGCGCCATGTGATGACGCTGTCAGAATCCAATTCCAATTCAGTAATCCCAATCATCGAGAGTGCTCCATTGTGGTAGAGTGACCAATAAGCTCCACTGAAATTTCCCGACATCTGACTAGGATCAACTCCCGCTATTGAGTCGACCATTAGCCCGAACGAATATTGTGTGATGTTCAGTAGGAAAGTGTCCCCTGTAGAATTGATTGCGGCGTTGAGCAGCGACCAGCCATTGTCGTGATCAGAAAATCCACCGATGCATGCTCCGGTCTCGTTCCATTCAACGTCACTCATGAACTCGGTCCCATCGTAATCTATGTGTATTCGACCTTGGTCAAAATCCTCGGGTGCCTCAGCTTCGGGGAAGTGGATGCAAACGACTTGTTGGCCATCCCAAATATCGGGTAAGCCAAAGTGTGGGTCATCTTCCTCATCAACCAATTCCGCGGTCATCCTAGCCCACTCAGTACTGATTTTTGGGAATGATACCAGTAGCAGAACAAGTATTCCCAGTGAGATTGGTTTCAAAGAGTCGGACACGGAGCCTGAAGTCAGTTGAATCGGTTATTGAACAATCCTAATCGCCCAACTCTGATATTTTTCTACGTAGAGCTTCGCTCACAGTTTTGCCATCGGCTGAACCGCCTAGCTTCTGCATCACAGCACCCATTAACGGACCCATAGCACCCATACCACGTTCCCCAATCATATCCATGTTCTCAGAGATAACCTCCTCGACCGCGGTCTCAACCGCCCCGGTGTCAGCCGGAGTGAACCCCGCTTCCTCGGCTTGCTGTGCAAACCACTCCAGACGCTCCTTGAACTCGATATCAGTGGAGGACGGTCCTTCCAGCCAGAGCTTGCGAGCCAGAGGGATTAGTCCATCGCGTGTGATGATGTCTTCCTCACGCGCATGCACAGCTAGTGTGAGCACTGGCCATGGGACCTTTGATTCGTTGTGTCCGGTGCCTTCCGCTATTTCTGCACGAGTATTGTCGAGAATCGTTGAGGCCCACGCCTTGGCGGGCAGCGGAGGGCAACCACATAGCCCGCCCTCCACTCCGATGATGAGGACGTCGTCCATCTCGGACCGCAGTATCGCTTCCATCTGATTCTGAGACAGTTCAAGATTCTGTAGCCGCTCGCGCCTCTGCTCCGTACTCAGTGGCAGATTTTCTCGGATGTCATCCCAGTGCTCGATGGAGACCTTCAGAATTGGGATGTCGGTCTCAGGATACATTCGCGCTCCACCTGGAAGTGGTCTCATCGCTGTCGTCGTTCCATCAGCGGGCTGCCCCTTCTGGATTACGACATTACGAACCTCGCGAGGGATTCTGTGATAGGCACCTCTGGCACGCTCAATTACTGCTTCCAGAGCAAGTTCCGACTGCCATGCTGGAGCGACGCACAGCACGAAGGCATCAGAGGCTTCCAATGAGAGTGTCTGGCGGACCTCTGCTACCTCGGTTTCTGATATTCCGTAAGCAGGCAACTCGTCCGAGTGGAAGATTCCGGCAACACCGGCTAGTTTCGCTGCGCTGGCGAGTTCCCTACCGAGTCGAGGAAGTTGTGCTCCATCACCGTCGAGTTGTTTGCTTCCAATCTTACCGGCGAAACCAGAAAGCGCTACTCCCTGCACTCGCGAACCTGTGGAGAGTGAGTCACGCACCATCTCTGATTCGCAAGCTGTGAAACATTCTGAGAGATCATGAATATTGAGAGAAAGTCGGGACGTTGTAGCAGCAGACACTCGGTTTTCGACAGGAATATTGTCGTCGTCCCTGTCTGGAGGTAGTGGAGGTAGATTGGCCTCACTGCGGAGCTCATTGGCGAGCCGATACATGTGTAGTTGTCGTGCCATCTCAAGACTGATTATCCGTGGAATCCAATCAAGGTCCTGACATCCCTTAATCTCCACTCGGTCTCCACAGGCGATGCTCACATTGAGATCCTGTCTGATTGAACCCAACCCTCTCCTAACTCTGCGAGTGTCCCTGAGCAGGGTGCCCAGAGTTAGTGCGGTCTCCTTGGCGTGCTCAGGAGTTTGCACATCCGGGGCCGTAGCGACCTCAACTAGCGGCATACCGAGTCTGTCGAGGGTGTAGAAGACCGTCTCTCCCGATAAGGAGGACTGGGTATCCAGTTTCCTAGCTGAGTCTTCCTCTAGGCATATCACATCTACACCAACCACACCCGAGGGGGTGTCGACCATACCATCGGTAGCGATGAGCGTGGTGCGCTGAAAACCACTGGTGTTAGATCCATCCACTACCGTCTTGCGCATAGCTTGGAGGGCAGTGACTGGTTTCGCATCCATCATCGCAGCCATGGTGAGGACCACATCGACTGCGTCGTCATCGTGCTCAAGGGGAGGAGCCTCGTCCATCTCAATTAATCCGGCATTGGGAGGCTGGACATAGACGAAGGATCGGTTCCTCCTATGCTCGAAGCGAGCAGCGATGTCAATCTGACCCGCCTCCCCCCTAGAAGCCCGAAGGCGGCGACTCGAGCGGGGCCAGCCATCTGGCACCTCTTCGATTCCATAATCGAACAGCTTGCTTGGCATCCTCGAGTGCAGTTTCCCGGTGGCTAACTGCTGATGGATTTCCAAGCCGCACATGAATCCAAGGGCGGTCGGATCGAGGTTTTGCGGGTTGTCGACATCGCCGCGCGGCTCCAACGCCATCGACCTCCAGAGAAGGCCCTGTTCAATAGACTCAGCGGGCGAACTGGTACACATCATTGCGAGGACTGAACACCTCGCCGCTAATCGACATCCTTGAAATAGTCTCATCTACGGTATTTTCTGTAATCCTTCTGACGGAGGCTCTGTTGTAGATTTCTGTGATTTGAGCAGTTCCATCTCCCTCAGAACATATCTCTCTTATGATGGAACGAACCACAGTGTTAGCATTGCGTACCTTTGCTGAAACACCGGAGTAGAGTTCGGATTCATCCTCAATTGCAGATTCTTCCCTCCAATGCTTGAATACGGCTAACGCGACTTTGGCGTCATCGACATTTGCCTCCTGTCTGAGGTGCATCCTAGCGTGGGCTTCAGTCAGGCGGATTAGTGCTTCCAAAGCACGTGCTGTAACAGGAATGACTGCTTCGTCATCTGCTCTACCAGCCTCAAATTGATCCTCTCTGGAGAAAGACTGTCGCTCCTCAGTATAGTAATTCAAAATGAGTGATTTAGCATCATTATTGAGATCTGGGTGGATGTTTCGCTTTGCATAAGCGATGTACTTGCGCAGGAAACCTATCGTTAGGTGCTCGACGTTATCTGGACCCGTGGAGAAAACCAAATCTTCCTGATTCTCAACTGGATCAAGTACCATTCCTCCTTCGATTTTTGTCTCGCTGATTCCTTTGGTGCGCGTTGCCAGAATGTGTCTGGCTATTCTCTCATCGTCCTCAATGTTGATGTCATCTCTGATTAGCCAAATTATGTCAAATCTAGAAGCTAAGGCAGGAGGTAGATCAACTTCTCCAAATGAATGCATTAGACTTTGATTCTGCCCCCTCTTGGAGAATCTCCCGTCTTTTGGATTGGCAGCGGCCAATATTGAGCATCTTGCTGGCAAAGTAGCAGTGATTCCTCCCTTGGCAACGTGTATCTGTTGTTGCTCCATTGCAGGATGCATAACCCTGCGATCTTCCTCGTTAATCTTGTCAAACTCATCTATTGCAGCCAGACCCCTATCAGACAGTGGCAGGACGCCTGCCTCCAGTGCGAATCGTCCGTCTCCGAAAGCATCTCTAACCGCGGCAGCGGTTAATCCCGCCTTTGAGGTCCCCCCTCCCGAAGCAACCTTTCCTCTGGGAGAAATTTTGGCGATATAAGTAAGGAGTTGTGACTTAGCGACCCCGGGATCACCCATTAGTAGGATATGTATGTCACCTCTGGTCCTAGTTCTATCTTGGTTGATTCTTGCAACACCTCCGAAGAGCTGTAGGGCCAAAGAGCGTTTGACATAGTGCAATACACCGACCGCGAACACCGAGGGTGCTATCGACTGCTGCATGAGCCTCATCAGGTCATCCCTTTGTGACATCTCGATTATCTGCTCCTTTTCGTCCTCAGTGATTACAATCTCATCGAACGGCACACTCTCATGCTCAGAGCTCATGAGGTGATAGGTGATGTCAAACATCGGGGTCTTCTTGTTACGACGGACTTCGCTGCGTACAAACGGCCGGACATTTGCCACTACTCTCTCTCCAGGAAGGTGCCTGTTAACCATATCATCTCCCTCAACGAGTACGGTACCTCTGGTGGGTTGGGCACCACTGGGAACATTCTCAGGGAGTTCCTGAATCTCTATCCACTGGTTGTTGACCATTCTAGAGATGTTAAGGACTAGATTGAATCGAGTGGGGTTTTCCTTTGAGTTTCTACTACCGCCACACCCTGAATCAGTTGGGCAGCGCAGTGGTTCGGTTAGTTCTCTCTCATTTTGCTGGTGTATCTCAATTGAGTTTCCACATGCTTCGCAAGTAAATACAGCGGTGTGTATTCTAGGCTTAATATCGGAAATCTTTGTTACGATTGCCTCCACGCTTCTTAGACGTCCTATATCGGCAGTTCCTATTTCCCTCAGTTGCCTTCTGCTGTCCCTCGGAAGTTCGGTGACTCGAAGTATTGCTTCTATGTCCCCTTCTCCTCTTTCTCGACAAATGTCGATTAAGGTCTCGCTACCACGATCAATAATCCGACGAGGGTCATCTAGAACATCTCCAGCGAATTCCGTATCGAAGCCCTGCAACTCGTGGAAAGGGATTACTAAGTGAGGAGGAGTCTGTTTGGAAAGCAAGAGGAGGATCTGCTCCTCCTTGGCCTCAGTGAGGAAGGTTCGCCATCTGGCCGAGGAGTCGTGTGCCGCCATTGTCATGTTTTCACCACCGGGCTTTGTGACTCTGAGTTCACGGCATATAATACTAAGGTCCAGCCTTCTCAACCCCTGCTGTTCCAGTAGAGAGAACCAACCCGGGCAGGGCGTCGAATGAGAGAATGGAGGCTTCCACTGCAGGTGCTTGGCTGATTCGGCCGAGGTCCACGGGAAAACTATCTTGGGTGGCATTCAAGCACCGTTGCACAATCGCCCACTCATGGAACACACGCGTTCAGGAAGTGACATCCTCGTGCGAATTGACCCGGGGGAAGAAATTCACGCGGCACTAAAGGGATTGGCAGATGATCTTGGATTTGATGCGGCCGCTATCACAAGCGGCATTGGTCGAACTCGTGACAATCAATATGGTTACATGGATGAGGAAGGAGTTTACCAAAGACGGTCTTTGGACTCCCCATCAGAATTGGTGAGTCTCTCTGGCAATATTGCTCGCACGGAGAAAGGAGATGCATTCACCCATATCCACTGCTGCTGGTCTGATGATGACAATAACGTCCATGCTGGTCATTTGTTTCAAGCAACCGTTCATGTTGTAGCTGAAATTCATATCAGGGTCATGGATCATGCCTCCATGACGCGTTGTCCTCTTGCTGAGTTTGAGTTATTGGGTCTGGAATTTGACTAGAACGAATGCGATGGACGAAAGATGCGAGTTCTTACGGCTCTCTTTCTGCGGTATCGAATAATCTCAGTCGCTGGTGCCACCTAGGAAGTACTCGGCGATTTCAGGATCTGTCAAGATGTGGCTCGCATCGCCGGTGTGGACTATCTTACCGCTCGCCATGATGTAACCACGATCTGAGCGGGAAAGCGAAAGGCGTGCGTTCTGCTCGACTATGAGAACGGTTATGCCCTGCTCTCGCAGCGAGTCTATCCTGTCGATAATCTGCTGCTGGTACAACGGCGAGAGGGCGGCCGTAGGCTCGTCCAACAGCAAAAAGCTAGGATCTGAAATTAGGGCTCGTGAGATAGCAAGCATCTGGCGCTCGCCTCCAGACAGTGAGGCTGCTAGGTCGTGCACTCTATTGCGCAGATCCGGAAACATCTCGAGTGATCTCTCAATTCTCTCATTGAGGGTTCTGGTGTCGAGTGTGTTACCACCCATCTGCAGGTTCTCCTCAACCGACAAGGAGGGGAACACGTTGTTCACTTGCGGGACGTAGGCTATCCCATGATTGACCAGTTGGTCCGTTCTCCACCCAGAGACGTCTTTGTCTCGATACTGGATATCTCCAGAGTAGTGGGTGGCGATACCGAAGATGGTCTTGATTAGAGTAGATTTACCGCATCCATTAGGTCCGATTACGGTTACGAACTCGCCCTCGTCAACGTACATGTCTATGCCATGCAAGATCTGTACTGAACCATACCCACCTTCGAGGGCTTTCACTTCAAGCACTCGAGTCATATCTCTTCCTCCTGTGGCTCCCCAGTCGCTCCCAAGTAGGCCTCGATGACTTCCCTATTGCCTCTGACCTCATCGGGCGTGCCCTGCATCAGTATCTTGCCTTCGTTCATGACGATAATGCGGTCAACGCCCTGTCTGAGGATGAAGTCCATGTTGTGTTCGATGATGAGTACCGAAATACCGGTCTCATCGACGATGTTCCTCAGGTTGTTGAAGATCTTCATAGCGAGCGGACCGGCGACACCAGCTACCGGCTCGTCGAGTAGGAGGAGTTCTGGGTCGCCCATCATAGAGCGCCCGATATCGACTAATTTACTCTGACCTCCAGAGAGTTCACTGGTCAGATTGTGGGCCATGTGAGGGACCTCGAGTTGGTCTAACACCGAGTACGCCTTATCCAGGCGCTCTTCTTCCGCTGAACTGCTGTAGGGTCTAAGAAGCGCTTGCAGGGAGTCGGTGAGGCCTAATCCAAACTGCTTCCTCGGCGGTACCATGAGGTTCTCTATGACTGTCATCCGGCGCCACAGTCTAGTATGCTGGAAGGTGCGAGTAAGCCCGAGTTTCTGAATCTCATCGGGTCTCTTAGTAGAGACATCTTGTTCGAACACCTCGACTGTTCCAGCGGTCTGGTCGAGCAGCCCACTGATACAGTTGAACGTGGTGGACTTACCACAGCCATTGGGTCCGATGAGGCCTACGAATTCACCTGGACTAATCTCAAAGGAGACGTCCTCAACAGCAACAAGCCCGCCGAACTCCTTGCGTAGACCTTCGACTCGGAGCACTGTCTTCATTCAGCTTCACCTCCGATGCGACGGGGTGGTCTGCTCGGGACTTCAGGCAACAGACCCTTCGGATTGTACTTCAGCGAGAACACTATCATCAAGCCAATCAGTAGAACCTTGACGTAGGCCATGTCAGCAAGAATTGTGCCGCTGATGAAGCCCTCGTCTATCGAGCGCTCACCTAGGAGAATCCCATTCGCGAAGAATACAGTGGCACCACAGAGACCCGTTTCGACAATGCTCCATTTATTGATTAGGAGGCCTATCGCTCCAATCGCAAGGAAGGTCTCAAACGGAGTGAAGTGAGGCCAGAACCAGATTTCACTGCCTGTTACCAGCCACTCAAAGAAGCGATCAATCATGGCAGCGGTTTCATTGAGTGGGAGGTCTGAAGAGCCCTGACCAGCTACTAGAACATTGAAGACGAATTCCATGATGACATAGATGAAAGCGCCGATAATCATTCCCTTGTTGTTGGCCGCTCCGCCAATCACAAATGCGGCCCAGACTAAGAATGTGGATCTTGCAGGCGCCATGAAGGATGGTTGGAAGCCTGTGAGTTTCCAAGCCCAGAGGGCTCCTGCGAAGCCAGCGATAGCAGCACCGAAGGCGAGGCTTGCCGCCTTGTGGGTCAATACATCATGTCCATGGTGCTGTGCGACCTCTTCATCCTCCCTGATGGAGCGGAGTATTCGTCCCCACGGTGACTTCAACACTGTCTCCAGTAGCCCCCAAATCGCAATCAGGCTAACTATTCCTATGATGGCTAGCATCATCATGTAGGGTGCTGGTTGACCAAGTTCCATTGAGTACGGTGTTGCCTCATATACAATATCAGAAACGTCAGTAAATCCTGATGTCTGATTTAACACTTCGACATTTGTGTAATTACCACTTGAGCGCCCAAGTAACTCGGCGGGGCTTCCTATTCCGACTACCTCTGCACAATCATCAGGGGTCATCGGCTGGATAATGTCGTCAGCAGTTCCAAATTGAAAATCTGACCCCATGAGGCGTTTGTTAGGAACTGTGCTGCCGCAGAACCACCAGTTCTCAAACGGCATAGGATAACGCGAGATACCTATTGACGATCCCCAAGAACCGGCCCTCAGCAAAGGTTCGCCCATCAACAGTACGCGTACAATCTCACCGAGTGATATTGTCACGATGGCGAAGTAGTCCATCCGGAGCCTTGCCGTGGGGTATGCCAATAACCAGCCGAATAAAGCCGATAGGAGCACCCCTGCTACGACCGCCCAGAAAATTGGCCAGTCGTAACCATGCAAATCCTTGGGGGCGGTCAAGATGCCCACAGTTATTGCCCCCACCCCAACGAAGAATATGACTCCAAAGTTGACCATTCCCGTAACACCAGTATGCAAGTTCAGAGAGAAGGCCATCAGCGAGAATATGGCGAGAGTCAGTAGTACGTTGGAAACTTGCAGTGTCTTGATGAAGGCCTGATTCTCGGATTCTGCTACCGGCAGCCACTCGACGAACAGCAGCAAGAATACCAGCAGGGAGATGAACGCGACCCACGATCCGAAAGGGCTCTCTCTGCCATACGGCGCTAGGCGCCTCAGTTCCCCTAGGGGAGGATTTCCCGTCTTCCAAGCAAGTAGTGAGAGACCGACGATCCACAGAAGAACTAGAATCAATAGGGCCCTTGCGAAGAACGGTGGAAGAACTGTGGCGAGAATTACTACTAAGACGGCTAGAAGCATGTATTTCTGTTCACGGTCGAATCCCGACTGGAAACTATCTAAGCCATTGTACAACGTTGTGTGGAAAGAATCTAGTGGAGTCCGTGCCGAACCGAGGGCCTGAGTAACGGCTACCGAGCTAGAGTTCCTAGACTGGGTGATAGGCGCGGTCAGGTTTGCGATGAAGTCAGTCAGTGGCTCCAAGGCGTCATCTTCACGACCCTGAAACAGGAAGTAGCCCTCAATTACAGCAATCAACCAGACCAGTATCGGGACGGCAGGCCAGATGACGTCACCTAGGTCCACTAGGGTGTTGACGAATCCAAGTTCGGTGTTCATCAAGTTCAGCCATGAGTTGTTCAAATCAGCGAGTGCGTCTGCGAGCCACTGTTCTGCAGCGGTGGAGTCCATGTCGCTGGGAGGGCTAATCTGGACATCCGATTCTGTAAATGGCGAGTCGGTGAGAACGAATTCACCCTCGGTACGGCCAGTCACCATCTCGAAGTTAGTTGCGACTGAGCCAGAGTCCTGGCAGTCGTCGGAGCAGGATCCCTGGGCGAATGAGTTGCCAGCAATGAAGCGGGTGATTCTGCTGAACACATAGGCCCCGATGGTCACGATCATCATCGATTCGCCTCTGGCGTTTTTCCTCTGCTGGAAGTTATGCGCCCCCAATACACCCAAAGGAGATATGGCGAGAATCGCCCCCAGTTTTTTGGATGGTTTCTCCTCAGCTCGTTTGCGTAACCTGTCGACTTTCCATTTCTCCCATGCCGACCCGATGCCTTCTGGCATAATCATGAGTATTGCTACAAGGAAGACATAGGGCATCACACCGTCTAGAGCAGTGTAGTTGGAACGCCCCAGAGGAAGTCCGATTCCAATCAATACAGGTGAGGAGAGGGCTCTGACGAAACCGACAATCAGTGAGCCTACAATGGCTCCAGGAATCGAGCCAATGGTTCCGAGGACGATTACCGCAAACGAGGGCAGTAGGAGAGTGAAGGCGGTCTCCGGGGTGAACCTGAGGGTCATTGCGAAGATGGCCCCTCCCATTCCTGAAATTCCTGCTGACAGGAATGCGCTTGTTAGTTGGATTCGTTCGACGTTGATTCCGCTGCTGGCTGCTAGGTCGGGGTTGTCGGCTACTGCCCTCATTCTGCGCCCGAGCCGAGTCTTCCTGAGCAGGATCAGCAGTAGAATGACGGAGGTGAAGACTATGACAGGGATTGCACCCTTGTAGTAAGCATAGCCAGTGGTGGCCTCGGTGACACAGTCGTTGGCTAGATTATACAGATCAAACAGTGGCTTGCTGCCCTCACTCGTGATATGTTCGTACAGCGGTGCACCGGCCTCGTCTGTGCCTACTGCCTCGCATCCACCGTGCGTGTATGTATCACCATCTTCGAGATCCCTGACGCCTAAATTCAATCGCAGTTTCTGGGTTGGTATGTCCCACCTCAAAGTTGGGACTCTCCAATCAGCATCCGGCTCAAACATCTTCTTGCCGGCGCCGAAGCGGAGGTAGGTGATGGCCCTCAGAGCTAGAGCCACCCCTAGAGAAGCAATCATCATCACCTGCGGTGAAGCTTCCTTCTTCCTGAAACCGCGATAAACGAGCCTGTCGATGATGATACCAGCAAGACCGGTGAGTACGAAAGCGGCAACAAGCGTCCAGAGAAGTACAGACCATGCCAGAGTGCCGTCCAGAGGTGCATCGTACATCGGGAAGAAGTAGTCAGACCAGACCATGACCATAGAGAGATACATGCCGAGCATGAAGAACTCACTTTGGGCAAAGTTACCGTAGCGCTGGACCTTGTAAGTGAGAGTCAGTCCGACTGCGATTGCGAGATAGGTCGATGACCATGTGAGTGTTGATGTGCCTATGGAGATGAGGTCGAGAGTTAGTCTGACGTCGTCATTCAGGCCCTTGAATAGATTGTCAAGACTCATGCCCACCATGAACAACAGGAATATTGGCGACAAGGCGATGGCAATCGATCTTGGCCAACTTGCAGGAACATCGTCGAATAGGATCTTGACTAGGAAGAATCCACCTGAAATTGACTCAATGACCTGCAGCAGCCAGACCATATCATTGGGTACATTGCCCCCAGAGAGGGAGTCTAACAGATTGAGTAGGCCCCAGCCGTTCAGTAGACCCATATTGGCGTCTATGATGATGAGCAGCGCGATGGCCGTCCTACGGCTCCCTCGAGACAGAGAGTTCCACCTGCTAAGTTGGGAGTCGAGCATCGATAACACCGGCGGTGATACCGCCCGTCTGACGCTGTCTGTAGATAGTAATCATTGTTGGGGGGCACCACGGCAGGCAGTTAGCCCGCCGTGGTGCTTTACGTTCCCAGTTTCCTTTCAGTCACTAAGGACTCAGGATATGCCGCCCGACAGCGACCAGAATCGGTCGCAGTCGAACGAGACAGTTCCATCGTCTGCTGCGTTGAAGGTTCCAACACAGTATCCGTTGCCGCCTACATCGCCACCGGCGGTGAAGGTGTGGACGCCACTGGCGCCTACGAAGCCCTGTCCAACAGCACCAATCAGCAAGCCGAGAGGTGTGCCCGCGGGGCTCGAAGCGCCCGCGAATACAGCGTATCCCATGATGATCATAGCATCGAACGCCTCAGCGGTGTAGATACCTTCAGCGCAGTCAGGGATTGCTCCACAAATAGCGGCGAAAGCCACCGAGCGCTCATTCGGGGTAGCCGAAGCCGGCTTGGTGGCAACGATACCATCGCACAGTGTTGGGTCAGTCATCGAAGCACACAGTCCTTCCTCAGCGACACCGTCGCCTCCGAAAATCTGTCCAGAGAAGCTCTGAGCTGCGAGCTCCTCAACGATGGCCGCTCCGTCAGCAGCGTACGAAATCATTACTACACTGCCACAGCTGTTGTCTATAACCTGCTGCACCTGAGAGGTGAAGTCGGTTGTGGTCTCCTCATAGCCAATCGAAGCACAGAGGTTGTCTGCACCATGAGCGGCTGTGAACGCGTCAGCGAATCCTGAGCCGTAGTCGTTGGTCATGTACATCAGAGCGACAGCGGTGCCGCCATCTGCTGTGACCACGTCATTCAGAGCAGGGCCCTGGATAGCGTCGCTAGGCACAACTCGGAAGAAGTTCGGGTATGCTTCTGCGTCGCTGAGACCAGGGTTGGTGCTCGCGTACGAGATCATTGGGATACCTGCAGCGCTGAGAACCGCGTTAGCGGCCATTGTTGCGCCTGAGCAAGCTGCTCCCACTACACCGACTACTCCAGCATCGATTAGGGTCTGAGCTGCGGTAGCAGCGACGTCGCCGTTGCAACCAGAGTCAGCCATTACCATCTCAAACTGTAGACCGTTGCTCCATCCTGCAGCGTTCATCATCCCGAGGGCGATGGTTGCCGCAGCACCGAAGCCCGGTGCGTAAACAGCGATAGGTCCAGTCATCGGGTTCAGGAATCCAATCTTCACGGTAGCACCGTTGAAGGGGGTGTCCTGGATGCCGTCGATAGCCGACCACCACTCCATGCAGTTGAAGTAGATGTCAGAGCTTGACAGTGCTACGAACTCGCAGATATCGTAACCCGCTCCAGCAACGTCTCCGTTGCTGAGGAAGGTGTGCGAACCGCTTGCACCAGCGTAGTCCACTCCGACCATGTTGAGGTGGGATGCCATGTTGGCTCCATTCTCATGCATTGCAGCCTGACCGATCATCATCACAGCGTCGTAGGTCTCGGCGGTGTAGATACCACCAGCGCACGTCTCGTCCATCGAGCACTCGTCGTTAAAGTCGCCCGCGCTGGAACCAGCACGAGGCTTGGTAGCCATCACGCCGTTAGCAGCTGCGGGTACGCTGAAGTCTTCCAGCCAAGCCGCGTCTGCGATTCCGTCTGCGCCGAAGACAGGCACTGAGACTCCTAGCACAGCCATGGTCTCCATGATAGCCGCTCCATCACTGGAGTAGGATACCATGACCACCGAGTCGCACTCAGCGTCAGCGATGGCCTGGACCTCGGCAGCGAAGTCAGTCTGTGTGTCCTCGTAGCCAATCTGGGTGCACAGGAAATCTGCGCCACCCCAAGCGTCCGCGAAGGCGTCTGCCAGACCAGCACCGTAGTCGTTGGTCATGTGGATCAGAGCCACGTTGGACACGCCAGCAGCACCCACCATGTCAGACATGGCTGGACCCTGTATGGCGTCGCTCGGAACGACTCGCCAGAAGCCTGGGTAGGCACTGGCATCGCTCAGACCGGGGTTGGTGCTCGCGTACGAGACCTGCGGAACTCCTGCAGCGTTCAAGACCGCGTTAGCAGCCATTGAGGCGCCGGAGCAGGCAGCTCCTGCAACACCGACAACGCCCGCGTCCACTAGGGACTGGGCGGCTCCAGAAGCGACATCGCCGCTGCAGCCAGAGTCGGCCTCGACAAGCTCGAAGGTCATGTCAACTCCTACACTCGCAGCCGCGGCATTCAGGTCATCAATCGCAGCTTGCGCAGCCCATGTGAAGGGTGGTGCGTAAACGGCAATCGGGCCAGTCAGCGGGTTCAGTAGTCCGATCTTCGTGGTCACAACAACAGGAGGTACGAAATCAGGGTTGTCGGCGCCCATGTAGTGAGCGGCCAACTCCTCAGCGATTGCGTCTCCGATATCTATGTCGAAGCCCTCCTCATTCCCATCCGCGTCGAGGTTCTCGAACGGTGGGTAGAACGGGTCAATGCAGAACTCTAGACTGCCAGACTCCAACACACCAGTGAGGGTACTGCCCTCGGTAGGTGTCGGGTACGCCGTAGCGGTGTCGGCTGTCCTGTCGTCGGTTAGGACCACAGTGCCCTCGAACCATGCTCCAAAGATGGCGTCGTACTGACCACCATCTACAAGCGCGGTTATCGCGACGTTCAGAGCGTCTTCGAGCTCATTAGAGTCCTCGCGAATAGCGAGACCGAAAGTCTCGTCAGAGAAGGTCGTCATAAGAGCGCCCTCCAATGCGAGCACAGGTGCGTCGCCGAGTGCGTAGTCCGCATCTCCGTTGTTGATTGCGAGTATCACAGAAGGCCAGTCGGTGTAGGCTTGGATAGTAGCGGCGGCAAGGTTCTCCTGCGCGTAGATGTCCGAGGTGGTTCCCGATGCAAGTGCAATCGTAGTTCCAGCCGCGTTCAACTCGCTGACATCAGAGATGGCAGCAGCTCCGCTAGCTCCAATGACTCCCTGGCTACTAGTGTAATAGCCACGGGTGAAATCGACCACTTGGTCTCTCTCATCCGTCTTGGTCATCGCCGAGAGAATAGCGTCACACATATCTCCCGCATTCAGGTTGGGGATGATGGGATCCCAGTCCGAAGCTACCCACGCTGCACTTACGCTAGCTGCGGGTGTCAAGGACCATGTTGGGTCGTACGTACACGACCCATCATCGGATGTCGCATCGGCGTTGTAGTTGTTCGCAGTAGCGTCCATACAACCCGGTACGTCTTCCGGTTCAGGTTCCGGTTCATCATCTCCCCCTAGACAACCAGCGAACGCTGCCGCTAGCATGCTCAGGGTAAGCATCATTGCAATTATTTTCTTATTTTCCATAGTGTTTCACACTCTAGTGCCGCCCGCGACAATGTGTGCCCGTTATAGAGATTCGCGAAAATTATCGAAGGTAAACCGATTGGAGAGTAAAATGTGCCAATTATAGCAGGAATTGCGGTTTTTCCTGTATCACGAGTAATCTGAAGATAGTGAGGATGATGGGGTGCAGCCTCCCCGCAGTGCTGTGGGAGGTGAACCGATGGACTACGCTTCCAGCGGCGTCGACATCGATGCTGAAGGACGAGCTATAGCCAGCCTAGTAGATGCACTGGGCTCATCAGTGAGGACGTCTGGTGAGAAGGGTGCTCCAGTCCCCTTGCCTGGTGGGTTCGGAGGCATCATCGAATTCGGTGATTCGCGACTCGCCTTGGCAACCGATGGAGTGGGCTCGAAACTGCAGCTGGCCGGTCAGGCGGGGTGGCTGCAAGGTGTGGGTATCGACTGTATAGCTATGAACGTCAACGATCTTATCTGCGTTGGCGCGGAACCACTCGCCTTCGTTGACTACATCGCTGTCCCAGAGAGCGACCCTGCGGTGCACTCTGCGCTGGGCTCCTCACTCGCTGAGGGTTGCCGATTAGCCAGAGTAACTCTTGCCGGAGGTGAAACGGCTACTCTCCCAGGGATTGTAATCGAATTAGATCTCTCTGGAACGGCTCTCGGGTGGTTCCCCGTGGGGCATGCGATTACCGGGGACAGGCTAGAATCAGGGGATGTTTTGATTGGACTTCCTAGCAGCGGTCTGCACTCCAACGGATACACCTTGGTCAGAGCAGTCTTGAAACGCTCGGGAAAGTCTCTCGATGATGCAGTTCCTTTCGATATCAACGACGATGGGCGGATATCCAAGTGGGCCTCGGATGAGGGATTCACTCTAGGTGAGGTGATGCTCAATCCGACTAGAATCTATGTAGACCCACTCGTCGATCTAGTGCTTGCATGCAGGGAGGGAAAAGGGCCTTGCTCGTCCGATGACCTCAAGGCGATGGCACACATCACCGGAGGCGGCCTATCCAATCTACTCAGGCTTCACGACAGTCTCGGCTGGCACATCGATAATCCCCTACCGGTGCATCCAGAGTTCTCATGGATATCAGATGTCGGCTCCGTAGACAGTAGGGAGATGCATCGTACCTTCAACATGGGGATGGGGATGGTGCTGGCTGTATCAGAAGACTCCGCTGAAGCGGTTGGGCAGTGGCTATCAGAGAGGCTTCCAGGAACTCGCAGAGTGGGTTCAGTGAACGACAATGGTAGAAGAGTGACTCATCATGACCCTAACATCGTTTTCGAGCATTACTGAATGAGGCTTGTAGTCGTCAATGCCTTGTGCGATAATCATCTCGGACCGGCATGGATGGTACAGAACCTGAGGATTGGCCCGGCGTGCTGCACCGTGAGGGGAGAACCCTGTGCAGGTTGGCCCGTGATCCGAGCGAATCGGGGACGGGGCCGGCCGCGAAGGGGCAGGGGGATGTATTCCACAATCCAGCGATGTCTGGAAGTCGTACCCGCAGTGTGCTGCTGCTGCAGCATTGCATCGAGGAGGGATTGCTAGGAAATGGCTCAATCTATGCATTGGATGGGCTGTCGGCCACCGGGCTGAGAGCCAGACGGTGGTTGAATGAACTACCGGCACAGAGCGCGACTCGCATCAGCGCGACGATGGGGGACATGGATCCAGTGGCCCTTAGCTGGGCCATGAAGTGCCACGAGGAGTTTCCACCAGAGCACGGAAAAGGTGAGTTGTTACCGCATCTGGGTGATTTGCGCAAGAGTGTGTTAGAGCACGGGAGGCACTGGGTCGACATCGATCCATATGGATCGCCCCTGCCGTTTCTCGACACCGCTATCCAGTCATTAGCTAGAAGAGGTGTTGCCGAAATCAGCGCCACCGATAGTGCAGCCCTTACAGGTTCTTCAAAAAGCGCTTTGTTGCGTCGCTACGGGGCGCGAGTACGGACTGATGGACTTGCGCACGACTCGGGGCTCAGAGTACTGTTGGCAACTGTAGCGAGGACGGCAGCGAGACATGAGCGTTCGATTGAGCCTCTTCTCTCAATATGGGAGTCACACCATCTCAGGGTCTCAGTGCGTGTACTGCGTAGCATAGAGAGGGCTAACGATGTCGAGGATTCCCTCGGATGGAGAGTGGCTTCTCCTACTGCTGAAGAGGTCTCTTCATCAATCGAATCAGGACTTCAGCCGGAGACTTCAATCGACACACTGCCAATGCACTGTTTCCTTCCATTATCTCACCCTGTCAATCGTTCTGACAAGCGCATCTCTGGGCCGATGTGGATAGGTCCGTTAGGCCAAACAGAAGCGATGGTCTCGATGACCGAGGAGCGTGCTCTCGAGTTATGTGGCCCTAGCGCCATTGAAGATGACCCAGTCGGCTGGTCAGAGCGGGATTTTGAGTATGAACGTAGGAAGGTAATTCGTAGCGTAAGACACATCTCAGAGGAAGCTGGGGTCATCGACGCTCCACACCTCATCCTAGTCGACAAACTCGCCAGTTGGCTTGGTTGCGGCTCACCAGTCAGCCCCAACAGTATGGCTGAGATACTCAGAGATGCTGGATACAGGGCAGCCGTTGCCAGATATGGGAAGCCAGCATTCAGGACCGATGCTCCTTGGAATGAGATTGTCTCAGCGTCTATTAGAGGAGGAGATGTCTCTAATGGATGAAATCAGGGAGCGGTTGCTCGCTATGTCAGAGGCCGCCTCCAAAGGAGATGATCCGTTGTCATGGTTCGAAGAATTGTACTCTTCCGCTAACCGCGACGAAGAGTGGATTCCCTGGTCCGACGGCCGACCGAACCCACTAGTTGTCGAGTGGGCGGTTGGAAAGTCGGCTAAGGGGAGAGCATTAGTGGTGGGTTGCGGGTTGGGAGAAGACGCAGTGTTCCTAGAACAACAAGGATGGGATGTGACTGCTTTCGACCTGTCCGCCACAGCTGTCGAGTGGGCTATGGAGCAAAATCCCAACTCGAAGATAGAGTGGCTTGTTGCAGATCTTCTCAACCTCCCAGAAGAATGGAGAGGGTCGTTCGATTTAGTACTCGAGGTCCACATTATACAGGCCATACCTGAGTCTGTTCGCATACTAGCTGCCTCTCGGCTGTCGCCCCTAGTATCTCCAGACGGCTGTCTGGTCTGTATTGGGCGCTACCAGACGGGTCTGGAGGTAGAAGAGGGGCCGCCATGGCCGCTACCCCGATTATTCATCGAAAGCATCGGAGGGGATTTGGAAATGGACGAGCTTGAAATCTCCTCTCTGCCCGATGACGAGCCTGAGGTCAGTCGGTTCAGGGCTGTCTGGAGGGCTTGAGTAGAGTGCCGAGCTCAGCCACCTATGTATGACATCTCCACCCTAGGTAGAGCAGAGGTTTCCTGCGAACGTATCTCGCTGTATCGATCATCACGTCTCGACCATATTGCTGCTATAGCATCAGTGAGCGCCTTTCCGTCGGCTCCGTTGTGGATGATAGCTCGCAGGTCATGGCCACCTGAAGCAAACAAGCAGGTGTGTAGTCTGCCGTCTGCAGATATACGAGCGCGAACACAGTCTCCGCAGAATGGATCGCTCACAGAAGAAATGAATCCAACCTCGCCTGAGCCATCGGAATGGGCCCAGCGTCTAGCAACATCACTGGGCCTCTGGGATTCGACTGGTATCAGATCAAACTCCTTCTGTAGATATTCAAGGATGTTAGCTGATGGGACGACTTGTCCTAATTGCCAGCCATTAGTCCTGCCCACATCCATGTACTCAATGAAACGCACCGTGACACCTGTGCCTCTGAATCGGCGTACAAGCGAGGCAATCTCGCCCTCGTTGACGCCCTTTTGGACAACGCAGTTGATTTTGACTGGAGAGAGGCCTGCCTGCACAGCAGCTTCAATCCCATCTAGGACGGTCTCCACAGAGATGTTGCTGTCAGTCATCTGAGTGTGGACCTCGGGGTCCAGAGCATCGAGGCTTACCGTCACCCTGTCCAGTCCCGCGGCTGCGAGTCTGTCGGCCTGACCTGCGAGCAACGATGCGTTGGTGGTGAGTGCGGTCTCGACCCCGATACGCTTCAACCTCGAGACTAAGTCTTGTAAATCGGGACGGAGCAGGGGCTCGCCGCCAGTGATTCTGACCTTCTCAAGACCAAGCGGTTTGCAGGCCTGAACCACCTTTTCAATCTCCTCGAAGGACAGGTATGCCCTCCGAGGAAGGAATGTGTGATCCTCTCCGAAGCGCTCTCTTGGCATGCAGTACCTGCATCTGAAGTTGCACCTATCTGTCACCGATATCCGCAAATCTCTGAGTGGTCTGCCCAGTCTGTCGCCAACTCCAGAATCATTCACGTTTTGGCGTGGGGCTTCTCGATGAATAGGCTTGCCTGCACTCGGACAGGTTGAATAGAGGGTTGCGCCAGCCAGTTATCGAACAACATGCTGAGCATCAGTCCCAAGGCGCGTGAGATGCTAGACCAGTTCGCAGATCAGGCGGAAGAGGCGAGTGAACTCATCCTCAGGGTTGAGATTGTTGGAAGGGGGCCCAAGGGATTCCTGTACGATCTCCAGTTCATCGGCACCGATGACCGCAAGGAGGACGATCTTGAATTAGAGATTGAGGGCATGATGGTGTTCGTCGCAGCCAGAAGTGCTCAGTACCTTGAGGGCACCACTCTAGATTACAAGGAGACGTTGATGGGTGGCGGCTTCAGTTTTGATAATCCCAACCCACTGTGGGTAGACGAGCTCTCCAAGGCGGTCGCAGATATCATCGCCAGCGAGGTCAACCCGGTGGTCGCCTCACATGGTGGGCATGTTGACCTGATAGGGGTGGACGATGGTAAGGCAATTATTGCCTTTGGAGGCGGTTGTCAAGGCTGCGGCATGGTGGATGTGACTCTCAAACAGGGGGTCGAGGTCATGATCAAGGACAGCGTGCCGGGAATTTCAGAAGTCGTCGATGCCACGGATCACGCTGCGGGTACAAATCCGTTCTACTAGAGTCAGCGGACCATTGGGACGTCGTCATCGTCGTCGTCATCTTCCGAACCAGGCGCGGGCAGCGCCATTGCCTGAGCCCTTTCGAATGCCTCTCTGACTCTCTCTTCGATGTTTCGCGCGTCGTCGAGCAGCCCCTGCACGGGAATCTCACGGTCCATCAGTTCGCTCAGGCCTTCTACGGCAATCAATGCAGCTCTGGCGTCTGGGTACATTGGGTTACACTCAGCAAGCAAGGCCGTCACGTCCAACCCTCTGCGCTCGCCTTCTGCAATCAGATAACCGGCGATACCAGCCACGATACCTTGCTGAATTTTCTGAATGCCGGCATTGTCAAGTTGTTCGCGACTCATCCGTGTAGATGCGACGCCCCACAAATCACTGTCCTCTTTGATGCCCAAATCGTTGCTGACTACACCGTCAATAACAATCAGGCGTTCAAAACCACCTTTGGTGAACCATTCCATGACAGTCTCACCGAAATATACGTCGTTATCGCTAGGGAACTGTATCTCTGCTGTGAACACGCCAATTCCGTCCCCTTGATACACTCTAACAGGATGCTTAGGAACCGAGTCGTGGATTAGTGCGATAGCGGGGAATTTCGGATGCATCACCGTGCCCATCGGACTGAGCTCTAAGGTTTGGATGAGATGTGAGGTAGCGATGACTCCCACAGAGCCGACAGTGGAGAACCCACAGATTGCGGTACCGCCCAAGCGGTTCGGGTCCGCATCAGCATGCAGTACGAGAGGATAGGCGCCGCTCGAGTACTCGTCCATAGACTGCCCCCCCAATCGAGGATTATTGAATCCCACGATGAAGAGATGTCGATAATGCCCCTGATTCTCTACTCTGACTGTTAAGGAACGCTACGATAAATTAACACCGATGAAGCGTTGCGGGGCCTGTATGGCCGGAGTTAGTAGCAGTGGAGTGGGCAGAATCTACATCAAAGTTGGATCTGAAGAGATTGACCTCTCAGGCTCAGCCCGCGAAGTCAATGACGCTTGGCTCAATATCACCAAGCAGGACACTTGGCAATCTACTCTCTCAAGAATTCGCCTAGCCAGACAGGAGGCCATCGAGCGGGCTCGCGAAGTGGCGCTCAAATCAGGCATCCCGGAGCGTGGGTCTGCCTTCAGACGCCTCATGGACACCTGCGGTATCGACAAGAAGAGTGACGTGATACTCGCAGCCATCCATTACCTAAGGTCTGTTGAGAAAGAGTCTGATACACCTCCTAGAGATATCAAGAGACTGATAGTTCAGAGTGAGAAGTGGGATGAGGATGAGGTTGCCAAATGGAATATGTCGCTGTACATCAACAGGATGATGGAGGGAGGGGCAGCGCTACTCGAGTACCCCGGAGATCAACCAGAAAAGAATCGTTTCGTGGTACTAACCGATGCCGGTCTGGACCATCTCGAGAAAATGTCTCTGTGAGTTGAGTCTGTGACTGAATCCGCCAAGGATCTATCTTACACCTCGCATGTAGGTCGAGATTTACGTGAGGTCAATCTCTCAGGTGCTGATTTGCGGCGGGCCATCTTTGATGGGGCTGACCTTGAGAAAGCAAACCTGTCAGGTAGTGACCTGCGTGACGCCTCGCTGAAGCGGGCCAATCTGAAGATGGCCGCGCTGGACGGCGCGGACCTGCGAGGGGCGCGGATGATTAAGGCTCATCTGGGACTCTCTAACTTGCAAGGAGCTCGTCTTGATGGCGCAGACATGCGAGGGATTCGTGGCAAGTACGCCGTCTGGCGTGATGCGAACTGGTGGGATGCGACAATGGATGAGTCGTTGAGTAAGGCACTCGCAAAGAAGTGGCCGAGAAAGTAGTCATTCTGGTGCCATCTTGGCAAGACCATCTCGCATCCAATCGGGAACTCTGACTTTCTCCTTGACATTGTTCATATCGACACATACTGTGACCTGATCAGACGTCCAGCACAGCACATTGTCCTGATTTCGGAACTCGTAACGCCACGAGATAGACGTATTGCCGATACGTGGGACTGTTATGGTGCAGTGCACGGTGTCACCATAGGCTAGAGGGTGGAGGAACTGAGCGTCGCTATGAACTAGGGGGAATCCAAGACCGTGCTCGTGGAGGATAACGTTGTAGTGCATACCACATGAGTGTTCCCAGGACTCCTCATAGAATCGGTGAGCGAGGTCCCAAAACTGAGGATAATAGATGATTCGAGCTAGGTCTACCATTGGGAAGTCGACACGACGCTGCGAGGTGAAAGCCATGTTGCAGCCTCGGGGGGCTGGTGCTTGAACGCTCCCTTACCGTAGTGGCGGACCCACCGCGATTCGAACACGGGTTTCCAGCTCCGGAGGCTAGAGTGATATCCAGGCTACACTATGGGTCCAGTGACGTCTCCAAGGCTCCTCAGTAATTGAATCGGTCGCATGCTGGACGCTGACTCTGTGATGGCGGACCCACCGCGATTTGAACACGGGTTACAAGCTCCGCAAGCTCATGTGATATCCAGGCTACACTATGGGTCCAGCGCTATTTCGAGCGAAGGCCTCTGTTTAACCCCGACGGTATCTGAAGCATCACATGCTTAGCGGAAGCACGGTCTTCCAGCGTGGCTCAGCCAGTTTCTTGGCGTTGGGTGCGATTCTGGTATTCTTGGTCTTGTGAGTCAACACTCCGTGCATCCCTTCAACTGCGAATTTTACACGCAACTCTAGCATACGATCTCTCTCAGCTGTGTTCATCTGCTCGGAGTCCAACTCGATTGAGGTCACAGCACCCTCGTCGCCCTCGTTGCGCAGACTCAGCGTGCTACCTTCGATGTCAGCTCTTGGAGAGAAGTCGTAGTCCTTCGGGTCGCTCATCCGGACCTCTGCATCGACGACTAGTCGGTTGCGAATGGAGACCTTGGTTATCTCCATCGACTTGACCATGAAGCGCCATCGCTGCTGAGTTCAAAGCCCTTCGCACGAAGACATGTTGGACTCATATGCCAATCTCGCTAACTCGAGGCACTAGTATGACAAACTCGACCACTAACTCCCAGTCGTTGCCCTGATCGGGGTCTACGTCGTCCACCGGCAGGTCAGGGTCGCATTGATCAGCAGTGATGGTCCAGTACCAGGTACCTTGACCAAAGCGTTCTCCTGGTTTGTTCAATAGTGCCTCGACCAGTCCATCGGAGGAGTCAGCGGTGATGGTGTAGCCACTCTCTGGACGTGAGTTCATTTCACCTCGATCTAAACTACCACTGGCGTTCTCGGTGAAGTTGTCATGATGAGTTGAGACGAAGGTGCTCCAACCAGAGGCGGGGACGCTGAGTGACAATGTGAAATTATCCTCGGGCCACATTATTGGTAGTAGGTCTCTTGCGAGAGTTAGAGTTGCGTTAACCTGTATAATCCTCGCTCCTGCTCCCGGTTCGTGGCTAATCTCGTAGCTCTGGCCCTGCTCTAGGTATCCCGACCAATCAACCTCTACGTGCTGCTCCTCCCAGACCACGTTGAAGGTGCGTGAAATGACCATCAGGCTCCAAATCTCTGTTCTCATGGCCCCCTTGTCGTCGATTACCGAGACCGAGCCAGTGCGATTTCCCGAGATGTCGATGGTGAGGTCGACGTAGGGTGAGGAAGAGTCGGCATCGTTGGTCTTCTCGCCGTCTCCGTCAGAGTCCGTGCCTAGGTCAAAGTCCCACATGAATTCGACAGCAGCTCCCTCGGGATCGGTCGAGCCGCTTGCGTCGAGCCTAGCCGTCTCGCCAGCTCTAACGTAAGTGGGCATCTCGATTTCGATGGTAGGAGGGGAGTTCACAAAGATGGTCAGTGAGGCCCTATCGACCTCACCGTTGTCATTGAGCACAGTGACCTCGACCTCGTGATTTCCAGCTAATTCGAATGTGTGGCTCACTATGCCCTGCTTGGTGTCGCGGGACTCACCATCACCGAAGTCCCAGCGGTACTCGTCGATGAAAGTGGGTTCTGGTGTAGTAGACTCCCTAGCGTCGAAATTCACGGTCTCGCCAATGTTAATCTCCTGCTGGTCAGCACTGATTCTGGCATTAGGGGTTGTCGAACTGAGGCCTGAGCAGCCGACTAGACTGGTCGCTAGCAGCATCACCACAATTGCTGACGAGACTCCCCTAGTGCTTCCAGTCATGCGCACACTGTCGAACTGACCACTCATAGGGCTGTTGGAAACCGGCTCGTTGCCGCGCGGTTTACGAGAGTTCATGGACGGTGCCGCTCAGCGGATGGTGTGTCTGGTGCAATGCTCACTGGCTACAGAGTGCTTGGTTTCGATCTCGAGACCACCGGCTTCAGCCACAGGTCTGACAGAATTGTGCAATTCGCGTTTATTGGCAGCGATGCAGATGGTAGTCACATCAACCTGCAGTCACTAGTCAATCCAAGAGTGAAGATTCCTGCTGAGACCACCAAAGTGCACGGCATAACCGATGATGATGTCAGGGAGGCAAGCGACTTTGCCCAGCACATCGCAGGGATTTCTTCAATAGTGGAGGACTCGATTATCGTAGGGCACAATGTGTTGCAGTTTGACTGGCGCTTCCTCGAGATGGAGTGCATGCGCGCCGGCGTCGAAACTCCGCGACCTCGGGCCATCATCGACACTCTAGTCCTAGCAAGGAGGCTTGGGATACCAGGGCGGCACACGTTAGGACACCTCTGTCACAGGTTCGGGATTGCTATGGAGAGGAGTCATCAGGCCGATGTAGATGCAGGTGCAACGTTGTTGCTACTGTGGAGGATAATGCAGGCCCACCCCAACAAGTTCCAGGGTTCGGTCGACGACTTGCTCGACTCATTTTCTAATTGACTTGAGTAGTGGTGTCCACGGGAGTACCTCACACCAGTCTCCGAGGTGGACTATCTGGCCGTCCACCCTGACGCTGCCAAGATATATCGCCCCATCATAGCCCGAATCCATCAGTTCGCGCATCTGGTCGAGTGCTTGGTCACGCAGAATGGCTCCGAAGCGGTGGTCTGAGTGCGCCAGCTCGCCATCAACTCCGATTGGAGGCATTCGCTCGAACAGTGCGGCGCCTGATTCGGGGTCGAACCTGACAGTGCTGACCACTTCGTCGCGGAACATACTGCCAGGAGGGAGGATGCCATCCCTCCTCGCATTCCACCACACCGGGCACCAGGCCTTCCACTCGCAAAACCCGCACTGCATCTCTCCGGGGGTGCCTTCCAAGGGCTCCTCTGTGAACCTCATGCCCTCCCAGGCTGCAAAAGCATCGTCGAGGACCGAGGGTCCGTCAGCCCGGTGCACGGTCTGGTTCGATGAGTACCAGCCCTCGGCGTAGACAGGGGGATGATCAGGATTTATTTCCTTCAATAGATCTCGATAAAACCTGAGTTGACGACTGACCTTCTCGTTGAGTTTTTGCTTGGGAGGATTTCCGGTCTTGAGATCGGCGACTATCCAACCCCTCGATTTACCGTTCTCGTCAAGATCGGCTACTAGCAGATCGAGGCGCCCCATCAGGCGGCCGCATTCAGACACTAGGGTCCCCTCATTGGACAGCACAATGTCCTGGACCTGTTTCCACTGGCCAACAGTAACTTCAGAGAGTCCTACCTTGTCCATGTTAGACTTAGAGAATAGGATGTTTAGTGCTCCGACCAGGCCGTCGTGCGCTTTGGTAATCATCTCGTCCTTCCATCGAGGGTGGCGCGGAGTTGCAAGGAAGATGTCACGTTCGAGTGCCCAATGGCGGTCGAGTACGGCTTTCGATGTCGGAGGGAGCCAACCGTCCTCGGAGTCCTCCCTGTCAGAAAGGTCGAGATTGCACAGGTCCTCAACAGAGTTGTGTACTGCTGTACCCATGGCAGCAGGCATACTGGCCTTGCGAGGAAGTCTTTGTCGGGAGAGCCAGTACTTCCGAGGACAATCCTCGTAGCGATTCCATGAGGAAGGTGAGAGTTGGTGCGCGGTGAACCCTTCTTCCAAGCCTCTCCCCCAAGGTAGGTCCGGGCGTGACAACGGTTAACAGCATTGGCTGGGATTACGTGACATGACGGAGCCACCGAAGGTAGAGGTAGACTCGAAGATTAATGCAGCTGGTGCCCTAGTTGTCAATTGCTTCCCATCTATTGGTTTTGTCAGTAGCATCGTGGCGCACTATCTTGTCGACAAGTTAGATCTAGAGTTAGTCGGAGGTGTCAGACACCCCAAACTCCCTCCTGTATGCTTAGTCCAAAACGGTAAGCCATTGCCGCCGATGAGATTCTACTCAGGGGAGCCGCTCTGCACTATGGAGAGGTGCGACAAGGTGGTTCTGATAGCATCTGAGATACAAGTCATCCCGGAACTGAATCTACCTCTGGCCGACACTCTACTCGATTGGTGCACGGAGAATGGGGTAGGGGCGACTATTCTAATCGACTCGTACGCACAAGGAATTGGACAGCAGCACTCTATCTTTGACGATGACCGGAGTGAAGAAACCATTCTCGGCATAGGTTCCACCGATGCCTCGCGTAGTACTCTGAAGGAGCTCGGGGTGCCACTGCTGAAACAGGGCGTTGTCGGGGGCATCACTGGAGTCATGATGGGAGAAGGCAGGAGAAGAGAGATTGACGTGATGACAATCCTTGCAGAGTCCGACGGCGAGATTGGCGGTAGTATGCCAGATGCCAGAGCGGCGGCTCGTATCATCGAGTGCCTCGACGACCTACTTCCTGCTGTGCACCTCGATCCCGAGCCGCTGTTGGCAGAGGCACAGAGAATTGAGGGCGAAATCCGTGAGATGATGGCCTTGCATCTGAACCCGCCCAGTGAGACTGGAGATGCTCCTGGCTCAATGTATGGTTAGAAGTCAACCAGCGAACTCTGGGGGTCGAAAGGAGCGTTCATCCCTATCAGTTCAGCTAGTTCGGACTCCGAGAGGACCTCGACACCGAGTCTATTGGCCTTGTCGAGTTTGGAACCTGCAGATTCCCCTGCAACTAGGTAGTCCAACTTCCCGGAGACTGATGACACCACCTTACCACCTGCTATCTTGATGTATATGGCGATCTCTTTCCTCGGACGACTGAGGGCCCCTGTGATACAGAATGTCAGACCCCGCAGGGGACCAGCCTCCTGCTTGGGCGACTCCTCGGTGATGTCAAGTTCTAGGCTGAGTTCTTCCACTATGGTCGAACGGGTGTCCAGACCATCAAGGAGGAGTCTCGCGACCGTCTCTCCTACCCTGTCGATGGAAATGAGACGGTTAATCGCCGCGTTGTACTTGTTCGGTTTGCCATCAACACCCATGCCCGCTTCCTCGTCTTT
The DNA here is from genome assembly GCA_002457605.1 of Marine Group II euryarchaeote MED-G34. Lineage (GTDB taxonomy): Archaea > Thermoplasmatota > Poseidoniia > Poseidoniales > Thalassarchaeaceae > Thalassarchaeum. The sequence continues at coordinate 13,957 of NTJT01000004.1, read as the reverse complement.
CTTCTCGACCAGTTCGAGAAGAGTTTCGAGATTGCCTACCTCCGTCGCGATGACTGAGGATATCTCGGGCCCTATCCTCGGCAACCCTAGTGCTGCGATGAAAGTGCTGAGAGTCATACTCCGACTGGCCTCTAGTTCATCGATTACGTTACTAGCTGACCTATCAGCCATCCTTTCCAATCCCGCGATATCCTGATGAGTGAGTTTGTACAGGTCGGCTAATGTCCTGACGAGTCCTGTTACGCAGAGTTGTTCGGCCAGTTTCTCGCCTATCCCATCCATCTCGAGGTGCCTGCACCAGTACAGAATTGTCCTCTCTAGTCTCGATGGGCAATCGAGGTTTGTGCATCGGATGAAAGCTCCATCTTCAATCAAAGGAGTTGCGCAGCGCGGGCACTCAACTGGAATAATGACAGGTTGGCGCTCAGGCAACGCTTCTGCAAACGGTTGTCCGTCGGAGTGTCGCCGACCTTCGAGATCGGTAACGCTAGCAGGTCCGAGCACTTCCACAATTTTGGGAATGACATCCCCTCTGCGGACCACCCTAACTTTGTCTGAGACCATAATCTCGAGTCGTTCCACCTCGCCCTTATTGTGCAGAGTGGTGTTCTCCACAGTTACTCCCGATACCCTTACTGGGGCCACTCTGGAGACAGGGGTCACGTTTCCTGTCCTCCCAGTCTGCCATTCGACATCCATTAACACAGTGGTAGCCTCCTCTGGAGGGAACTTCCATGCTAGGGCCCAACGCGGGTGGTGCGCGGTCATGCCGAGGATTTCTCGCTTGTCCAGTCTGTCGAGTTTGACAACGACGCCATCAATCTCCCAATCAGCGGCGTCTCTTCCCTCGGTCCATCTCTGTACGACCGACATTATCGCCGCACTGGTTGAGTCATCATCGGAGCCACCTACGACTTCGTTTCCGGCTACCTCGATGCCCTCTGTCTGCAACCACGAAATTACCTCGGAATCGTACTCGAACACTGGTGGATCGGGGCTGTCTGGGTGCCTTGGGCCAATAGCTGGAAACTCAGCACCGTAAGCGAGGAAGAGGAGGTCCTCGGCTCTGCCCTTGCCAGCCTCAATGTGCTTCTGCCTGAGTGAGCCAGCAGCGAGATTCCTAGGGTTCGGCGCTATCTCAGCGTAGCTTTCTCTGAAAGTCTGTAACGGCATTACCACTTCTCCCTTGATGTGGCAGTCGCCACCCCAGTCAATGGATTCCGGGACATTCGGGATTCTGCGGACGTTTGCTGTCACGTCTTCACCCCGAGTCCCGCTCCCCCTGGTAGCTGCTCTGACCAAACGGCCCCTACGATATTCCAGAGACAGTGCGGAGCCATCCAATTTGGGCTGGCACACGAACCTGCGGCTCTGAGCAGTGGTCTCGGCGACGAAGTGTTTGACCTCTTCCTCGGTGCTCGACTTGTCAAGACTACGCATCACGAACAAGTGATTCACCTTGACAGAACCAGGTGGAGGGTCCGAGCCGACCTTCTTCAATTGGGGATGTTCAGGGGCTAGCCTGCTCAATTCATCCCAGAGCTTGTCGAACTCGGCATCCGTTATCTCAGGACTAGCCTCGTTGTAGTAAAGGTGCGAGTGGTGTGCTATCTGCTCGGCTAGCCAATCCACGAGCGTCTGCTCGCCGCCTTCGCTAGGCCGCTCCGCTGCCATGGTGCACGAAGGTGGCCTAGTGCCTTCAACTTGCGGTTTAGGAGCCCTACGGGCTCCTATTTTTGGGCAACATGAGGAAGATTGGGATGAAAGTGGTGGGCCTGCCAGGATTTGAACCTGGGTCGCGCGACCCCCAGCCGCGAAGTATAGGCCAAACTAACCTACAGGCCCTTGGGCTCTCAAAGCGAGGGGGGAATTGGTCAAAGCCCTGTCGGGTACTATTGCTCTCTGGCGATGCTGAATGGGGCAACCTCATCGAGGAGATCTACGTGACCTACGAACATCCTCCTGCAGCAGTATCTCTCGATACCTAGATTCTCAAGGGTACTCTGAGCATCCTCGCCACTCTCGACTGCCTGCTTGTACTGCTCGTAGACGTGGGCAATCACCTTGCCACAGCTCCAACACCTTACTGGAATCAACATTCTATCATCACCTATACGACTTCTGCCACTTCTTTCGAGCACCGCGTCCCATTTGATGCTTCGGCTCCTTACGACGTGGATCATTGACGAGTAGGCTACGGTCGAACCTCAGATACTCGTCACGCAATTCCTCATCATCGCCCTCAGCACCACCGTTCCACTTTACCAGTCCTCGGGCAATAGCCGTGCGGATTGCATCGACTTGTCCCATCTGGCCGCCGCCTTGAACGTCTACTTCGACATCAGCGTTTGCTAGGCGGTCCATGGCCTCGGCAATTTGCACAGGCTCCAGTGCCTTGCGACGAGCGAGTTCTGGCTCGATAATGTGGATTGGTTTGCTATTGATTCGGACGCGTCCCTTGCCCTTTCGCACGGTGGCACGGGCAACAGCGGTCTTGCGCTTGCCACTCATATTGACGGAAATCTTTCCTTTCGGCTTCTTGGCCATTTCAGTTGCCCTCCCATCGGGATGCATCGACACCCAGTGAAGAGCTTATCTCACCGAGTCGGACGAACTTGAGTGGAAGTGGTTTGTCGATAGACACTGTGTCGCCCCACGCGTGACCGTCGGGGAGTTCCTCACCTGCTAGGTTAGTGGGTTTGCCAATCATCACCCTGAGGTCACGTAGCGCGCCGCGTCCGCTGCTGTTCTTCTGGTATGGCAGCATGCCGCGAACAGTTCTCTTGAGTATCTGGTCGGGCATCCTCGGATAGAACGGTCCCTTCCTAGGGTGATTGAGTTTGTACTTACCGCCGTAGTTGGCAAGAACCCTTGTTCTGGGTCCTGAAACCACTGCGTGTTCCGCATTGTAGATGATGACGCGTTGCTCGTGGCCCGCCTTACGAGCTGAAATCAACTGCTTGGCCACAAGGCTGGCTAAACGGCCAAGGATCTTATCCGTGGCGTCGTAAACTAGTGTTGATGCCTCAGCCAAGTATCCTCACCCCTTTCCCCTTAGGGTTCTCATCCATCAATTCGCGGATCGACATTACGCGTCCGCCTGCTGCTTCTATCTTAGAGCGGGCTCCAGAACTGACACTGTAGGCGGCGACGTTAGGCTTACCCAACACATCACCACTTCCCAGCAACTTGCCGGGAACGAGTACAGTATCCTCGTCAGCAGCATGTCGCGATAGTCGGCTCAGGTTAGGTTCAGCCCAGTTGCTGCGACTCTTCTCAAGTCTGGCAGCCACGTCTCGCCACAGTGCAGAACCGGTAGACCTGCTGTGGTCCTTGAGATCACCGATTAAGGTGACCAGGGCCTGATTGGTCTTTCTCGTGTTCATACTCATATGACTCCCTCGACGTTACTCGGGTAGCGCGGCCACCCGAGGCGCTGTTATGAATGCTACGGGGCGCCCCGAAGGGGCGGAAGGCCGCGCCTCCCATTAACGGAGCAGCACCCCGAGAATATTCAATCAGATTTTGAAGTCGTCGTTCTGGTTTTCCTCATCGATACCGGCGATGCGGATCTGGCCCTCAGAGTCTACAAACTCGCCGGCCTTGGTGATGGTGCCATATAGGCCAGACTCGTTCGAGTACGACCTATTCAGCATTGAGTCTCCCAACGATGAGGTCAGGTGATTCACAATTGATTGCAGAGTTGCTATGGCTCTGTCGCGCTGGTCGGCACCAATCTCGTGATCGGAGTATCGCGCCTCTTCGAAGATAGAGAAGAATTCGTCGAGGTCTTCCGGAGACGCTATTCCTCCAAGCATCGAGTTGATTGCGTCCTCGAACTCTCTAGTCGTCTCGTAGACCTTCTTCATCGCCCCTCTGGACCTGAAGAATCTTACTAGGTCCTTGTAGCAGTTGAAGATGGTCTGGATGTAGTCATTAGAGGCCTTGAGTGACATCAATGAGTCAGTCAGTATGCCACGAATGATTTCGATACGTCGGCGCTCGGCGTAGTTGCGATACATGATTGCCCCGATGAAGAGCGCGAATGATACTGCAATGAGGAGCACAACTGTAACTCTGGCCGTAAAGAAGCTAGTCTGCTGCGTCACTGGTTCGTCTCCGAGTTTGATGGTGGGAGTGCTATTGAGGAACTCCTCGACATAGAACGGTGATTCTTGGAAGTGTACTAGCACCCTCCATTTCCCATTCTGGACACAAGGCCCTCCGGCTGCGCAATCTATCTCACCGGGCACGTTCTCTCCTGAATAGCCCTCTCCAGGCCAAGTGAAGTTGGCAGTGCCCTGTTCATTGGTGACGGCGTACTCTGGAGGGAAGCCAGTAACCCAGCCTGTGCCATTCCAATACTGGAAGGTGAATATCACCGTCTCGCCTTCTACCGCGAGATCGAGTCGATCCCGAAGTATGGTCACGGCACCTTCGATATTCTCTCCCGGTTGGTAGCCCGCCGATTTAGCCCAGTGTTCCTTCAGTAGAATATCGACTCGGCTACGCACCAAGACTTCGACGTCCATGTATGATCCGTTGACCACTGGGGTGGTCTCGGCCCGGCATCCGCCCGGTAGTTCCTTGTCGGGCTCATAGGCCACGCGTACTGTCCTAAAGCCCTCCAACTGCTCGCCGTTGGGTTCGACCCCTCGTCTGCTGGGGTTGTCCTCGGGGTCGCCTGAGAACCACTCTACCTCACCAGTTCCGTCCATCGTTGTGGCGGTGGCAATCGGTCGTGTGTTGGTCAGTGGATCGAGGTATATGTTGAGGCATTTGCCGCCAATCGGGTTGCCATTAGTCTGTGTGAGCAGAGCTTCAACGTGGAATGACTCCTTGAGGTAAAGCACAGGGAACACGGAGCCGTTGGCAAAGGTGTAGGTATCCACATCGGTCCTAAAAGGACCGACTTCCTCCAGCAGCATGGTAGAATTGGAGAACACAGGGAAAATCTTGGTAATGTTCGTAGGCTTGTAGCGCCAGTTATCGAGACTCTCATAGGGATCATAAGAAATTGTCACCATGGCTTGGCCTGCCTCGACACCCGACAACGGGCAGATAATTTCGAAGAAGCCATCGTTGTCTGTGGTACCCGGTATGCAGACCTGGCTACCTGTCTCCATGTTGAGCATTTGGTACTCGACACGGATGGCCCTGTGCGAAAGGTTGCCTCCCAGTTCATCAAGCAACTGGCCGGTGACTGTCATTGGCTTGTCAATAGGTTGGCCGGTAGTCTGGTCGATCTCAGAGGTGTAGACAATCTGATCATCCACCACGAGGTTTGTTCGCCCAATTAGGTAGAATCCCTGTGCGTTGAAATGCAGCACCTTACGGAAATGCTCGCTGTTGAGGATCTGTGTGCACGGGTCCCATGCTCCAGATGTCCTCAGCATGTCGTCATCTAGGAGTTCGCAACCCTCGTGCGGCAGATTCTCACCGAACCGTAGTATGACATTGACCGGTCCGAAACCATCCGGAAGGAAAGATTCGGGATCGTCTCTCAGCAACTGCGGATCAAGTGTGATGTCGTGGTGAATCGAACCGGCACTAGGGCAGGCAACTTCGACTATCTGGCGGTGAGTGCGATCCTCGAAGTCGGTTCCTTCGAAGATGATGAGTACCTCGCCGCCATTGTCGCCGCAACCATCGAGAGCCTGTCCCGCATCGAATACGGTCGGATCAGGAGTACGGTTGTCGTCGGTGACCTGCCCCGAGAACTCCCAAATATCGCCGCTACTCATGGCGCCTGATGTAGCACTCTGTAGCGTTATCAGGGTCCTAGAGACCACCCATAGGTGGACCTCTGAAGAGCTACCCTGTCGTATCGGATCTCCCGGATAAGAGTAACTTAGAGTGAAGTTACCGAGCTCGTGCTGCTTGTCGATGGTCAGGTTGACCGAGAAAACCCCGTTGTGATCAGTCACAGCGAGGTCATTGGTGCCATCGGCAGACCAAGTGAAGTTGACGGGGGCATCACGAACCGGTTGGTACGCGTTGTCTATCAGCCTCGCCTCAATTGTGGTGTTCTGTCCACGGTAGAGGCGTGGGACATTATTCAGTTGGAAGTCAGTGGTTCCGATTACGGAGACATTTGCGTATGCTCCAGTAGGTGCTAGTACCGCAGTCTGATTGCCTGTGAAATAGTAGTTTGAGTTAGTGAAGTCAGCGCGGATACCAAAGACTCCGGCTGAGTACTGTGAGTACCATGTCCAGTTGTAGTCGAAGGTGGCTTCTCCGTTTACCATCTGAGGCACACGGGCGAAACCTGTCTCCTGAGCGCCTGCGAAGACGCCGTTGTGATCGACGTCGACTTGGAGGGCCATTGGATCATGCGGCCAAGCGGTCATAGTTCGATTCCAGACTGTTCCGATGACCCTGAACTCCTCCCCTGTGAACATCTCAGGCACGATCTCGCAGCGAACGGCGCTGTCAGGGTCGAGTGGATCCACGGGACCACATGGTGGCACGTTGAAATCGCCTCCATTTTGCATTGAGATGAACCAGTGAGTACCATTCGAGTTCAGGAACGGACGTAACGTGGCCGCCTGACCGGTCAGTCCCCCTGGGGTTCCGTCCCACTGCAGGGCGTATGGCTTTCCTAAACTAGCATCGGCGTAGTCTATGCCGGCGTTGACTAGTGAGGGGGTGTGGAACAGCGCCCTCCAGGCCCCGAAGGAGGAGCCAGTGAATTGAGTCGAGTCCCAGAAGTAGACTGGTCTAATAGACGGAGTGATGATATCGGCCTCGACATACATTCGGTGCATGGAACGTATGGCGAAGCTATCTGTGTTATCTCCCTCAAGGAAAGGCCACGGCCACTCAGCACCCAAGTCCGGCCTAGAGTATCCGACAAAGGCGTAGTCCCCTATCGGTAGGCTGGTGTTTGTGTAGTTGTAGCGCCCGATGACATTGTGAGTCTTAGAGAAGTTATCCCATACGATCTCTTGGTAGCCACCAGGAACCTTACCAACTCCATTGTCCATGGTCGAATTCCACTGCACCTGCTTCCAGACACCCTGTGAGCCGCTCGTTTGCACGAAGGTCAGTGAGACCCATCCACCCATATCCGCCCTGTAGCCGTAGCCGTAGCCGTCGAACACAGTGGGGTGGGTGGAGTTGCCGAAGATGCCGCCGCTGATGGTGAATGAGACTGGGGCATGAGATAGTCTGTTGCCGAAGATGCCGCGCTCCCAGTCAGCAGTATAGTGTACCTTGAAGTCGACAAAGAGGGGTTGTTCGTCGCTACGGAAGTAAGTCCATGCGACATAGTCGATGGTGGTATTGGCCCGCACTTCGACTGGTACAGGCTCGGTTGTGGAGCCGTCATGCACGAACATCTCCGTGACCTCAGCGTAGACCACGTAGGTGGTGTTGTCACCGACGTGGATGTCTTCGGGGAATAGGAATTGTCCGACTACGAAATCGCCGTCCTGATTAGTTAGGACGTTTACCGTTTCTATTGCTGTAGTTCCATTCCTTGACCACTCTATATGGACCTGAACTGGCAAATCTGATGCAGGCATGAATACACCTTGTACTGGATCAAGCCAGTTCACCGTTCCATTGAATTTCGCCGGGAAGCGGTTGTCGAGCCACAAAACCTCTGGTACAGTCATCGATATCCTAGTGGGTATCTTGTCATCCTCATCGAGGATGCAATCATTGTCATGGTCCCAGTCGCTGGACTCAGCACCGTTGGTGCAGTTGTCAGAGGTCCAGCCCTCCTCAAGGTGGTCCCAATCAATATCGGTGCGGTTGTCGGCGTCGTCGTCTTGGTCTATCGCGTCGGGACCGGTGTTGGGGTCCGCAGGATTGGCTATGCCAGTACCGTCGCCGAAGTCATCGTGATCCCATGGGTTGGTCGACTCGCTATCGAATCTCGATGGCCACAGCATGACCTCGTCCTCGTCGAGCATGCCATCGGAGTCGTCGTCGAGGTCGACGTCGTCTCTTAGGCCATCGTTGTCGTGGTCCCAAGGGGTAATCCACGGTGTGGCAGAAGCCTGCTCGAGGATATTGACCAGCCCGTCGCCGTCCCAGTCGTCATCAGCCCAGTCAAGGACTCCGTCATTGTCGTGATCCCATGGTGATTGTTCTTCACCAGTGAAGCAAAGCAGCTCCTGATCAATGTCTAAGAGACCATTGTTGTCATCGTCGGGATCTTCTCCATCAGGGACCCCGTCATTGTCATTGTCAACATCATAGTACTTCGGATGTAGCAGTCCCTGCCCTAGAACGCCCTTATCCCAAACCGCTTGGAACCAGCCGTCGCCGTCGGGATCAGTGTCAGTGCCATCGTCGTCGTTATCCTCACAGTTAGTGCCAATGAAGAATGAGCCATCCGGCTCGGTGCTGGCATCGTCGTCCCAGTCGTCGTCGGTATCGACTTCGAAATAGTCCCATATGCCATCATTGTCATCGTCGATATCCCAATGATCGTAGATTCCATCGAAGTCATCATCGAGGTCGGCAGTGTCATTGAACATGCACTGCGGATTCATGTTACCAGCGATGGGTGCCCCGCAATCGTCGTCGGGGTCGACATCGTTGTTCAGTAGGTCAGCTACCTCGTCTGGGAACATGTTGGCGTTGCCATCAGAATTCCATTGGAATAAACCGAAGTTTACACCAACGTAGGCCACCCACAAGTCGCGGTTATTCTTGATCTGGTTGTAGGTGACAGCTGAGCTGGGACCTACATCCTGATTTCCGAAGAAGTCGAACCAGAAGCAATTCTTGATGCAGGTCCACTGGCCCTGCGAGTTACTACCATTGTATGCGCCCTCGTCGAACTGATGGTCGGGCCTAGTACTGTAAGGCGCAGTGTAGACGGTCTGTTGGGTCTGAGTCGCTCCTTGCAAGGGATAACCATACAACCAGGCATATGCCAAGCCGCATGCATGCTCGGCAACAGCCTGTTGGATAACCGCCCAAACCAAACTCGATCCGCAGGTTCCATCATCGAAGGTTCCACCCATCTTGATGTCGTCAACATCGAGAACGCCATCGTTGCCCTCGTCTTGATCCCACCAGTCCGGCAGTCCGTCGCCGTCTTGATCTGTGTCGATACCATTGACCAGGGAGTCGCCATCGAGGTCGATGTCGAAGTAATTGTCACCATTGTATGGACTCCACTTGTTGATGACGTACCAATACATCTCGGGAACCTTGCCATTGGTAATGGTCCCGTTGTTGTTATCGTAGCCGTTGTAGTCAAGGACGAAATTGTTGTCTAGGCTGAATGGATTGAACATCCAAGTCTGGTTCCAGAAAAAGAAGTGAGCGACATCGTGTGAGTAGATTCCTCCATCGTCGGAACCATCTATTGGGTCACCATCGCTGTGTGAATAGTATTGGCTGTTGAACGGGTCTGTCTGATCGGAGTCGACTATTCCGCAATTGCCGTCATCGGGGTCGTAGTAATCAGAGATTCCGTCATTGTCGTCGTCCCAGTCAGTGTCGTTCGGCAGACCGTCTCCGTCGATATCAGTATCGAGGTGGTTTGGGCCGTCGTCACGGAACATCGAGCCGTTCAACATGTGGAGGTCGTTGTCGTCGTCAAAATCGCAATCCTCGTCGATGTCAAGCCAGTCAAGGATACCATCGTTGTCGTCGTCAACGTCTTCCCAGTTGTTGATGCCGTCACCATCCCAGTCATTGTTACCAGTGTATGACTTTCGCATCAGGACGCAGTTCTCGTGCGAGTTAACCGGGTTGGGATTGGTGAGACTTGGGCAGTTCCAGTCCTGAACCTCATCGTAGGTCGATACCATGAATGGGTCCTCTTCATTGGGAATACCGTCGTTATCGAGATCGAATGGGATGTCGTCGGGGAACATCGAAGGGCCGCCCAAAGGATTGTCAGGCAGTGGCGTACCTCCCATATCCACGTCAAGCCAGTCCCATACCAAATCGTAGTCTTGGTCTATCGGCCGGTACCTGTCATCATCGAGATCTCGGTCGTAGTCCAACTCGCAATCAATGCCGGGAATCTCTATTCTAGTGTATGGTACCGGATAGTCACCCTCACCGTCGCCATTGGTGTCAACCTGATAGCATGTATCAGGAATACCATCGTTGTCGTCGTCGACATCGTACATGTCCATCAAGCCGTCGTTGTCGTCGTCGGTGTCGGCAGAGTCGGGAGTGCCATCGTTGTCGTTGTCGGGGTCAATGAAGTTAGGAATTCCATCGCCATCCAAATCACCATCGATAATCGTGTCGAAAGTCTGGTTCCTAGGGTGCCAAAGGGTCTCGCGCTGCACATAATCGACACCTCCTACAAATTGAGAGTAGGTGCTGACAGTAGTCCCCGAGGAGGTTACGGTGACAGTCCCAGTCATTGTCGGGTGAAGCAAGCAGGAGTAGTTGTATGTCCCTGCGGTGGTGAAGGTGAAACTCCATGAGGCGCCTGGTGAAATCGGGAAGCTGTCGAAGGCGGGACCGTCATGGGTGACGGTGTGATCTGTGGTGTCAGTGTTGGTCCAGACCACAGTGTCGCCGGCGTTGATGTTTAGATTGGTGGGCGTAAATCCTGTGCTGATGATGTTGACATTGTGAGTGGTAGCACCTGCTATCCACTCCTTGGCCGACTCCCATAGCGAAGCGGTAGAAGTGATGTTGTTGGTCATTGTGCTGTCCCATGGGTGCTCATCCCAGAGGTCTAACACACCATCGTTGTCATCATCGAGATCGAAGTAATCCTGGAAGCCGTCGCCGTCAAAATCGCACGGCCACTTAAACTGGTCAATGCGGCCATCGTTGTCATCGTCTTCGTCATATGAGTCCGGCCCAGTACCATCGGTGTCGTCATCGGTAATACCGTCGTTGTCGTGGTCCATCGGATTCTGGTCAACTCGGTAGCCGATTCCTACAGGAGTTCCTGTCCAAGGGTGAACTGTATCTGGATCTACATAACGGTCAGCGCTGACGTTCCTAGGATCGGCTCCCTGTGAGTAGTCAATGGGCCCCTCAAGGATGCCGTCATTGTCGTCATCCCAATCGAATTCGTCTAGGGTGCCGTCGTTGTCGTGGTCGAAGGGATCGGTGCCGTAGCATCCGTCGAAGCGCTCTATCAGATCTACAATTCCATCGTTGTCGTCATCGAGATCATTCAAATCGTCGATTCCATCGTTGTCGTGGTCCTCGGTCTGAGTCTCCTCAAGGAAGAAGCCGTATCCGGGATCGAGATTGAGGGCTGCTGGATTGGATACTTGGCCGTAGAATGATGCGGGGTCATGGTACGACGGGTCGGTGAAACTCGCTTGATCGAAAGCAAACTCGGTAGCAGGTTGGCCCTGTGTGTCTCCGGACATTGGACCCGAGGCCTGATTCATTTGCTGGTACGCAGTCCTGTGTGGAACAGCACCCCAGACGGATTCTTCTGAATCTTCTTCTTCGAAGTTTAGCATGTTGTACATCTGCGTACTCAGCAGCATTAGCACCACGATTGCTATTGCGGTGTTTCTCCTCTTTCTGTCACCAATCATTACTTTGCTCTCGTCCATCTTTCGACCCCGAAGTGCTCCGTCAAATTCGGCCTGCTTATCAACAGAACCCCTCGCGTGTGCGCGTGCGTATCACCGAAGTATGTTCGGTATCATAGCCCGTGCCAACCCTATTCAGACGTTTCTAGAATTGTGATTGTAATCAACCCCTGTGATAGGGGCCCCCTCTGATGATTGTGGTGGCTCGGTAGAGCTGCTCCAGCAGCACTACAGCAGCGAGCTCGTGCTGCATGGTCAAAGGACCTAGTGATATTGCCTTGTAGCCTATCCCATCATCGCCAAATCCATCGGCGGGTCCAACCACTAGATGGGTCTCCTCTCGTGACAGTCGCCAGCGCCTAAAAGTCGAGGCGAAAGTCTCGCTGTCATGCGCCTCACCGCTCTCCTGCAAGAGCATCACAGACTTGTTTTCTGTGCCTCTGAGTACCTCTTCCAAGTAACCCTGTGCAGTGGTTCTATCACTGTGCTCGATAATCTTCACACCCTCACCTCTCAGCCTCGCTGAGTAGTCTGAAATAGATGCTCGATGAGAGGTGTTCTTCGCTGCGCCATGGAGGTGTACGACTATGCGACCCATGCCACTTCGGGTACGGTCTGCAACTTGAGCGGTTCGCAAAGCATCAAGAAAGTCGGCTGTAGCGGAAGTATCGATAGAGATGGGATGGTGGCCGTTCAAACGCAAGGAGAAGGTTCTCGAAGAGGAGCCTCATATGCGTGGGGCCCGAATGTGGATTCAGGACCTTAGGGAGATCTGCGAGCGCTGCTATGATGATCACAAAGAAGGCCAGCGTCAAGTCAGCGCGATGCAGGCCGAGTGGAACGAGGCACGTGACAGAGGGGAGGTAGACTCCTCACTGCTGGATGGTCTTGAGCGCAGGGCCTACAAGCTGCTCCGAGCAGATGCGGAGACTTGGCTGGAGTGGCTGGACAACGAGGAGTTCTGGAACCCTGGGTGGCGTGAAGAGTCCTTGGAGGAGTGATTCCATGCTATTCTGGATTGCTTTGTTTGTCGGCCTCGGTATTGCTGTGCTCAACTACTCCCGGCACCAGCCTTTCCCTGAGATTAGTAGTAGGTTCGCTCTAGTATTGCTTGTGATAGGGAGCATTCTCTGGTTGTCCACCACTGCTCCTAGGGAGACTAGTGAGTCGGTCCCAGCGGTGGTAGCCACAGTAGTTGGAGGGGCTGCCGTGGTCATAGGGGTGATTCAGATGTCGATGCTCCGAAACGATGTGATAGTTGCGCCCTTTGGAAGTATCCTGTTGTGCATGGGTGCGATCAGCCTGATGGTAGATCGATGGTCGGGAATGGGGCAGGTCGAGCAGATTGGTTCTTTCTCTGTCGCCTCGCTTCTCGTTATGCTAGTGATATACCTAGCATTCAGAGGTCTCGTGGTCGGAGTACAGGGAATTTCTTGGTCAAAATCCGGACTTAGGCAAGTCCGACGTGGCCTGATTCATGGCCCTAACGGGGCAGTTGCTCACTTCGAGCGTTCATGGGATATGGAGGACCCGTGGATCAATACAATGAGTCATGCCGCGCTCGTTCTGATTCACCGTCATGCAGGTGAAATCGAGGCCGAGCAAGAGCATATCGTCGAGCTCGAGAAGGCCGGTGGATGGGAATCAGTTGACCAGTCATGGATTGAAGCTATTGAGGATGCTCTGGGTCAAATCCAGTCAGCGACGATTCGGGACGATTGATAGCACATAGCCGAATCGGAGAACAGCATGGTTAGAATTACCAAGGTCCACACCGGAGCCGGTGATGGTGGTCGAACCCGTCTGTTGGATGGTACCGAGGTAGGCAAGGAGCATCCTCGAGTTAGACTGTACGGGACGATAGACGAGGTCAACTCGCAGGTCGGGGTAGTGAGGATGGAGCTTAACCGCATGCCAGGCATCTCGATCGATTCTCGAAACTCCGCTGACGAGGCCATGGGTCGGGTCCAACAGGAGCTATTCGACGTAGGCGGAGAGTGTTCAGGCATACCTGGGAAGTTGCCTGAGCAGATGGTTCTCATCGGCTCAGATGCTGGCGACCGCTTGGTCGCCGAGATGGATTCTTGGCTTGAAAATCTAGACCCTCTAGAGTCTTTCATAATGCCCACTGGTTCACCTCCCGTAGCAACGCTACATGTAGCTAGAACCGTCGCGCGCCGGGCTGAGAGACATGCCTGTTCGATGCGTGATATAGATGGTGATGATGCAGTTCGCGATGAAGTAATCTCTTACCTAAACAGGCTGTCAGACTGGATGTTTGTGCTCGGAAGGTGGATTACCAAAATGACTGGTGAGGAGGAGGAGCTTTGGACTCCTCTTGGCAAGCGCGAAGATTAATCTTAAAATTATAGATGTGGAATATAATTGGATACCGCCCCGTATTTCAGGGGACGGTATCCGTTACTGTGTGGAATATACTCACTAACAGCCATCGTTACAGTACCAGT
>NTJT01000031.1 GCA_002457605.1 Marine Group II euryarchaeote MED-G34 | reverse complement strand
GAGCATATAGGCGGGAGAGGCGATTATTTGGACGAAGAGTCGTGGACTGGGATAATTGACGTGGGTTCTAAGCCCGTTGTCGCCCGCGAGGCGGTAGCCACCGGTTTGCTCATCCTCTCCGAGAGAGGTATCGATGTAGTGTCCAATGGCCGTTCCCCTAAGGGCGATGTCAGAGAAGCCTCGACGGTAGCCGCCATCCAGGCTGTGAAGGAGACACCCCGGACCTTACCTCACTGCCATCCAATTCCAATCGAGGGTTGCACAGTTGATTGGAGGGTAGAGAAGAACGGTTTGCGCTGCACTGTCTCCGTTCGCACCCACTGGGTCACTGGTGTGGAGATGGAGGCACTGTGTGGAGTAAACGCAGGACTGTTATGTGCATGGGACATGCTCAAGTCAATTGAGAAGGACTCCGAAGGTCAGTATCCGACATCCAAGATAGAAGGAGTTCAGGTCCTGCGTAAGAGTAAGGGCGACCCGCATGATTGAATGCTAAGGCTCATTCGGAGCGGCATGGCGACCACTGACCTCATTGAGCACTTTCTTCAGGCCACCGAGGCCGCTGCGGTAGCAGCTTCGGCTTGGAGGGGGCTAGGGGACGGCAAGGCCGCAGACGGAGCAGCCGTCGAAGCCATGCGCACCATCTTCGACAGCGTACCTTTTGACGGACGCGTGGCGATAGGTGAGGGCGAGCGCGACGACGCACCAATGCTTTGGATTGGCGAACCCCTAGGCTCGATGCAAGGTGTCGCCGGGGCACCGGCAATCGACATAGCCGTCGATCCCTTAGAGTGTACCAATCACGTCGCCCTCGACCTACCCAATGCAATGGCCGTTCTCGCCGCCGCTCCTCGTGGTAATTTGCTGCACGCCCCTGACTGCTACATGGACAAAATAGCTGGTCCAGCCGCCCTCGCAGGTGAGGTCAGCCTCGAGGCTGACACTTCTTACAACGTCGAGGCCGCCTGCGCCGCTCTCGGAAAAACCACTTCACAGCTCCGTGTGGTAGTGATGGATAGGCCGCGACACGAACAACTGATACGCGAGCTGAAGCAGCACGAGGTCAACACCATCCTCATTGGCGACGGCGACATTGCCGCGGCTCTGAACGCCGCAGATCCCGATTCAGACATTGACATGCTGATGGGGATAGGGGCAGCACCTGAGGGAGTAATCACAGCAACTGCCCTCAGGGGTCTGAAGGCTCCCTTTGAGGGACGACTCGTGTTCAAGAATGAGGGGCACCGAGAGCGTGCTGAGAGTATGATCGATGGCGATGTGGATAGGATATGGAGTCGCGACGAGTTGTGCTCATCGGACGATTCAGTATTCATTGGCTCTGGAGTTTGTCCAGGACGGACTCGTGGTGTCGAGGAAACCGATGATGGAAAACACTCAGTTCACTCAGAAGTGATTGATGTTAAATCCGGCGAGCATTACTTCGTATCCTCGGTGCGATGAGTTCTTCTCCTACTGCCCGCACGTGCTCACGAGGTCATCGGATGGACACTGAACTCCTAGAGAAGACCGCAAGTGAACTGGTGGCCCCAGGTAAGGGTATTCTCGCCGCCGATGAGAGCAACGGGACGATGTCGAAGCGCTTGGCTGCTGCTGGAGTTGAACCATCGTCGGAGTCTCGGCGCTCGTACCGGGCGAACCTGCTTGATACAGCAGGATACGAATCCGCTGTCGGAGGTGTCATATTGTTCGATGAGACAATCAGACAGAACATGGACGACGGTTCTCTCATAGCCGAGGCACTTAGTTCCAGAGGAATACACCCAGGAATCAAGGTTGACACGGGGGCAAAAGACCTCGCCAATTACTCCGGTGAGAAAATTACAGAGGGTCTCGATGGACTCAGGGAGCGCTGTATCGAGTATTTCGAGATGGGCGCACGTTTCGCCAAGTGGAGAGCAGTTATCCGTATCTCCGAGGGGATGCCTAGTCCTGCATGCGTATCGACCAACGCACACGCTCTGGCCCGATACGCTGCAATCTGCCAAGAACAGGGACTGGTTCCCATCATCGAGCCAGAGGTGCTGATGGATGGCTCTCATGATGCGCAGCGCTGCTACGACGTCACAGCCGAGATTCTCGATGCGACTTTCGCCGCCTGCGCTGAGCAAGGTATCCACATCCCAGGAGCACTGCTCAAACCCAACATGATCATCGCTGGGAACGACTGTCCCAATCAGATCTCAAGAGAAGAAGTGGCTAGGATGACGATTGACTGTCTAACCAACCACGTCCCGAAAGATCTGCCGGGAATAGTTTTCTTGTCAGGAGGTCAGTCTGACGAGGATGCGACCGCCCATCTCAATCTGATGAATCAGATGGATGTTGAGCACCCTTGGCAACTTTCCTACTCCTACGGTCGCGCACTACAGGCACATGCACTTACGACTTGGGCCAAAGGAAACTCCGGGTCTGCAGCCGCCAGCCAGCAAATGTTCGCTCATCGGGCTAGCATGAACAGCCTAGCCCGAAGTGGCGACTGGAATCCCGACCTAGAGGCCTGATTAGATTTCGTCCAAGGCCCCAGGCCTCAGTTGCCAGACACAGATTTCGTAGCGACCGGAGAGGGCACCGCCACGCTTTGTCGTTGCGACCTTCATGATATCCTTGTCTTTGGACAGGACATTCCCTAGTTGCTGGGGAGTAGTCCCGTGACGCATGGTGGAATTCACGTGTTCAAGAATCTCCGTCGTGTTTGCTTCTCCTCTGTCATCCAAGAATTTTTTTATCTTCTGTCGTAGTCTTGTTGTTCTCATCTAAATCCTCCTATTTGTTTTTGGGCTTAGCACGCTCATGGTGCTGCACCCACTCCTTGGTCGCCCATTCCGAGAGTGGGGGGGTACTGCCGGTCATTCCGCTCTTGCGAATCGTTCCGATACGGACGATACTCGTGTCTGTCTCCATCAGTGATGCTAGATCCAAGCTTCCAGAGTAGCCTTCCTGACTACTCAGCCAGGTTGCAATCTCAGCACTGTTCCTAGGCTGCTCAGAGAGGTATTTGCGAATGATAAGTCGGATTTTTTCCGCTTCCATCTGTCTTCCTCAAGCATACTCTCGGACCCGGCAGTTGGCCCGATGCGCATAGGATGGCGGGCGCTGATATAACCGTTCTGCACGAAATCATACTTTTTCGTTACAGATAGTTGCTAGAAACGGGGGCGTTTTCAGGTTTGAACCAAGTGTGGAAATGAAACTGATATATTCTCCATAAGAAATGTGTAATCAATTGTAACTAAACAACATAATTTAATACATCAACTTTAGTAAGATGTATTGAGAGGTGGCGAGTGGTGTCAAATGAATCGCCTGAGCCTCTGAAAACCGATTATTCAGACAGTGCTTGGAAAATCAGGAGCAAACATCGCAGGAGACTCCTTGATCGGCTAACTGAGGGCGGCGCTACCGTCAGTGTTCTGGCTAGAGACGTTGAACTCAGGGTTCCGCACGCCTCGGCAGAGATAAAACGACTGAGAAACGATGGACTGGTCTCCAGTGACCTATCTGTTGGGAGCCGTGGAGCTAGGATACACCTGACCGAGTTGGGCTGGAAATCAGTGAGTGCTGACGAGTGGGCTAGGGCTTCCGAGGCCTCTCCCTTACCTGAAGACTCCAGCATGTGCTGTCTGCTGTCTCGTGATGGTCCAAACCTCCTGCTTGGAGTTATGGAGCCTTGCGACTCTCCATTGCTACTGATTCCGGATCGCCCTCCCGTCGCAATTCCAGGCAATCCCGGTTCCACCGGAAGCGAGGGGGTTGCTTGGAGTTGGGCAGTACTCAGAGAGAGAGAACCCCGCTGGTTTGACCTCTCGTCAATGGAACCCAAGGCGAGTCCCCCGCCTCCCTCCAATCCTGAGAACATAGCGGCTTACTTGGGACAGCGCACTGTAGTCGGAATCATCCGCGCTAGGTTGCTCGACGCCGAGAGACCGATTGCTATTGCACCGGGCCAGTGGTTCGGACTTCCAGACTTCCGGCCCGCGCCCCCGTTGCCTGAGAGCGGCTATCATCGGGGGCCGTGGGTACTCGGTGAATGCCATGAGATGTCACCGGAGATTAGGCCGAAGGGGCCAGTGGTTGCTGTGATGGAAGACAGACTCCCTCGCTCCATGCTGCTCAGAACAGCGAGGAATAACTCCCTAGTTATCGCGGATCTCGGAGGGCTGGATACCGAGGGTGACCCATACCCCTTGGCAGCCCTTGATCCGTGGATCGAGAGGGCTCACCCGCGTCTGAGTGATGCTGAGAGAAGACGGAGACTAGGTGCCCTAAAGGACAGGGTTAGCAAGGCAAGAAAAGTCAGGACTGAGGATTCAACATGGAGACGATTCAGACAGGATTGGGGTGAGTCGGTGTTCACCGAGGAAGGAGATTCAATCAGGATTCTTGACCTAAGGGGACTGGGTGGCACGGCGGCCGAGGCATTAGTGAGATGGGCAGTCAATGACGACGGCAAACGCCCGTTGACCGTTGAAGTCGGGTCAGATATGCCCGAGGAACTAATCTCTTCGATTGCTTCTCTCTCCAATCTTCGAATGGCTCTTCTCGAGAGTGAAGCAGCCGCGTTCTCTAACTTCGATATACTGGATGCCGATCCTCTGAGGCCGCTACCTTGGCTGCGCTTGACAACTAGGGGAGGGAGGATACTGCCAATGCGACTGGCCGATCCAGCGCAGGTCCCTGAGTTTTCAGACTCCGATGAACCGGCTGTAATAGATTGGGAATCCCTAGGTATCGATATTGAGTTGGCCGAGAATATCGAAGAGGGCCACCTCTCAGTCATCAATTCAGCTGTAGTTCAATATCCCACAGGCAATGAGGAGTGGGCCAATCAGATGGAAGCCAGATACCCAATTGCGGCTTGGATAGCATCTCCTGCTAGGACAAGATGGCCACGCTGGCAGAGACTCAGGACCCGACTCAGTCAGGAATGGCTAGTACTCATGAATCTGGACGACCTTCCGCTGGAGAGACTATCTGAGGTCGCGGATGAGGCACCCGACTCGGTCTTGGAAGAATTCTCCAAGAAGATTACTAACAGACTCAGACAGGATTCCGACGCAGCACTCAGAACGAGGCCAGCGACGGATCCGAAGCAAGCAACTCGTGGAGCCGCTTGGGTAGCAGCCCAACTTCTGTCAAACGCCCCCTGGCTACCGGAGCACATGCATTCGGACTTACTACATTGGGCACTTGAGGCATGGCTCTCCGAACCCCCAAGTGATTCGATGCCTGCCCTACAAGGAGTCGCATGGCTATATTCTCAGGGCCGCAGCGATGAATCCAGTTTCAGACCAATACTCGAAGGGATTCGGAGCAAGGGAAGAAACTCTCCCTCTGACCATGACCTACACACTTGGGCTAGCCTAGCAGACATGATGCTTGATGACTCGAAGACCAATCTCGATGAATTGGAGAGGATACTGAAACTACCTCCCGGTTGGTGGGCACCGGTTTCCGTCAAGATACTCTCTAGGTTATTGGATGAGGAGGAATCTACAGATTGGGCTATCGCCAACACCGTCCCATGGTGCGCGGCAGTGCTGCGCCCGATTGGTGATCTCTGCCAAGCACCTGGACTCCGTTCCTACGAGCACCCTGGATGCGACTCAGAACTATACTCCCGACTCTCTCGGAGGTTGAGAGGCAGGCGTGAGCGACAGGGCATGCCTGATACTGCTGAATCGTTACTCGATTTACTCGACGCCCTAGACGCGGTGAATGATAACAAATCCCCTTCGCCGGGAAAGACTCATTCCCTATCGGGCTGGCTCGCCCAGCCTCTGGAGAAATGGCCAGATTTCTCCTCTGCCGAGATCATGGATGGCGATTCTCACATCGCTGAGAGGCTACTCTTGAAGAGCTCAGGATATCATTCAAAAATCGTCCCTTCAACCTCGATTTCGGGTTGAAAGTCAGTAAATTTCTGACCGAGGGGTTCTTGACCACCCTCTATGGCCGATGTTTGCCCGAGCTGCAACACCGTGGCGACGAAGCCCCCCGCTGGAGGAATAGGATGAATCACGGTACCAAGTTCGGGTCACCACTTGCCGAAGACCAGTGTGACCAGCTGCAACGGAATGATCACTGGAGCAAATCAAGTGGCCGGATTGTGTTAGGTCCCCCGATGACCGGAAGGAATGACTCAAGGGACTACCCCACAGTTCGACAGACGTCCCGGGGTGGGTCAGGCGCCTGAGCCTTGCTGTGAAGGCCGCCGTTACGCCCCGGGGCACACACTCCATTTATCCAAAAAAGGCGGGAATCTGATGCACGAAGTCGGCCTAATCGGCGGCACCTTCGACCGCTTCCATGCCGGACACTTATCGCTGATGGAAGCCGGACTGTCCGAATGCTCCTCTATCGAGGCATGGCTCACCGCAGATCATCTTGCTCTCTCGAAGGACCCGCGGGTGAATCCATGGGATACAAGGACTCTAGAGATGAAGGAGGCGTTGGGGGATGATGCTGGCAGAGTTAGGTTCCATGTCCTCGAAGATAACCACGGACCCGCACCGGTGCACACCGATGCCACAGCGATTATCTGCACCGAAGAGACTCGCGCCGAGTGCGAGGAGATTAACCGACTGAGGACAAGCAGCGACCTGTCACCCCTAAACATCATCAGCGTGGGACACGTACTCGCATGGGACGGTGAGCCGATTTCTAGCTCTAGGATTAGAGCAGGGGAAATCGACCGTAACGGAAAATCATGGATTCCAAACTCGATTAGGACAGGCAGAGTTGTCCTGACATCTCAGGTCGAAGCAGAACTCAAAGAGCCCTTTGGTCAGTTGATTCCTGGTCCGGAGGGCAATCCCTCCGTTGCGATGGCAGAAGTCCTCGCCCATCTCGAAGGTGAGCTAGGCCCGGTCATCGCTGTCGGTGATGTGACAGTCCGCACTATGCAGGACCTCAATCGACCAGCCGACATCGCCCTCATAGATGGACTCACTAGAAGGGAGCCATGGGAGGGCGCAGACGAAATTGATTCGTCGTTGTATGATGGGGTCCTGCAGTGTTCCAGTCCTGCTGGTTCCCTGACACCTTCGCTACTGGAGGCCTGTGAGCGGGCGATGAAATCCTGGAAGGAAGGGCGATTGACCCACCTAATTCAGGTCGAAGGTGAGGAAGATCTAGCACCACTTATCTTGCATCCACTGGCTCCATTGGGTGCTGTTGTACTATATGGTCAACCAGGGAAAGGAGTCGTAGTAAGATGGTGTGGGGAAGACGCCAAACAGCGTTGTCGTAGACTACTCAGCGAATTCATTCCCGCCGAATGATTATGACTCGGAATCAGCCATGGTGTGGATAGCTAAGCCGAAGCTCACCATCACGATCATTACAGCGTAAACTCCCGGATCCACCCAAGTTGTGTTCATCAAACTCCAATAGAGGTAGAATCCAACACCGAGGGCGATGAGCCAACTTGCGATGGTGCGAGAGCCTACATCAGGAGAGAATAGACTGGATACAATTGCACCTTGGGGGATGCCACTGGCCCAAGCAGGGAAGCCACCTTCAACAGCCTTACCCATTCCCATAGCGCCTAGGACTAGGAGAGCTATGCCCATCAGCCCGAAGACGATGTCATCTATGACCACTTCAAACCCGTCGTGGGCAATGTTCGAAGCAGTGCTGTCACCAGTGATAAATCCAATCCACAGAACCTTGAATCCGGAGGAGTAGGCCCCTGAGAAGAGGTTCACTACAGTCAGCAACAGTACCCAGGCACCGAGTAAGACGGCGGCGCTGGAAGCAGTGCTACTAGGTCTGGTCAGGGCACTGCCCCACTCGGATTCCTGCATGGACATCGAGCCGGCGACCTTGCCCTTCGGTTTAACGATTGTCTGAGGGAAGAACAGCCTCTCAGAGTTGACTCTGGAGGTTGTATCTGCCGAGTGCGGCCTCGGCAATCATGGGTTCACTCTCACTCATTGTGGTGATGGCGTCCACCGCCTTGGGTATGGCCGAGTTGACCTGTTTGCTCCTTCCACCGCGGCCCTTGCTGACGTTCCTAGCCATAATCAACCCGAGAGTATCGAGTTCGTTGAGCAGCGAAGATATTCGCCTAGGAGTGAGTGGCTCGACACCAATCTTCATGCATGCTTCGGTATAGGTACGGTAAGTCTCTCCAGTGGAGATATTCCTCAGGCCATTATCTTCGTTCAGCCTGATTGAGAATAGTAACAACTTTTGGTGCAGTGGCAGAGTCTTCAGTACAGGAGTCACTTGGTCATACTCCAACTGACTCTGTGCCAGCCTGACGTGCCTCGGGTCCACAATCTTCTGAGCCCGCTGCTCCGCCTTCTGCACTGAGATGCGCAACAGGTCGAGCGCCCTACGCGCGTCCCCGTGCTCCTGTGCGGCCAGTGCCGAACAGAGTTCAAGCACACCAGAATCGAGGACTCCCTCGCGAAGACCGGTGCTAACACGCTCGGTTAGGATGTCCTGAATCTCCGGAGCCCCGTAGGGGTGAAAGACGACATCCTCTTGACTAAGCCTCGAGCTGACTCGAGGGTCGAGTTGCTGAGTGAAGTGCAGATCGTTGCTGATTCCGATGAGACAGCAGCGGGCGTTTTTCAGAGAAGTGTTCAAGCTGGTCAGGTTGTACAGCAAACCATCTCCAGCTCTGGCCACGAGATTGTCGATTTCGTCCAGTACTAGGATGTGCACCCCTCCTGCTCGGTCCATCCTTTCAATCAGGACATCGAGGACTCTGTCAGTGGGCCAGCCAGTGAATGGAATTGGAGTGTCCCCTCGTCGAGCGAGTTGAGAGGCAATGCTCTGGACGACGCGGTACTTGGTATCCACGACACGGCAGTTGATCTCGTAGGTCTCAACGCTTTGCCCCATCTCCTTGCCCTTGTCGAGAAGCTGCCCTAAGACGAATCTCGTGACCACAGTTTTGCCTGATCCGGGTACTCCATAGAGAAGCATGTTCGAAGGGATATGGCCATTCAAAGCATCAACCATATTGCGTACCAAGGCATCCACTTCGTGGTCCCTGTGAGGCAGGGTAGATGGCTCGAAGGCGTGATCGAACGCTCGCCTGTCAACGAAGAGACTGTCTTGGCCGAGAATCTTTTCGAAAATGTTTCCTTCCATTTTCTTTCACCCGGGGTCCAGTCGCGTATCCAGCCCCCCTCTTACTCTGGTCGAGTAGGTGTCGGCGAACGCGGATTCTCAGCGAGGGTGCAGGAGGTAATAAGACTGTCCGAGAAGAATGAAATTTTGCTTGATTATCATGCCCTCTAATGCCTCAATACCATAGCCCTCTATCATTCACCTGAGATCCCGCTTAATTGTACTCAGTCAGGCTTTTTTATCAATATAATTTCAGTGTATTTATTGCATCAAATTCACTCATTCATATATTTCCCCCTCTCCTGGCAATATGGCAGTTAATCGAGTCTGCCGAGGACTCTCCAACAGTGACATCTGGCACTATTTCTGGGAACTACCCCGGGGCTCAAAGAAAGCTAATATAAAACAAGATAAATTATTCACGAATTTCTTTGCAGAGATAACTCCCCATCATCGCCTATATTCAGGCAGTCACCATCTTCGAGTTGGATAATCGAATCGGGCATATCAGGCATTCTAAAACCTACTTCCACTCCAGTGGCGCTTGCAAAGTTATGAGTTACCAAGACCAGCGTGTGAGGATGCCTCTGAGCGAATGTAATTGCATCCGATGGAGTGTGGTGGTTGGGGCTGTCCACGAAATCAGGAATCCCCATTTCAAGTAGCACGACATCGGCATTCGGGGCCCGCTGCTCGATCCCTTCGCAAGGACCTGAGTCTCCGCAGTGGAGGAGTCTGAATCCACTTGAGTGAACAAACTCGTAGCCATGGGGATCGGTCTCCGGAGTGTGACTCACAGGAAACCTTTCGAAACTCCAGTCCGTTCCTGCCAGTTCACCCGTCTCCGATTCTGACCAGGCGACTCCATCCCCTAGGGCGTCATCGAGACTCCCTGGGAATCCCGTTCTGCACAAGTCACTGAGTAGTTCTCTACCGCCGGGTCTGAGGTGGATTCCCAATGCGTTCTCAGATTTGGGGTCCGAGATGTACTTCCTCTCAAGCAGTATGAATGGGAAGCCGAAGATGTGATCAGCGTGCCAGTGGGTAATCATGAGGTGCTTGAGATTGGCGGGTGAGAT
The DNA here is from genome assembly GCA_002457605.1 of Marine Group II euryarchaeote MED-G34. Classification (GTDB taxonomy): domain Archaea; phylum Thermoplasmatota; class Poseidoniia; order Poseidoniales; family Thalassarchaeaceae; genus Thalassarchaeum. The sequence goes on along the minus strand of NTJT01000031.1, from coordinate 435 downwards.
ATCGGCCCTCCGCAGCTGGACCAGCGCCGTCGGTGGCGCGTCTACTAGCACACTGCCGTCCAGCAGTGCCAACGCATGCATCCTACCCGGGGGCGAGAAGGCATTCCCTGTGCCGAGGAAGTCGATGCGCGCCACGAGCCGCGATGAGGGCACCATGACTTGACCTCATCGCCTCCCCTCTCTCTACGCTCACAGTACCCGTTCAGCATTTCTTCATAAACAGGTCGTGTCTCGCGGGGAACGAGCATTCAGGAGGCTTGACATGTCGGATTGGAGCGCAAAGAATCCATACTCCTCCAATCTGAATGAGAACTACGTTCTCAATGGTGAGGGTTCGCGCAAGGAGACTCGACACCTTGTCTTCGATCTCGGTGACTCCGGTCTACAGTACAAGGCCGGTGATGCACTGGGAGTGATTCCACGATGCCCGCCTGA
>NTJT01000030.1 GCA_002457605.1 Marine Group II euryarchaeote MED-G34 | reverse complement strand
ATCTCTAGAATTGTAGTTCGAAGGAGGAATTGGGTGCCTCTTGAAGCTAGTCTAATTGCAAGGAGTTTTACTAACCACGAGTGTGCAGTCTTAGATGGGATATCTTGATCAATCCCAACAGGAATCGTGCTATACCAATTTTCAGGAATTGTTGTAAGTGCATCAGTCAAGATAATTTCCTCTGAGACTGGTATTTCAGGAAATCCTATTTCAGCTTCTTCAGTATAAACGACTACTCGAGCAGTGGGTGTTTCGTCAAGAATTGAATGGGCACATTCCAACGCCACTTTTGGTGATCCAAGAATTGCTATATTCACTATTCAACCACTCCAATAGAATTCTTCACAATATCCAATGCAAACACAGGACATGCGGGAATGCATAACTTACAATGAGTGCAGACAGGTTCGTCTACATACACCATAATTCCCTCCAGACGAAGAGCATCGACAGGACACAAAGCGATGCAGGCCGCGCAGCCAAAACATCGATCTTCGTCCACTTCGAAGACGGCGTCGACTATTCTGGTCATATTCTCTCGAGGAGAAACCACCATCTAAGAATGCCCCCACCCCTTTGTTTCCATTGAAGGACATATTTTGAAAGATGATTCGATATGAACGTGAATATCTAGTCTTATTTCGATAGCTAATCGTGTTATGTAGAATGTATGAATTAAACATTCTTAGTAAACCAATGATCACATAACAAAGAGTTCACCTTTCGACTGGAAATGAGAGGGATGGAGCGGTTGCCTGATGAAAGATGAACGATACGCCCCCCTATGGTCCTCTATACTCCTGGTCGCACAAGCACCTATCCTGACGAACCGGTTGAGCGTGGTCTGAGAGCTTTCTTTCTAGGTGGTGGAGATGAAGTTGGTAATGTCGGCTGCATCTTAGAGGACTCTACAGGAACGCGTCTCCTAATCGATTATGGATTAGCACCAACACGCCCTCCAAAATATCCTGCAGAGTGTCCCAACGTAGATCATGCAATAATCACTCATAGTCATATTGATCATATCGGAATGGCGCCCTGGTTAGTTGGACATCTTGGTACAAGATTACACGCGAGTCCCCTTACTGCATCTCTCTCAGAAGTAATGTGGAGAGATACATACAAGGTCTCAAAGATAGAAGGATATCCTTTAGCATGGGATAAACGGGATTTAGGAGAAGCACTCCAAGCTTGGACAACACATCAGATCGGTGAGTGGTTTGAGATTGGGGCCTGGAAATGTAGGTTTCATCGGGCCGGACACATTCCTGGTGCGGTAATGGTTGAGATAGAGACGCCGGAGTTACGCATTCTTTGGTCGGGGGATATGGATACTAGAGCCAGCCCAAATGTTTTGGGAGCATTACCAGTTGAATGTGATATACTATTTCTTGAGGGAACTTATGGCAATCGAATACACCCCCCTCGTATAGAAGAAGAGGAACGTTTTGTCAGAAAGGTCCTCGAGGTAGTGGATCGAGGCGGCACCGCCCTTGTCCCCGCATTCGCTTCTGGGCGAGGTCAGGATATCCTTAGGATTCTCCGAAGAGAAGCACCCAATCTAGAGGTACACTACCATGGGATGGGGACAAGAGTTACACAACTTTGGATGGAACACCCCGAATCGATACGAGAGCCGAAGGGCCTCAGTAAAACTTGGCGTTGGTGTCGACGCGTTTCGGGGAAATCTGACCGCCGAAAGGCCTTGGATGCAAATGTCATTGTGACTACGAGCGGAATGCTCGATGGGGGACCTTCAATTTGGTATGCCAATAGACTCAGGCACCAAAGGGCCAATGCCATTCTACTGACTGGGTATCAAGCGGAGGGGTCTGGCGGCCGCTTACTCTTAGATGAAGGGAAATTACGAATATTTGGAAACATCACACCAATCGATCTTGAGGTTGAACAATTCTCTCTATCAAATCACGCGGGACAAAAAGAACTCGCTTCCTTCGCACGTGCGTGCGCGCCTCGTCATGTTGTTATTTTTCATGCGGATCAGGAGGGTAGAGAGGCCCTTTCCACAGTATTTGCAGAGGAAATGAAGGTCCACCTTCCTACCAATAGAGTCGAGATACTCCTAGAATGAGTCTTTTTTTCTTCCGAACCATTCATAGGCCGTTCAGGGCATCAGTCGGTCTACCTAGGCGAGAGCTGTGGTATAGTAGAAAATAAGGTGAAAAAATGGAAGCATTAGATCAACAATTTGGAGTGACAGAAGCGGGAACTACTGTCGATGCAGAGATTAGGGCTGGGGTGACGACATTCTTGACAATGGCGTACATCCTTTTGGTTAACCCAGCCATGCTCTCGGTTGCAGGGATCCCCTTCGATGACGCACTGTTCGCGACGGCAATTGCCGCCTTCGTGGGCTGTACGATAATGGGGCTTTACGCGAACTTACCGTTCGCACTAGCCCCTGGAATGGGACTGAATGCGTACTTTACGTTCGCAGTGGTCCTCGGCATGGGTATATCTTGGCAAGTAGCCCTAGCCGCTGTGTTCGTTGAGGGAATATTGTTCCTCTTGATGTCGGTGCCGGCTATTCCGGTAATCGGTGGATGGAGAACATTGATGATTAACTCAATCCCGACGGATCTGAAGATAGCTACAGGAGCCGGTATCGGCATGTTCCTGGCAATCATCGGTCTTCGAGAGATGGGTTGGATCCAAGATGACGGCGCTACTTTGGTGAATCTCGGTGTAACCGAGTCATTCACCTATGAACACGGCGCACTCATCTCTATGGTTTGCCTCATTGCGATAGCCGTGATGATGGCCAGAGGAGTCAAGGGTGCAATCATCATTGGTATTGGAATAGCCTCGGTTTGGGGCTGGGCGGTCGGTGCATACGACCCCTACAACGACTTCATGGCCGGCGGTGCTGGTTGGGGCTCTGCATACGCTGAGTGGCCAACCGCTGCGTTCGGATTCGTTGGTTTGCCTGATGAGTCTTTGATGGCAGCCACGGGCGCTCTGGGCGACATAGCCGATGGCGCAGGTTGGGGTGACTTCCTCTTAGTGATGATTACCTTCCTGTTCGTTGATATCTTCGACACCGCTGGGACCCTCTACTCTGTGGGTCGCCAGGCCGGCTACGTCGATGAGAACGACGAGTTGATGAACTCTGACGAGGCATTCGTGTCCGACGCTGCAGCAAGCATAGTCGGCGCACTTTGTGGAACCAGCACGACTACGACATATATCGAGTCGGCTGCTGGTGTTGAGGAAGGTGGAAAGACAGGTCTTGTAGCGGTTACTGTGGGTGTTTTGATGCTCACAGGACTGTTCTTTTCAGACCTGTTCCAGGCCGTCCCGACATTCGCGGCTGCCTGCGCTCTGGTTATCATCGGCGCTCTGATGATGCGCCAAGCAGCGGACATCAACTGGGCGGACAAGGAAATGGCACTACCTGCCTTCCTAACGATCTGCCTGATGCCGTTCACATATTCGATTGCAGATGGAATCGCATGGGGAATCATCAGCTATGTGGCCATCAAGCTCGGAATGGGCAAGATGGACGAACTAAACCCAGTCATGTGGACTCTGTTTGGATTGATGGCAATGTTCTACCTGGGACCCGGCGACGAGTCGACGTTCCAGTACATACTCGGAATGATCTGAGCGGGAATTACGTAACGGGAAACCCGGGCCAGACGGCATAGCCTGAAGGCCCGGGCCCATCCCACAACGAAGCGGGTAGCATGTCTGACGAGTTGCTCCAAAGCCTGAGAGGCGCCATTCGCACGGTGCCGGACTTCCCCCAAGAGGGGATTATGTTCCGGGATATCACCCCTGTGTTAGGCAATCCAGGCCTCATGTCAGACATTACAAAACGCTTTGTTAGTGATATGGAGAATATGGGCTGGCGGCCCGAAGCGGTCGTCGGCCCAGAAGCCCGTGGCTTCATCTTCGGGCCACTTCTAGCTAATGAGTTAGGAATCTCATTTATTCCGGTTCGCAAACCAGGTAAGTTACCATCTGACACCATAAGTGCAGAGTACAATCTCGAGTATGGGTCAAACACACTTGAGATGCATACTGACGCCCTTTATTCCGGCCAGAAAGTTGTGATAGTAGACGATCTCTTAGCTACTGGTGGAACAGTGGGCGCCTGTATCGAGCTCTGTTCTGCTCAGGGTGCGGAAGTGACAGGCTCACTGTTCGTAATCGAACTCTCCGGTCTCGGCGCTAGAAAGGCCCTCTCACCTATTCCTGTTCACGCCTTGATTGAGTTCCCAGCGTGATTATCCTAGCATCCCCCCGATTTCTTCAAAGGGACTCTGTGTTTGCATGAGGCGTTAGCCATGGCGAAGACCCCACCTCCACCTCCACCTCCACCACCACCTCCAAAGGCCAAGAAAGGTCCTCCACCACCTCCAAAGGCCAAGAAAGCACCACCTCCACCATCCCCCCCAAAGGCCAAGAAAGCACCACCTCCACCATCCCCCCCAAAGGCCAAGAAAGCACCACCTCCACCATCCCCTCCAAAGGCCAAGAAACCCACGAAAGGACGACGTAAAGGTGGCAAGAAAGGATCAGGTCTAGGCCGTGGGAAGAAACCCAGTTCCGTCCCAAAGAAGAGAGGTCGTAGAATTAAAATTAAACTCGGCCTTAAGCAAAATCGACTAACTGAGGAGGAGGATACCTATTCCGACCAAGTTGGGTGGACAGTCTCCCAAGAGATCTTGGAGCCACTGGATTTTGATGAGGAGAATAAGAAGCCAGAAGTAGTCAACCACCAATGTTCAATGTGTGGTTCGATCATGCAGATTCCACAACCCAAGCGGGAACGCTACAAGGTCATATGTGCTTATTCTGAGTGTGGCCATGAAGACATGATTGGGCTATGATACCACATCATATTCCCATCACACCGAGGAATCTGCGTGCTGCAGCCGCGCATAGCACTAGGATGAGCAGGCCCCGGATACTATTCTGTGAGGAAACCTCCGAACCATATCTCGAACCAAGTACTCCTCCTATCATGACAGCAATTCCGAATGCCCCAAGCAAATCCACATCTAGGCCGATTTGACCTGATAGACCAGCCCCAACCAATCCAGCTAGAGAATTTAACCAGATGAAAAGCGCCGCAGTTGCAGCGGTTTGTTTGGCTGTCGCCCAGTTGTTCAACATCATCACTGGTGATAGGAAAATGCCACCTCCGATACCCACCACACCACTAGCAAGGCCAATGCCCCCACCAACAGCGACAGCCTTGGGTCGCCCAGGCATCTCTACCTGCCCGGTTTCCCGTTTTCCCGCAAACAATCTCCACGCTGCAACTACTAAGGCTACAGAGAGTAGAAGATCGTAGATATTCCCTCCCACACTCATGTATCCTCCCAAAGCAGCTAGAGGAACACTTGCTGCTATGAATGGCAAAGACCGACTCCAGTCATGATGCCCCTCTTTGTAATAATGCCAAAAGGCCAATCCAGCCACAATTAGATTCAGCGACCACGCATATTGCTTCAACCAAATAGCCTCAGCAGAACCGTAACTAGTGAGTGAGAGGATTGCAAGGTAGCCCGAACCTCCTCCATGACCGACAGAGGAGTACAGTGCTGCCACGATGAAGAGGCCGGCCAGAATTAGCCACATCTCACCTGAAAACACAGACCAGCGACATAGGAAGAACACTTCAACTCAACCGCCACTCAACCGCCATGGAGACCAGCGTCACCCTACAGCGGGCCATCGAGCTCGCATGCCTTGAGACCATAGGCAGGAAAACTGAGACGGTGCTGTTGGATGACGCCGCCGGACGCGTCCTAGCTACAAACCTCGCTTCGAAGGTGGACGATCCAAGATTCGACAACTCTGCTATGGATGGTTGGGCCGTACGGGTCGCCGACTGCAAGGCCGAAGGCACAACACTCTCCATCATTGGAACCAGTAAGGCCGGGGGCGAGGCACCCCCTGAGGTCGGCACGGGCGAGGCTTGCCGAATCATGACAGGAGCACCAGTCCCAGAGGGCGCTGACGCCATCGTGATGGTCGAGGACTCGAAGGAGGTCGGCAACACAGTTCAGATCCTTGGACCCACCCGACCTGGATACATACGAAAGAGAGCCGAGAATCTACAAGTCGGACAGGAAGCTCTGGAGAAGGGCACCCACCTAGGTCCAGCGGAGATATCCCTGGCTGCGACCATGGGTCATGGTGAGATTGAAGTCGTAGTTCGACCCAAACTAGCCATCATCAGCACTGGAGATGAACTCATACCCCCAGGTGACGAACTCACTGCTGGGCAGATACACGAATCCAACTCCTACGGCATTGCCGTGTTGATCGAGAGGATGGGTGGTCAGGCGGTCCGCTACGATGTCGTTCACGACACTATCGACGGATTACGAGCAACCCTCGACAATGCCGCCCGTGAATGCGATGCAATCCTCACCAGTGGGGGAGTCAGTATGGGGAAGTGGGACCTCGTCCGTCGCCTGATGGAAGAGGAGGGAAATCTTTCTTTCTGGAGAATAAAAATCAGACCCGGCGGCCCCCCTCTCTTCGGGACTTGGAATGGAACACCCCTCTTCGGCCTTCCAGGGAATCCTGTCAGCAGTCACGTGGTGTTCATCTCTCTCGTCGCCCCTTGGCTCTCTCATTGCATGAAAGCCCATCCTGAAAACGGCCCCTCTCTCACTGACAGAGTCAGAGTCAAGCTTACTGAAGGCATCAAAGGCGCGCCCGGAAAACTCTGCATGAGGAGAATCAGAATAGAGGCCGGCGAGGACGGAATGACAGCTAGCGTGCACACCCACCAAGGCAGCGGCAATATCCATAGTATGGTGGCTCACAATGGCCTGACATTACTCCCACCTGACACCGACGCGGAGTCTGGTGACATCATCGATGCACTTTGGTGCCGGTAGAAACCTAATTACTACACTCCACCCCCATTTGTTTGTGTCTGACGAAGGACCCGGGGAGTTCCTCAGCGATGAAGAACTCTCCCGGTTAACCGAATCAGAATTAGAGGAATACATCAAGGAAAAAGAAGATTGGTTGAAACAAGAGCTCAAATCAGTTCTCAACCCCAATTTCTTCCCCCTCTCCCCAGTCGGCAACCGACAGTGCGCAGTCGAAAACTGTGATACTATGGAATTCAGAAGAACCGGATATTGTCTCGACCATCGAGATACTAAATTTTTTGATAAATTCGAAGTTGGCACACCGGGTATTGGGCACACTGCTCTTATTGCAAAAAAAGTCCATGAAAGTGATAATCGCAAGGAGGCCGCTTTGGTCGGCGCTGGTGTATTTGTCGGCCTTTCAATCTATGAAACGGCAGTCAGGATGCTACCTGATCCCGTAGAATTACTGTGGAGGGGAGCAGTCCGAGGCTTTTTTGCGGCCCTCATTATCCATATTTTTCTCATTCAACCAAGCATTGGGCCAACTCTTCTCAATCCGGGAACTGGCCAGGGCGCCTTTGGCGATGCTCTCTTCAACACAGTAGCGGGCTTAGTCTATCTGGGTATCACAATTCCAACTTGCGTAACGCTTGGCTTACTATGGGGTCATAATTTCTACCAATCTCAAGAGAAAGCCTATCTCGATCAACTCAGTATTAGGAGACTTGAATCGAAATCTGCAAACAAGAGGCAGACAATGGAAGCCGCCAAAACTCTGCAGTCCACAAAACAAACTAGGCCGATACCTCGTCGATGCAAGCATTATTTCAAAGGAGGGGAAAAGGTGCGATGTTCCAATCTCCATCTAAACGAAAGGTATTGTGATAAGCACGGTGGATAATGTACACATCTCTTCAGAATCGATGCTACAATAATGCCGCCCAAATATTGAAGCATCCAGTGTCGAGTATTATCTCATGGGCAATCGCAACTGTGCCGTCGAAGGCTGCAACGCCTTGGAGTTCAGAACGACTGGAGTATGCAACAAGCACCAGGGAATGTCGGCCGAAGTTCCAGAGGCGACTTTTTTCATTCACGCGGGGCAGAAAACGGAGAAAGAAAAGACGCTTTCACCCGAGCAACAAACCTCCACACACGAGCAGTTCGAGTGCCCAAGAGGGTGCGGAACGATGACTTACGAAGAAACACAAGTCGGCTTCACAGACCTCTCTATGGCAATATCCTTGGGTATCATGGTGCTAGCCGGAATTTACTTGATAGGATCCTTCTTGGTATATGACTGGTCAAATACTGCTCTCGCAACTAACGGCTATCCTCCTCATCCACATATAGTAGTCGTAGTTCTCTTCGGCGTTGCTTTCATTGTTAACAGCAGTTATGGGATCATTAACTCGAAAACTCACCATTGCGACTCTTGTCGGGGAACAATGTTGGAAGAAAAGGAAATGGCGTACATATTCGATGAACCATCCTTAGTAAAACTCAACTCATTGATTGACAGCATGGCCCCATCCAGTAGCGATTTACAGTGCCCAATATGTGATGAGAAAATGGGAACTTTCTCTGTGCCCTACATTCCTGCAGATGATGAGACTAATCTTCGAATTAATCGTGTAGGTTCTTATGATGCAGATAAAATTGTAGTTGGATGGGCATTGAACCTTGTTGTGGCTGGAGTGAAAGCAGCCATACCCAATGCCGAGGAAACAATGGACCTGGACTCCTGTGTTGATTGTAGGGTGATTTGGTTTGACGGCTCAGAGAAAAATAAGCTGGGCGACGGCACAATAAACTAGATCTTTAGAATACATGAATTCAAGGACATCCTCGCGCACGCATGCTTCCACAAGGAAGTTCATACATGGCTAAGCGACTGAAGAATGGCGCATCCAAAGATGGATGGATAGAGGTTAGGGGGGCACGTACTCATAATCTCCAGAACATCGACGTCAAGATTCCAAGGGGTAAGTTCGTCGTTCTCTCAGGTGTGTCCGGCTCGGGAAAGTCAAGCCTAGCCTTCGACACACTCTATGCCGAGGGCCAGCGCCGCTACATCGAGAGCCTCAGCTCCTACGCGAGGCAGTTCCTTGGTCAGATGAAGAAGCCGGACTGTGACAGTATCGAAGGCCTCTCTCCTGCCATCAGCATTGACCAGAAGCAAGGCAGTCACAACCCCAGATCTACGGTGGCCACGGTCACTGAGATCATGGATTACATGCGCCTGCTTTGGGCAAGGGTCGGCCTCCCTCATTGCCCTGATTGTGGTAAGGAGGTCGCAAGGCGAACCGTACAGGAGATAGTCGACGATGTACTATGGCGATTTGAGGGTCACGCGGTAGCTGTCTGGAGTCCAGCAGTCCGCAACCGTAAGGGGACCCACGCCGACCTATTCCGAGCCCTAGTTGAGCAAGGATATCTCGAGGGTAGAGTGAATGGGCGCGATGCTAATTTCGAAAACCCTCCTGAGCTTGAGAAGAATCTGCGTCACGATATAGATGTTAGAATCGATAGAATCCGTCTCGAGAGGGTAAGCCGCCAACGCCTCACTGAAGCAGTCGAAGCCGGACTCAGACTAGGTGCTGGTGCCGTGGCAATAGAGAGCCTCAAGGCACCCAAACCGAGAAAGTCCGACGACTCTGAGGAGCAGAGGTTCCAGACGGCTCAAGGCGAGTCGATTGCGTACTCTGAGGAGTTCGCCTGCCCCGAGCACGGAGCTTTCCTTCCGGAGATGAGCCCACGCGTCTTTTCATTCAACAACCCCCTGGGTGCATGCCCATCATGCCAAGGACTCGGTGTTCAGAGGAACTTCTCCCCTGATCTCGTCATAGATCGCCTCGCTACAGTCGGTGAAGGCTGCATCACTCCGTTCCGTCGCTCAATGATGTCTGGGTGGTACAGGACACAGATGACACAGACCTGTGAACACTATGGGATTCCACATGATATCCCATTTGGCCAGTTGGACGAAGAGGCCCAGAATATCTTACTGAATGGCTCGGGAGACACCACTATCAATTTCAATTTCGTTTCTCAAAAAGGATCCTCATACCAGATGGTTCGTCCTTGGGAAGGCGTCTTCGCTCGTCTCCGAAGGACTTACACAGACACTAGCTCGAACCGGACTAGGTCCCGACTCACTTCGTACATGACCGACGAACCGTGCCCCGATTGCAAGGGCCAGAAGCTGAACAGTGCTGTGAGCATGGTCACGGTGGGCGGTATCTCTCTACCTGAGATTTCTTTCTGCAGCGTCCTAGAGGCACTTGCCGTGGTCCAGCACTGGCGCATCGGAGGCTTGGATGATACTTGGTCCAGACTCGACCGTGAGGAGCCCCATACCAAAACTGTCACGAAGACCAAACATCTCGACGAGAGGTCGCTGTTCATCGCCCACGAGATCATCAAGGAAATCGAATCCCGTCTCCGTTTCCTTGCCCTCGTGGGTCTCGACTACCTAACTCTCGACCGCCGCGCCAACACCCTCTCGGGCGGCGAGTCTCAAAGAATCCGCTTGGCCACCCAGATAGGGACTCGTCTGACTGGGGTTATGTATGTCCTCGACGAGCCCAGCATAGGACTCCATCCAAGGGATAACGGCAGATTACTGGAAACACTGAGAGAACTGACTTCACTCGGTAACACCCTACTTGTGGTAGAGCATGATGAGGCAACCCTACGTCAAGCAGACTGGCTAGTAGATCTTGGACCAGGTGCGGGCAAGGAGGGCGGCAGAGTGGTGTCCAATGGCAGTCTTGACCAACTCCTCAATAGTAAGGAAAGTGTGACCGGGGCCTATCTTTCAGGTAGGGAGAGTATCCCCCTCCCTGAAGACCGAGCAACACCGGACGATGATCGGTGGCTTGTAGTGACTGGCGCCCGACAGAACAATC
>NTJT01000003.1 GCA_002457605.1 Marine Group II euryarchaeote MED-G34 | reverse complement strand
ATCTAATTGATCGAGGAGTTTTCTACATGCTGTCCTGACAGCATCCGCAAGTGATACGAATTTCTTGTCATCACCAACATGATTTCGAAGGTCACTTAGCAGTTCTGAGGGTATGTCAAAGCTCACTTTAGGCACATCATTCGGCCAGAGTACCCATTGATAAGTATTCGCATAGTAATACTATACGAATACTAACTTCTGTAATTCTCTATCTTTTCATCCATCTCTGGATAGTTAGTGCTAATTCTAAACGCTCTAACAACCAACTGATCCAATCCTTCTTGAATTTCATCATCAGATACATCTTGGTCGATTAGGCTAGCAATTAGTGCCAGTCCACCCTGAATGCCCCCAGCTTCGAGATAAGCATCATTGGATATCTCTCCTGAATCGCGCAGGTTACCTAGAGTTTCAGAAAGGAACACCACCTCTTTAGCAACAATTTGCGAGGTCAGAGAATCATTCGTGTGAAGGCGATTCATCGAGGTCTTCATGACGCCCCGTATTAGGAGTCCTTTTTGATGATTGTCAATTAATATGCTCTACCAGTTCGACAAGGACGCCACCAGTAGATGATGGGTGAACAAACGCAATAATGCTGCCAGATGCCCCATTTACAGGTTGTTCATTTATCATCCTCACACCTGATGAAATCAATTGTGTAATCGTAGATTCAATATCTTCAACTCTGACAGCTAGTTGTTGTATTCCTTCACCATGATTCGATATGAATTTTCCAATGGGGGTATTCGGCCCCAATGGTTCAAGCAACTCAATTTTGGCCGATGATACATTTCCTTCTAGAATCAATATTCGTACACCCTGTTCATCATTCACATGCTCTGAGCTCTGTTTGAATCCAAGTAGTTCCCAGAACCCACTAGCTAGATCTATAGACTCTGAAGCGATACCTATGTGATCGACCGATACATCACTCATGCCTACACCCCGCTCGGTGAAATCCAAGTGCCAAAAACCGATTTCAATACTCCATTAACTTCGCCAATTGTCGCCCCTGCTTTGACAGATTCGATCATAGGCTCCATCACATTATCTTCTCCTGTACATGCATTTTCTAGCAGTTCTAGTGCAGTATTTACGGATTTCTGATTCCTGTTGTCACGGTACTCTGTCAAAGCATCTAGCCTAGCCTGAACACCCGCCGAATCAAATTTCTGCGTGTTTATTGAATACTCATTGTCTTCGAGATAGGAATTGACTCCAACGACTCCAATCTCACCCGACTCTATCTCCTGCAGATTTTTCCAAGCGCTGTCGTGTATCATTCTCTGTTGGAGTCCTGATTTTATACATTCCAATCCACCACCCTGGGAGTCAATTTGTTCAATCAGAGCCTTCGCTTCGGAGACTATGCGCGATGTCATTTCCTCTACTAAGTAGGACCCAGCTAATGGGTCAACACTGTTTGCTACACCTGTTTCTTCAGAAATTATCTGTTGCGTCCGAAGGGCAATTCTTGCAGATTCTTCAGTAGGAAGACCGATGGCTTCATCGAAACTATTTGTGTGCAGAGATTGCGTGCCTCCTAGGACCGCGGACAGTGCTTGATAGGAAACCCGGACAGCATTATTCAGGGGCTGTTGTGCCGTCAGTGTGACTCCTGCAGTCTGAGTGTGGAATCTCAATTGGCTTGATCGGGGGTTGTCAGGTTGAAACTCAACTTGCATCAATTCATGCCATAGTAATCTAGCTGCACGGAATTTTGCAACCTCTTCGAATAGATCGTTATGTGAACTAAAGAAGAATGACATTCGTGGGGCAAAGTCGTCTACATTCAAACCAGCATTGATTGCACTTCGAGTATACTGTAGTGCGTTCGAGAGAGTTAATGCAACTTCTTCTACTGCGGTACAACCCGCCTCCCTCATGTGATAACCACTGACGGAAATCGAATTCCACGAAGGGGCGTTAACTATGCACCAGTCCATCAGATCTGTTGTAAGCCTCATAGATTGTGCAGGAGGATAGACGTACAGACCTCTAGCAATATATTCTTTGAGTATATCATTTTGGACAGTTCCCCTCAGACTTTCTCTAGGTACTCCTTGCTCCTCAGCAACTGCTACGTACATCGCCAATAATGCAGTTGCTGGCGCATTTATTGTCATTGATGTAGAGACCTCTGAAAGATCTATTGAATCAAACATTTGCCGCATATCTTCGATAGTATCTATTGGCACACCAACCTTACCAACTTCACCGAGTGAACGCGGGTGATCAGAGTCTAGTCCGAGTTGAGTAGGCAAATCAAAAGCCACTGAAAGCCCTGTCTGCCCCTGTTCAAGGAGCATCTTAAATCGTTGATTTGTCTCCTTTGCTGAGGAAAATCCAGCATACTGTCTCATAGTCCAAAGTTTGCTTTTGTACATATCAGAGTGTATCCCCCTAGTGTATGGCGGATCCCCTGGCATTGGATGCCCCTCTGGAGGGTAACCAGCGGCTCTGGCGGCTTCATTAGTGGATATATCAGACCTGTCCATACCACTCATGGTCTTGGACCGACTCTTCCGCATAATCCGGGGAGGACGAATTGCACCATCAACAATGTGCTAGTGGTGATGGTGTCCCGGACCGTGAGCGTGCCCATGATCAAGCTCCTCTGAAGTAGCCTCACGAATTTCGACTATTTCGACGCTGAAATGCAACGTGTATCCAGCCATTTGATGGTTAAGATCTACAATAACAATGTCATCATTAATCTCTACTACTGTGAACTGCACAGGTCCTTGGTCGCTCTGCGCACCCACAACCCTTCCTACTTCCAGTTCCATACCCTCAGGAAATTGACTTCTTGGAATTGGTTGCACAGCGGCTTCATCTCGGTGCCCGTAAGCCATCTCAGGTGTCAAGGTGAATTCCTTAACATCCCCCACAGCTGCTCCGAGTATCTCCTGTTCGAATCCCTCTATGATGTTTCCATGGCCGACGAGAAATACTAACGGCGGTTGGTTGACATTTGAGTCGAATACTTCTCCGGAGTCGGGGAATGTACCCGTATACATTACTGAAACCACTGAATTTTGTTCTACTACTGACATATTCTATCTCCTGACTGTGTACCTGTCTATAACATCACAGAGTCTGTTAAACTGCTCTTCAGTGAGGACTCCTTCTGAATGTTTGCTCTCGAGAAACTCCTTTGCTTCGGCAGCGTTCTGCCTCTCGCCCTTAGCCCACATGGTTCCGAGGACATTGGATCGGTGCTCCTCTTCCACCCCAATATCCACCATCAGTCCCCGAACTTCGTACTTGTATTCCATATGACGGCTACGATCTAATCGCTTGGCGCGTGCTGCGGGTTGGAATGAATTTCTCCTACGTCTAAACTTAGGTGTGGGGGGTTTTGGTTTGGGCACCTCCCTCTGGATGGTCGGAATTTTGACTGGTTCAGTAACTGACTCTTCTTCTTGCTCATTCTTAGCACGTAGTTTACTTTCGTCAATCAACTCTTGTGCCTTATCACTGACTACGTTGGCAGATGGATCTTCTACACTCTCTCCCTGCATCGGTTGCAGTCCGATTGACTTGCGCCTAGTGGTCCCAAGTATCTGACTCTGAATGACCTCCTCATCGGGTGTTTGAGTAATCTCTTCTGTAGGTTCGGGAACCTTATCTTCGATTACAGGAGGCTCTTCTTCATCCTTGATTTCGGGTACTGGAGCAGGGACAGGAGTAGGTAGTGGTTTGCTAGTTTGAGGCTGTTTGACTACCTCTTTTTTGGAAGCAACCGGCTTAGGTGCATTGCCGAATATGTCCTTTGGGACTGCCTTGGAACGTCGACGCTTCTGCACTAGATGACCAAACTCCAGCCGGGCACGCGCAACAAGGTCTCATAAGGCTTCTCAGGACATCTACATCAGTGCCATGTGACTATGGTCTGATCAGTTCTCAGCCCAGGCGATACCGCACTGTCTTGCAGTGTAGTCAGAGAACCAGACTCTAGCATTTTTCTCCCTAATTCTGCTATCATTGTGCCATTGTCGACACAATACCCCTTGTTGGGAGAATACGACTCCCCTCCTCTTTCCTGACACATGATAGATGCCATTTCCCTGAGTCTCTCATTGCAAGCAACGCCACCACCAAGTAAGAGCTCAGATTTTCCTGTGTGGGCCATAGCCCTCTCAGCAACTTCGATACAGGCAGCGAATGAGTGTTCTTGGAGGGACCAACATACCTCACTTAGTTCATGGGTCGAAGTCTTTTTGATGGCAGCTGTGAGTATACCAGAGAAACCAAGATCCATCCCTTGAACCCCATATGGCAATAATATAGATTCAAGTGAACATTCAGTATTTCTGGACAACCAATTACCAGCTAGTCTCTCTATCTCAGGACCCCCTGGGAATGGTATACCCTGAGATCTAGCGAACTTGTCTAACATGTTCCCAATACCAATATCCAGAGTCTCACCAAGGACTCTGTACTTATTCCCTCTACGTGCTATGACCTGTGTGTTCCCTCCACTAACATAGAGTAGAACCGGATCTTCACATCCAGTCTGATTCCTCCCTATCTCGATATGAGCAACACAGTGGTTAACACCGATTAGTGGGACCTCCCAAGAGTTTGCTAGTGCCCTTGCTACAGAAGCCCCTACTCTCAGGCAGGGACCGAGCCCCGGACCCTGGCTGAATGCTATCGCAGTAATGTCTGATTTACTGATAGAATTTTTCACCATCACTTCGGATAGTAGTTCTCCAGCGACATTGGAATGGTGATCAGCAGCCTCACGAGGATGAATTCCACCTTCTTCTGGCCTAAACAGGTTCGATACAGAGGGCTTGGCGCGACCATCATTTTCAACCACTCCAAAAGACAGTGTGTGGGCAGTGCTCTCGATGCCTAGTATCATGTTCTACATCACTTCCAAGCAGGCACTGCTTTCAAGCATCGTGTATGTCGGGGCTCATGGGCGTACTGATACTCAACTGTGGCGAAGTCGCACATATGGGTTCTGGAGATACTACTCAACCGCTTGTTGGTGCAGAGATGCTCGATAGGGAGTCCAACATATTTCCTGCCGGACATGGCATTATGATACAGGATTCAAAATTCCATATTTTCGGGGATTCCGAATCCCTCCAGTCAGAATTCGCACCATGGTGGGATGGTTCAGAACAAATATCAGGAGATTTGGCAGTTGTCGATGCTAAAGGAAAGGCGATTATCCCCGGACTAGTTGATAGCCATACACACCTACTTTGGGGCGGAGATCGTTCATCTGAGATGCGCCTCAGACAGGCAGGGATGACTTATCGCCAAATTGCCGAAGCAGGAGGTGGTATAGCAAAGACAGTTCTGAGTACTCGCAGTATGTCTTTGAGTGATTTATGTAGAATCGGGATTACAAGGGCAAATCAAGCTGTCTTGACAGGTACTACTGTTATTGAGGCCAAGAGTGGGTATGGGTTGGAAACCGAGGCAGAACTTAGATTACTAGAGGCAATGAAAGCCATAGACGATTCTAGCATAGTCAAGTTACTACCGACATGGCTCGGCGCACATGATTTCCCGTATGGCCGCCAACGTAGTGAGTACCTTGAAGAATTGGTTAATTCACAATTACCTGCAGTAGCGGAGCAGGGTATTGCCAAATGGGTTGATGTGTTCTGCGAGGAGGGATGGTACACAAATGATGAGACCGAATATATTGTCCGAGCATCAACGGAACATGGAATACCATCACGATTACATGTAGATGAATTCGAAGATTCTGGTGGACTGGCCTTAGCAGCGGAACTAGGTTCAGTTAGTGGGGATCATGCGGCCAAGTCATCTGTAGAGTCTAGGCAAGCTGCATCGGATAACGGTACAATGCAGACTTTCCTCCCAGGAACTCCCTATGTGCTAGGTAAACCCCTGGATTCACCATTGAATCAATGTATTGAGAATAATTGGGCCTTTTCGCTTGCAACTGACTACAATCCTAACTGCCGCATTTTATCGATGCCTTTCATTGGTAATTTAGCCACAACACGTATGGGCCTCGATCCGTTTGCTGCACTTGTAGCTGCTACGAGGAACCCCTCGACAACTTTGGACGACCCCTCCATTAACGGCACTATTGTAGAAAGCGGTCGTGCCGACCTCAACATACTATGGTCTCAATCAGTCGATGGATGGTGTCAGACTCCAGGAGAGAATCCCATAGTGAAAACAATTATTGGTGGGTCTATTGTAAATTTGGATAGATAAATTCAAATCTATTTTCATGTTTCTTACAGTATAAACCTATTTGGATGTATTTTCAATCCATATTATCTGGTATTCTGGTTGGAATGGGATTTACGCCTCTAAATTCGTGATACAGTGTGTCCGATAAGAGTGGTTATCGGAATCATTGTCTGAACTGATTGAGCATACAGGCTTTCAGTGACGCGTTTATGTGAATATTGTATTTCTTTGCATGTTTACCCCTTGCTAGATGGGTTGAATAGCACTCATCTCATGTGAGTAAGTGAAATGCAAGCATCAGGATTCTGTCTCAAGTGCAAGACATACGGAGCCATTAGAAATTCCAAGCTCATTCAGATGTCCAATGGTCGATTAAGAGTAGCCGGATCGTGCTCAAACTTAGAATGCGAAGGACGAATTTCTAAGATAGTAGGATGAGGCATAGAATGCTTCATGTGGACGCACCGATTCCAAAAAAATCCGGGCTCGTGGTCTAGGGGTTATGACGTCGCCTTGACATGGCGAAGATCGCAGGTTCAATTCCTGCCGAGCCCACCAATAGGATAGTGCCTATTCTAATTCATTTTCAAACTGATATGTAATTCTGAATTTTCCGGCCCCTTTGGATTTGACATTCGTAATTACAATTGATTCTACATCATCAGTATTTTCAACATGTGTTCCTGCACAAGGGCATAGATCGATACCCTGAATCTCTACAACCCTTAGAGTTGGGATTGAACTGGGTATTCGATCCATGAATTTTGTATGTCGCATCTGTTCATGCCCAACAATTTTCTCTCTCGACCAATCATGTACTAGCACCTCTGTATTTGAGCCTATGATATCATTTACTGAGTCTTCTAATATCTGAGAGTCATATACTTCCCTGTTTTCAAACAGCAAATCTATTCTGGTGTAATGTGTACTAATCTGATTTCCTGCCGTTTCAGCTCCCCACAGGTCATCAGCCATAGCAGAAACAATGTGTTGTGCTGTATGCATCTTGGCATGACGGTTCCGAACTTCCTGATTGATTCTGCATTCAATTTGTTCACCTACTGAGAATTTATCAGGTGAATCTACTGGATGACGAATGAAATTACCTCCAAGCACTTCGCCAAATTCAGAATCTCCCCAATTTCCATTGAATGACCCTCTATCCCCTGGCTGCCCACCACCCCGCGGGTAACAATAGGATTCACTCAATATGATGAAATCCTCATCTATTTCAGCAACAGTGGCCGTGAATGGTTCTGGATTGGTGCCAGGGTGGCTAGTCATATGCAGACGATCTTGCATCTATTCACCCAGTGTCTCAGAAAGCCCACCTGAGAGCAGTGCCTGAGCCAGTTTCATACATTCCTTGGACATAGCTCGATCAGAAGTGAGAGCTGGGACTTGCGAATTGACCCACACAGTAGTTGCACGAACCCCTAGGCCAGCATCTAATTCAGTGCGCCGCAGTGCCTCACAACTGCAAACAAACTCGTTTGCCAATACTTGGGCCAACAACACACTTGATTGCATGCTCCTGAAAGTACTTGTTGCTCCCATAGACACATGGTCTTCCTTTCCCAGACTGACCGGTACATTGCTAATTGAAACAGGATTCGACAAGAGATGTAACTCCGAGATAAGTGCTGCAGCAACGTATTGTACTATCATCAGTCCACTTTCAAGGCCCTCAGTATTTGCTAGAAATGCATTTTGCCCTGTCCATTGCGGATCCATTACATGGTTGATGCGCCTTTCAGAAATCGATGCCAGCTCGTGACAAGCCAGCGCTAAAGCATCACCCGCGAGAGATAGATTCTGACCATGAAAATTCCCTCCGCTGATTACATCGTCTTTGGAACCGTTTGTGAAGATGAGAGGGTTGTCTGTAGCACTGTTAAGCTCAATCTGAAGCATGCGCCTAGATTCGGCTAGTAAATCGATTACCGGGCCATGGACTTGGGGGGCACAGCGGAATGAATATGCATCCTGTACTCTTTCACAATCAATATGTGATTTGTTAATATCCGAGCCCATAAGTAAACTGGAAATACGTGCTGCTGATATCGATTGACCCCTCTGCGGTCTGGCATTGTGGACCCTACTATCGAAGGGAGAATGTGAACCAAATATTGCCTCAACGGAGCAGGCAGTAGAAACGTCCGCGGCAAAAATTAGATGCTCCATATTCGTCACACAAATTGAGAGATAAGCACACATCTGACTTGTGCCATTAATCAGAGAAAGTCCTTCCTTGGCCTGTAATACCAACGGTACAAGTCCTGCATTTTCCAGTGCAGATATTGATGTCTGAGGTTCTGCCCAGATATCGCCATCTCTGACATTGCAGTCGCCCTCTCCAATCATTCCAAGAGCCATGTGCGATAGTGGTGCCAAATCGCCTGAAGCACCTAGGGAACCAATTCTGGGAACTACCGGTGCAATTCCCTCGTTAACCATCCGAACAAGCAATTCAACAACATCTGGACGACAACCAGAGTGCCCGATACACAGCGTGTTAGCCCGGATCACCATCATCATCAGTACGTGTTCAGGTTCCATTGCATCCCCTACTCCACAAGCATGACTGCGAATGAGATTGTATTGTAACTCCTCCAGTTGGTCACGCTCTATGGTGACCCTGGACAATGCACCGAAACCGGTGTTTATTCCGTAAACAACTTCTCCCTTCTCTAGAATTCTCTTCACAGCCGACCTGCTCTCAGTCATTGCAATTACAGCTGATTCATCAATTTCGAATACTACTGAGCCTTCACCGGCGTCAATCACATCCTTGATTGATAATGAACTGCCGTTAAGCAATACAATACGCTTGCTCATCGTATTTCGCACGACTCATAGCATTAGAATATCGCGCTAGTCGTATTGGTCAGACAATATCTTCTCGTCCACAACATTTGGTAATGTTATCGAGAGTTCGTCATTCTGATTCATAGCGAGCTTGATCGATGAAACAGAGCCGGGATTATTGGCCCACGCCCTACGAGCAATTCCATTGTTCACATCCCAAGATATCATCGACTGAATACGTTCTTCACATTGATCCGAACCATCCAGTACCATACCGAATCCTCCATTGATTACCTCTCCCCATCCAACCCCTCCGCCGTTATGCAAACTAACCCATGTAGCCCCTCTGAAAGCATCGCCGACAAAGTTGTGAACAGACATATCAGCAGCAAACATCGAACCATCTTTGATGTTGGCAGTCTCCCTATACGGACTGTCAGTACCACCTACGTCGTGGTGGTCCCTACCAATCACAACTGGGGCAGAGATTCTTCCAGTAGAGATGGCTTTGTTGAATGCAGAAGCAATACCTCTCCTCCCCGAGTCATCCGCGTATAGAATTCTAGCTTTGGTGCCAACAACTAGGTCGTGAGCATTTGCATTCTCAATCCACTTCAAATTATCCGCATACTGGAGTCGAGTATCGTCCGATGCAGAATTGAATAAATCTCTGAGTATACCAGAAGCAATTTCATCAGTTACATCTAGATCTTTTTGAGATCCTGAAGTGCAGACCCATCTGAAGGGGCCAAATCCATAATCGAAGCATATTGGCCCCATGATATCTTCTACATACGAGGGGTATCGGAAATCACCACTCTCAGATACAACATCAGCACCTGCCTTGGAGCATTCTAGCAGGAATGCGTTACCATAATCCCAGAAGTGCATACCGCGTTCTGATAGGGTGTTTATCGCATCGGCGTGTCGAATAAGGCTTGCTTTGACAGCATTCCTAAACTGCTTAGGATCTTCCTTCAGAGCTCTAATTCCATCATCATAGTTCATTCCTACAGGCATATACCCACCCAGCCATGGGTTGTGTAGGCTTGTCTGATCACTGCCTAACTCTGGACATATTTGCCGATCTATGAGGCCTTCCAAAAGATCAACTATGTTACCTACGAATCCCAATGACACGGCCTCACGTTGAGATTTGGCTTGTTCTGCACGATCGAGTAGAGGTTCTAAATCATAGAATAATTCAGACAACCATCCCTGTTGATACCTTTTTTTGGCTGCGAATTCGTTACACTCAGCAATTACTGCAACTGCACCTGAGATAACTGCTGCCTTCGCCTGAGCTCCTGACATTCCACCAAGTCCAGAAGTGACATACATAATGCCACCCAATCCTTCTTCGGCACTAATTCCAATATATTTGCGAGCAGCATTCAACAGAGTTATTGTCGTCCCGTGTACTATCCCCTGGGGGCCTATGTACATGTATGAACCAGCAGTCATTTGACCATACTGAGTGACTCCAATAGCATTCATCAATTCATAGTCATCCTGAGATGAATGATTAGGTATAACCATTCCATTTGTCACCACGACTCTTGGGGAATTCGGATTTGACGGGAATAACCCCAATGGATGTCCGGAATACATTACTAAAGTCTGATTCTCACCCATAGTAGACAGATAGGACATTGTTAGTCTATATTGTATCCAGTTTTGAAATACGGTTCCGTTACCACCGTATGTCACTAGTTCATGTGGGTACTGGGCAACATTAGGATCGAGATTATTCTGAATCATCAACATTATCGCCGCGCACTGATCATTCTTTGCTGGATATTCAGATATTGAACGAGCATGCATGGGATATTGAGGCCTAAATCTATGCATGTAAATATGTCCAAGAGTCTCTAATTCAGTAGCGAACTCAGGTGCTAACTCGGCGTGCCAATCAGATGGGAAGTATCGTAGTGCATTTCGTAATGCAAGGCGTTTCTGATTGGACGTCAAGTGAACCGGGCGAGAAGGGGCATGGTCCAGTGTGTCATCAATTCTAATCGATTCAGGTAATTCTGTAGGAATCCCTATACAAACATCATCAGAGAATTCCATATCATCACATCCTGCGTGATACAATCTCGCGAATTTCACCGGTTAGTTTTGCACCATGAGATTCGATGTCATCAATCATTCTGTTCATTGAAGCAAGAAGAACATCAGTTTCTGACGTAATGTTAGGCCCGACCGAATCAATATTTATTCTGACGTTTAGTGCTGCAATGCTTATCGCGGAGTGTGTCAACTCTGCTGCTGCTCCCAAATCCGTAATTGCATTGGCATTGCAGTTAGTTGCGAGTTCAATTAGTGTTATTCCCAGTAGTTCACACCCCGATCGGGCAGTTTCCATAGGCACTTCTGCGGCCCTAATGTAGCCTTGTTGTATTGCCTCACGCCTATTAGAAAGTTCAGATTCAGTAGATTTTGGCATCCTAAACGCTGAAATCACAGAGTCAAATGATCGAGCATCCCTATGTGCTAATTCTATGGCATATGATATACCTTCATTTGACGAACTGAGAGCATTTTGTGCAGATTCATGTCCAGATTTCCATTTATCACTCTTGAGAGTGAGCCTGGATACCATGCAAACAAGTGCATGAGCGTGTGCAAGAGATAGAGCTGCAACTGAACCTCCCCCCGGCGTGGGTGAATCAGATGCAATTGAATCTAGAATTTCGCGATATCCATCATTCAACTCAATCACCCAAATTAGCCTCTAGTGCCCACTCTATGATACTGTTGTGGGCATCGAATTCCCCAAGTTCATCCAACATTAGGCCCTGAATTGCAGATTGTACTAATGTAGCATGATCTGCATTATCTGGTTCATCATGGTAGTGCTTGCCAGCGCTGACTAACGCACCGAGGGGAACCAGTCCGACCAATTCTCCCGCTACTGCCTCTAGGCCGATTTTTTTAGCTTCGATCCTAATAGCATCTGTCACAGAATGTAATCCCGTAACATTGTGATTTAGGAGGTTCATTGAAACTTGTGCAATATCTTGATTATACATCCATCCGGCTGCTTGGAGGTGTTGGAATATTCCTGGTTTTCTGGTTGGTTTTCCATCATCTGAAAGTATTTTTTCCCCATTATCATCACGTAGAATTACACCACTGGTTCGAATGGCTCCAGCGATTGTGTTGGCCTTCTTCTTATCAGAAGTATTGAGGTTGACATTGAAGGCAATCAGAATCTGGCGAGCACCCGTTGCTGTAGCTCCTATTCTCGGTTTGAATTCGGCCTTTCCATAATCTGGAATCCATTCAGAACTGGTGATTTTCGCTTCAAGCCCTTCATATTCCCCCCTTCTGATATCTGGTAGTCTGATTCTTTGGTTACTTCGAGCAGATTCTGCGTACAAATATACAGGTAAATCGAATTGTTTCGATACTGCGTCTGCGTATCTTTCTGATAGGGATACACAGGCTTCGATCGTAGCCCCCTCTAGTGGGATAAATGGGACTACATCTACAGCACCCATTCTAGCATGCTCACCATGATGCTTTCTCATATCGATTAGTTCCATTGCTACTGCAGTGCTCCTAATTGCAGCTTCTAGTACAGATTCTGGTTGGCCCACCATCGTTACAACGGTGCGATTGAAATCATAGCCCATGTCGACATCTAGGATTGAAACACCATCTATCGAACTAATGGAGTCAGTGATTGCATCGATAATGGTAGGGTCTCTACCTTCACTAAAATTTGGCACGCACTCAATCAACATGCTACCACAACGCCGCCTCGGGCTTACGAGTCAAGAGGATTGCTCATCAACGATAGAGAGAATCTGGACCACTATAGTCGGATTCATTGCGTTTGATATCGATTGTTGAAATTGCATCCATGAAATCCTTGTGATTGCATGATGATCTACCATCAGTTATTGCTTGCATTCCTGCTTCGATGACAACAGACTTGATTTCAGCCCCACTGTAACCTTCAGTAGCAATTGATAGTTTACGATAACTCACACCGTCAGTAAGTGGCATGTGCTTGCAATGAACCTCAAATATCAATTCTCTTGCTTCTGAATTCGGACTATTTATGGTGATTATCCTATCGAATCTTCCCGGTCTAAGTAGCGCCGCATCAAGTAATTCGGGGCGATTTGTAGCAGCGATTACCTTGACGTTATCCAATGAATCGAACCCGTCAAGTTCAGCAAGAAGTTGCATCAGGGTCCTCTGAACCTCCCTATCTCCAGAAGTGGCAACATCAAGCCTCTTCGATCCAATTGCGTCAATCTCATCGATGAAAATTATGGAAGGGGATTTGGCTCTTGCTAATTCAAACAACTCACGGACCATACGCCCACCCTCTCCGATATACTTCTGGGCTAATTCGGAACCAACGAGACTTAGGAATGTGACTTCTGTGGAATTTGCTACAGCTTTGGCAAGCATTGTCTTTCCTGTACCAGGTGGGCCTGTGATGAGAACTCCTTTAGGTGGATCAATGCCAAATTCTCTGAATGCCTCCGGTCTAGCCAATGGTAATTCGATGCACTGCCTTAGTTGGGATATTTGTTCATCGAGCCCACCTAGATCTGTGAATCTTGTTTCTGGTCGCTCTAGAATCTCCGCACCAGATACCAATGGGTCCCACGCGTTGTCAAGAACTTCGATAATCGAAAGAGTATCTTGATTCATCGCTACCCTTGCTCCGGGTGCTATGGAAGCTTCATCAATACGCCTATTGACAGTAACAAGGAAGACTGTTCCATTCGAGCTCCTAACAACAGCATTGTCGCCAATACGGTCCTGGACAAAACCAATCACAAATGGAGGAGATCGTAGATTTCTAAGCTCTTCATCTAATCTATTAACTCGCTTCTTTAATTGAGAACACTCATTCTCAAGAAACAATTTCTCAGTAAGTAGTTGTTGGGCACTCTCTGAGAGTTCCTTCAGTTCTTTCTGTACTGATGTGAGAGCCCCTCTAATGGAATCACGCGATTCGTGTATCTGGCTATTGTCGCCCTTGGGTGCATCCTCTGCCTCGCTCGACACGAACTTCTACTCTCATCAGAGTTTTTGACCATTCCCACCCGAAGGGTAATCTCGTATTCCCATTCTGCCGGGTTATGGGAACATGTGAGTTGTGCGGTTCCGATACCCATCAGACCCAGCAAGCAATTGCTTCTGACGTCAATGTTGAAGCCTGTTCACGATGCATAGATTCCATGAGTTTGGAATTATTCGAATCTCCCTTTAGAAACTCTCGAGTTGAAAATACTAAAACTCAACAGAAGCATTCTGGTAGTAATCGTAGACAACACATACCTTCTGTTAGAGGGACATTATTGAGTGACTTTCACGTACGAATCAGGAATGAAAGGGTCTCCAAAGGATGGGAGCAGAAAGATCTAGCAATGAGGATGAATGAGAGACTTAACACAATACAGAGAATTGAGAACGGTTCTAGACCTACAGATGAGTTGGTGGCGAAGTTGGAGAAGGTACTAGGTATAGTCCTACTAGGGGAGTCAAACATTGAATATGACGCGCAACTATCTCCAGGAGGAGGCAGGGGGCTGACAATCGCTGATGCCTTAGAGGACTACTTGACTAAAGGGGACTCTGATGGCTGAAGTTCCCCTTCATGTAATTCACCTGAATCAGGATGATCCTCGTAAGTGCACTGCAAGGGCCATGGAGACTAGGGGCCATGCTGAATTGCACCATCATCCGCGCCAAGCACCCAAGAGAGGTATCTTACTTAACCCACAATCTGGAACGTTACAGGGACCAGGGGATAATACACTGCTACACAGGGGAGGATCAATTGTCGCACTGGACTGTTCGTGGAAATCCCTGGATAGTGCAATCAAGGAGGTATCTCGCCATACTAGACTTGGAGGAAGGACTTTGCCCGTTTTACTCGCAGCTAACCCAGTATCGTGGGGCAAACCGGGTAGATTGACTACCGCTGAAGCCCTATGTGCCTCTGTCATAATATCTGGAAGATGGGATCAAGGTCGGAAAATCATCGAACCATTCGCATTCGGGAATGAATTCTTGAATCTGAATAGCAATCCATTGGAGGCCTATTCAAATGCCAAGACAAATGCTGAATTAGCAGCAATGCAGTGGGAATTCTTCGACGAGCCAGATTCAACGAACAATTGAGCCTGGTGCCAAGTCTTCACTAATCGTCAGTACCGAAACTTTTCCATTATCATCTTCAGCTGCTAAGAGCATTCCATCGGAAATCACGCCCCTGAGATCCCTTGGTTTCAGATTTGCCACGTATACTACATTGAGACCTAGGAGATCGGAAGCATCCACCACCCCTTTCAATCCAGCACAAATAGTGCGACTAGATTGGGGGGCATCTTCAATTGTGATAACGTATAATTTGTCGGCATTAGGATGGTCATCAACAGAAGTGATTTTCCCCGTCTTCATCTCTACTTTCAAGAAATCCTCGTAATCGATGTAATCGCCCCCTGACTCTTTGGGTGCGGTGTCGGTCTCATTGACCTTGCTATCTGCTCCTTCCTCGGCTACAGCCATCTCGGTTGCAATAATTTCCTCTAAATCCAATCTTTTGAACAAAGGATTCGGTTTTGTTGAGTTCCAACTCAAGCTATCTAATGAAAACGCTTCGTCCCAGAGTATTGTATCAATATCTGTTTCCTCACCTAACATCGCCCATAGTCGGTCAGACTGGAATGGTAGGAATGGCCTTAGGGCCACTGCTAAACCTCGGCACATAGACCAAGAAAACGCTAATGCTGACAGTGCAGATTTTGCCTCCTCGGAATCATGATTATCCAAATACTTCCATGGAGATGCAATCTGCAGTATTGAATTGCCCAACTGTGCAATGCCCATTATGCTACGCAGTGCTTCTTTGAATCTCTGTTGCTCCATCGATTCAATTGCTGCAGACATTAGTTCGTCAATATCTGATGAATACTGGGGAAAATCAGATGGATTGAAAAATGGAGAGAGGGGATTTCCCTCCTCGGAAGGTAATCTGTGTGCCAATGTCATGACTCTGTGTACGAAATTTGCGTATGTTCCAATCAACTCGTTATTGACCCTATCTACGTACTCATTCCATCGGAAATCTGTATCATGACTTTCGGGCATGTTGATTGAGAGGTAATATCTCAGCGTATCAGGATCAAACCTACTCAAAAACGATGGTAGCCATACCGCGTGTCGACGACTCTTGCTGAATTGGCCACCTTGTAACATCAGGTATTCGTTTGCAGGGACGTTGTATTCAAGAGCCAAATGTCCAGGTTCTGGTGTGTGCGTGATGCCCTCACCCGAATTTGCAGCATTTATCCCCATAATTATTGCAGGCCAGATAATTGTATGAAACGGAATGTTGTCCTTACCCATGAAGTAGATGTGCTTTGGTTGATCTCCATCTTCAGAAATCTTCCACCAACGCTCCCATGCATGATTGCCATCGGAATGCCCGGACTTGGTTGCGAACCTCTCTGCCCAAATACGTGCACATGTATAGTATCCCTGAACGGCTTCAAACCACACATACACTCTCTTCGATTTCCACTCCTCTCCCTCTAGAGGTAGTTCTATTCCCCACTCAATATCTCTAGTCACAGCACGCGGCCGAAGGCCCATGTCTAACCAATTCTTTGTCATCGCACGTACATTTGGTCTCCATGTTCCTTTACGATCTTCGTAATGAGATAGTAATGATTCCTGGAACATATCTAATCTGAAGAATAAGTGCTCAGTATCTCTAACTTCGATTGCTGAGGAAGAATCCAGTTTGGAACGGGGATTCACTAGTTCATTGGCCTCGTAAGTAGCTCCACAATCGTCGCATTGATCCCCTCGGGCCCCAGAAGCTGAACATACGGGACAATCTCCTTCCACATATCTGTCAGGAAGGAATCGTACTGCCCCCTCTTCTGAAATTGAGCAATACTGCTGCATGATCTCTGTGGATAACATATTCGCATCGAGTAATTCTGTGAAGACCTCTCTAACAATTTCCTTATGTCGATAATCAGAAGTTCTGTTGTATAGCGCTCCCCCGAACTCTATTCCTCTGGAATCTACATTATTTCCCCATGAGCAACCCAAGTCAATTAATGCCTTCATATTCACTTCATGAAACTTATCGACTATTTCCTGTGGTCCTACGCCTTCCTGTTCTGCGGTGAGAGTTATGGGTGTTCCATGTTCATCGGAACCGCTGCACATCAGTACACTTCGTCCTCGAGCACGTTCGTATCGATATTGTATGTCCGCAGGGAGGCAGTTGCCAGCTACGTGGCCTAAATGAAGAGGGCCGTTTGCATATGGCCAAGCCATGAATATCGCTACATGCTCCATTTCCGCCGCCTCTAATGGGAAAGGCGGAGCCACATATTTATGTCATCATCGCCCATCGCCTGTAGTGGAGCCGCAACTCGTGCATAGCGTTGGTAATCGTCCATATCCCTTGGATGAACTCTAAGAGGCATCAGAATTGAGTGATTATACACTGATTGTATCCTATGCCCTTTTGGCACTAGGGGCGTCATTCCTATGCAGCATTCTTGAAGCTGTTCTGCTATCGACTACGCATGCGCACATCAAGTCAATGAGTGATAGTCATGAGAAGATCAGTCGTGTCTGGCTGGGGTACAAAGAAGACCCTGAGAGGCCGCTTACTGCTATACTTACTTTGAACACCTTTGCACACACAGTTGGGGCCTTAGGAGTAGGTTATGAGGTTGAGAAGCTGAATCCAGGTGAATATGGAGTCGCCGTTGCTTCTGCTGTACTGACTATTGCTATACTGTTGCTCAGTGAGATACTTCCTAAGACAATAGGGGCATTGTATTGGAGGAAGTTGACAGTATCCTCAGCACATACACTACGAATACTAATGATTCTACTATGGCCAATTGTCAGGCCAATTGAGATGCTCCGATCACTATTACCAGAAGTACAGATTGAAGCCGTGACAAGGTCAGAACTATCGGTGCTCGCGGATATTGCTGAAGAATCTGACCAGATTGAAGAAGATGAGGAGGCCGTAATTCAGAATGTACTACGATTACGTGAAATCATGGTCAGTGACGTCATGACTCCACGAGTTGTCATGACCACTGTGGGATCTGATGAAACAGTACAGTCAATTATTGAGAGAATACCAATCATGATTTACGGTCGTATGCCAGTCACTGGGGACAGTATTGACGACGTGAAAGGAATGGTACTGAGAAGTGAGATATTGAGGCGCGCGGCAGTAGATGATTACTCCAGCACTATGGGAGAATTGTCACGCGCTACACACCACTGCAAGCAGGATGATTCAGTCGATAAGGCCCTTGATGTGCTACTAGAGAACAAGGTACAGATGTTGATAGTCAAGGACGACTTTGGAGGTACTGTGGGATTAATTACGATGGAAGACATAATCGAGACACTTCTAGGTGTAGAGATTGTTGATGAGTCCGATCAAGAAGGAATTGATGATGGTGTTCATCACGAGGACATGAGAGAATTGGCCAAGCAAAGATATGAGCATTCAGATTCGGAATGATTTAGCCGGTCTTCTCATCATCTTCCGCCATCATCCCACGTTGTTCCGCATAATCTCCAAGTGACTGTAGTCTCTTGATTAATCCAGAATCAGACTCTGTCTTTTCAGCTGTAACTAGCCAAACCCCTCCAAATAACCTATCCCAGAATCCAAGTTTTTCATCGCCCCTATTGCGCAAGAAACGATCCAATAGAGGCACTAACAATAATGTCAATGAAGTGCCAACAAATATCTTGTTTCCTGATGTCCAATCGGTACCTTCTGAAATTAATAGTAACATTCCAAATAAGCCAGCTAGAAGTAATGGAATATTGGCACTTTTTGCTAGATGGTATAGAAATTGTGGGTTGTTCCCTCTCGTGTCTACAAATTGAGTCCCGGTGACTATATTCCCAGCTGATCTAGAAATCTTCGATGGTAAGTAGATCATATTTCCCAATGCTAGTGCCATCGCAGCAATTATTGGAATCGTAGGATCGGCATCTGCTTGACTCATAATTACTGCTGTAATAATCATGATTCCCCAATTTGCTATTGTGTCTACAAGATACCGGAATGATGATCTCACTCGAGCAGCTGGCTCAAATCCCTCAGGTATAACCTTAGCAACTCGCTCCTTCTTGGCCTTCTTCTCCTTTCGCCCCCTGCGAGATCGAGTCTTCTTCGCCTTCTTGGCCTTCTTCTGTACTGGCTCTGGCTCTTGAATCGTGACAGTCTTAGGTGGCTCGTCAGCAGGGGCCTGTTCTTCTTCATCTTCTGATTGAATCTTCTCAGCCTTTTCCAACAGTCCCATGCTTCAACCTCCATAATTCTGGCCCATACGGGTAAATATCTCAAAACCCGGTGATTCCACGAACTCGTTTATCTTATCCTCCGGTAATTCCCCTAGTTCGGCGTTTATCATGACGAAGAATGCCTTTCGCGCGTCTTCGTCCGCAGCTTCGGGATTTGTGCCCACTGATTCGAATAATGCGAATGAATCGGAATTTACGAACCGATCGATGAAGTCTTCAGGCATATTGCCAAGAAGATTGTTGACTACATCAAAAAATTCTACGAATTCATCTGCATCAGAATCATCTATTTCATCTTCTTCAATCTCAATTGTGGGAGGGGATACTAGCTCTACCGTAGGCTTTACTGCCCTGATATCCTGCTGCTGCTGCTTTCTAAGTACGATAATTTCCCTATCGAGTTCGGAGCCAAAGCGGTCCGAGAACCTATCTAACAAAGTGCCTACATCACCTGTGGCTATCCTATCTATGTGCCCGTACATACTATCTTTCGAATCGGTGCCTATGACTGGGTCTGACAATCGTCTCTTTTCCCACTGAGCCTGGAAATCACTCGGTTCATCAGATATCTCTTCATCAATATCTGACTCCGTAAACTCGATGGTCTCAACACCCTCAAATTCTTCTTCCTCAATCATTGCGGGAGGCGGAGGAGGAGGAGGTAATGTGATTCCTGGAGGCAATGGAGGAAGAGGGAGTTCGGATACGTCAGAAACGTCGTCGTCGTCTACTGCCACGTGCCCACCGAGTTGATTCCGAAACTCTCCACTATTCAATATTCTGTGATTGGGGGCACTCGATATCTTCACTTATGGGGATATCAATGCCCCCCATCCTTTCAAAGAAAGGAACGTAGCCATGCTTTCAGGAACTTCAATTACGTCACCTGTACCACCTTCAACATAGCATTCTGAGATTTTTGCCGTTATGTCGTCCTTGGTTAACTCAATCTTGTGCATAGACTGTCCCCCCAGGGCTACCGCTTCGGTGAGTGGATCGAATGCATCAGACGCATCTGGATCTAGTCTGCTAAGGGGTAATTCTGTTACTCTAAGACCGCACTTGCCATGAAGACTCCCTATCCACCTAATGACACGTTTTACATCAACTGTGACATTTTCATCTGTTTCACCAGCACCCCCCAACACTACTGCTGAGTCACCTTTCACGAGTTCCCAAAATGCTGAAGTTTGTTCTTCCCCGAATACTGTTAGAGATGTATTGGATTTTAATCTCTCAATCTTGGTATCATTTAGACTCTGTTCGGCAAGCATTGCTATTTTCTTTTTGCTAAATGATTTGATTTTACTATCCCGGCTTTTCAACCTCTGCTTCATTATCCCGTCCAGTTCAACTAAGAGTTCGTTTCCAACCGCACTTTTCGAACCTATGGAACGTAATTTCTCTACAACTATATCAGTTCCATCTTCAACTCTATTTTTCCATCCTCCCTGTGAATTCCCTACCACAGTTTGGACATTTACTCCCTCACCCCGGATGTAATTGACTAATTGTCTACGAGCATTTGAATCCAACTGCAGGTATGCAGGATCCCTAACATGGATATGATATCCCCTATGTCCTGAGAATGATGTCTGTACATACTGCTCCTGAAATCCAAATTCCGGCTCTAAGAATTCAGACCACAGTTTCCATGCCTGATCCTGAATCAATTCTAACATAGCTGGAAAATCCCTATCTGAGACTCCAGGCAAATGATCGCCATCTAAGTCAAAAATCAAATCGGCACCCTTCCATCCCTTGTCAATCATACTGCGTTGCGAGGGATCGTGATAGTATGCTGTACTGTGGAAGCATGAATGTGGAGATTTTGTATGTAAGTAGTGGAGAAGTTCGGACTTATCGGTGAATCCACGATGCCTGTCAGGTGGTCTGGAACCCCATGGTATGAACATCCATTCCCTGGATCTAAATCTAGGAGGGCACCAGATATCATTGACACCCAATGATTGGTAATACTCTGAGAATCGGAGTGCGAATCGACTCCATCCCTCGGCCATAAACAAGACAAAATGTCTAGGCAAATGAACTGTGCCGTCATTCAAGGTCGAGTGAACTTGCCTCTCGGCCCTCGGTTGCAGGTTGTGCCCCAGTGATTTCGATGTATGCCTCCCAGCAGACATACTGATTGTCCAGTACAATAGCTTCGGCAAATGTCAACGCCTTACCGGTATGGGCGCAAACGGGCCCCAATTGACCTGTTGCCGTAGACAGTTTTGTTGCATCGGGCATGGTATTTCGAGAGCCTATCGATTATTGACTGTTGCCTTCTACAAGTTACTCCCTAGGAGTTATTTTCAACCCATTACCATTCGGATTACTATGGGTGAAGAATACGTGTTTAGAATAGGCCATTCTCCAGACCCCGATGACGCATTCATGTTCCACGCATTAACTACCGGATTACTAGATACTCAAGGGAGGAAATATGTTCACGAACTATACGAAATCGAGCAATTGAACAGATATGCATTAGAGGGTAAGTTCGAAGTTTCTGCGGTCAGTATTCACTCATATCCAACTATTGCTGATCGCTATCAATTAATGAATTGTGGAGCTTCTATGGGAGAGGGGTATGGACCAATTTTGGTATCTCGAACTGAGTTGCCCCCTGATGAGGCGAAAACTAGGACAATTGCCATACCGGGACTGGGGACTAGCGCTTATCTCGCACTAAGAATTGCTTGGGGAGACGTGGATGTTCACGTGGTTCCTTTCGACCAAATTATCCCTGCAGTGGTCAGGGGAGAATACGATTTGGGCTTAATCATACACGAGGGTCAAATTACATGGGCTAATGAGGGGTTGCACCTAATCCTTGATTTGGGCGCTTGGTGGTATGATAGGACGGGGCTTCCGTTACCTCTGGGGGGGAACGTTGTAAGGAAGGATCTTGGTGATGATATTTGTCAAAAAGTTACTGACGACATCAGGCGTAGTATCCAGTATTCCCTCAGCAATCCGGACTCAGCACTTGAATTCGCCAAATTATGGGGGAGAGGGATTGATGATGATACTAACAGAGAGTTCGTAGGCATGTACGTAAATGAGCGAACATTGGATTATGGAGAAGAGGGGAGGGAAGCAGTCCGTAGATTCCTCATAGAGGGGCAAAATATCGGTGTTGTTGGATCCTCGTTAGATGTATCAAAAATCGAATTTTTAGGAGTTGAATGAATGTCTGAGGATATACCTGATACTAGTGAATTTGGTTCTGTTGATCCTGCTCCTCCAAGTGGTATGACAGATGTTGAGACTCTTAGAGAGATTCTTTGTAATGAGGAGAGTAAGATGTTTGCACGTATGCGAGCATTGTTTGCACTAAGGAATATTGGTGGTAATGAATCGGTAGACGCATTAGCTAATGCATTCGATTCTGAATCGGCTTTGCTAAAGCATGAAATTGCATATGTGATGGGTCAAATGCAGGATTCGCATGCAGTGCCGTATTTGATAGAGAGGTTATCAGATAGTGATGAGGATCTTATGGTAAGGCACGAAGCAGCAGAAGCTTTGGGTGCCATAGGAGATAGGGTGGCCATGGATACACTTGAGAAATTTAGATACGATTCTGAGCCAGTCATTGCAGAATCTTGTGAAGTAGCCATTGATCTCATGAATTGGGTGCAGAGTAAAAGTCTGGAGTATTAGTCCAATCGTATCCATTCTACTGCCGCTTCCATCCCACAAGCCTCATGCAGGAACAATTCTAATCCCATTATTGCCTCTGAATCAAGAATATTCTCAACTTCACGACTGAAATATTCAGAGATTCTTGATTCCGATAGTCCGCTATTCAATGACGTATTCAAAATTACCTCGTTCCTCCATTCTTCGTCTTGCTTGAATTTTGAATACTGTTCAAACATATCTCCCCTAGCTCGAAGAACTATGTCCATGGGACTATCTTTCCTAGTCGCGAATACACCGAATACCATAGGAAAACCTGTGATACGAGTCCATTCCGCACCTAAATCCAATTGAACTGTTTCGGGATTACGAGATGCTGCCGATAGTGCCCGATCACCTATCAACAGGGCACCGTCACAACTCTCAAGCATTGATGAAATGTCTGGCCCCATCTCAATTGTCTTAGGATCTATTTCCCGATTATCTAGTATCCAACTTAGGAGTTTCTTAGATGTGGATGAATCCGAAGGAATTGCGATATCCCTCATCGATTCAAGGGGGCGTGTGCCAAACAACAACACAGATCCCACATCTCCCCGACTAACTATTCCTAAATCGGGAATCAATACTAATTGATCGTGGTATTCTGCATAATCGGCGGATGGTATCGGTGCAGTAATGCAATCCTTCCTAATCACATGTCCAGTAAGCCAAGATGGTGGTGCTGGCAAAATCCCCCAACTATTTTCTAATCCATAGAATATTGGGTCACAGTTGCTGAATGATACTCTCCCGAGTACTTCTTTCCAGGACATATTCACTCCTAACGTTGACCATATACTGGTAAAATTTGTTGAGTACCGATACTATTCTCAAATATTGAGAATTTTGTATAAGTGGAATTTCGTTTGACTGCAATTGACCCTGTCGAAGCAATCATTCTAGCTAATGATTCTGATTCCATATCGACGCTGGTCATACTCCCTGCTTCGTGCATAATCTCTTCGTGGCCAACTGTACCATCGATATCATCAGCCCCTGCTGTCAGACATAATGAAGCTAGATGATCTCCGAAGTTCATACGATATGCCTTGATGTGTGGAATATTATCAAGCATTATTCTTGAAACTGCAATCATACGAACCACTTCGCTAGAACTAGCCAACTGTGCTTCCGGTAATCTACTCCTATCAGGCAGGAACGGGTATGGAACAAAACACTGGAATCCTCCGCTCTCCTCCTGCTGCTCACGGAGCTTTACTAAGTGGTCAATTCTGTGATCCAACGTCTCAATGGTACCGAACAGCATTGTACAGTTTGTTGGTATATCCAAATCGTGCGCTATGGCATGTACTTCTAGATATTCCGAGGATGTCTCTTTTCCTCGACATATGACATTCCTAACAGAGTCCACAAGTATCTCAGCTCCGCCTCCTGGAATTGAACCGAGACCGGAGTTCAACAGAGATTGGAGTGTTTGTTTGACAGAAATACCTGAACGCTCGGCAATATGGATTATTTCAATGGCAGTAAGTGATTTTAGGTGAATATCGGGGTACGCATTCTTGATTGTTGAGTATAGTTCAACATAATGATCGATTGTCCAATCAGGATGGAGGCCTCCGACCGCGTGAACCTCGTCAATCCTATTGGAGAATGGTTCGATTCGTTCTACGAAGTCCTTAGCGGATAGTGCATATGCCTCGGGGTGCCTAGATCCTTTACGGAACGCACAAAACCTGCATGCTAGTACACAGATATTTGTTGTGTTTACATGCAGATTCTCGTTGAAAAAGACTCGATTATCGAATCGAGATTTCTTAACCATACTAGCCAATGAGCACAATGCACTGAGAGAATCGTGATGCATCAGGCTAATGCCTACTTCCGAGGATATACTACCTCCAGAGATAAGGGTCTGGAGGCAGGATGACAAAATTGAATCCGTTGCGACACAATCTGGAACGCTCATCCCACTCAACCTAGTCCTCCAGTCGGAATTGCCACCAATCGATTCGAATCGGATGTCCATGGCAGTGCCTCAGTTTCCGTGATGAGATGGTTGATTTTAACTCGACTGTTTAGCGCGCTCAATTCAGAACCAGTAACTCCGGAAAGCATCAATAGCCATACTCACTGAGTATTACCATGAACAGCGGTAGAGAGCTCCCCAGTCTATCTATCGAAGAATTAGAAGATATGTCACGTAGATGTCGAATTAACATAGTAAAAATGACTCATGAAGCAGGTGCTGGGCACCCTGGTGGATCGCTTTCAGCAATAGATTTGATAGTCGGACTATACGGACACAATTTCCTACGCATCGATGCTGATGATGCTGACTGGGAAGACCGTGACCGATTCATCATGAGTAAGGGACATGCTAGTCCTGCAGTCTATTCAATACTGAACGAAATCGGTTATCTGTCTGAAGAAGACCTTATGAGTTTCAGAACACTTGGTTCTGTATGCCAAGGCCATGTAGACATGAAGTGGACCAAAGGTGTTGATTTCTCTGCAGGCAGTCTTGGAATGGGACTTTCATTTGGATTGGGGTGTTCTCTAGCGGCTAAGATGGACGGGAGTAATAGAACAATCTGGGTAATGGTTGGCGATGGAGAGGTTCAGGAAGGTGAGGTTTGGGAAGCAGCAATGGCAGCAGATTTTCATTCGGCTGGAAATTTAAAATTGATTGTTGACAGGAACGGTATTCAAAATGATGACTTTGTCAACGTGCAGATGGAAGTAGGTGATGTAGCTTCGAAATTCTCTTCATTCGGATGGGAGGTCATCGAAATCGATGGACATTCGATGCGAGAGATTCGGGACGCATTAGATAAAGCCAAATCAATCAACCATTCTCCTTGTGTAATCGTAGCCAAGACGGTGAAAGGTAAGGGAGTTTCATTCATGGAAGGAAACCCTGAGTTTCATGGAAAGGCTCCGAATGATGATGAGTTACGAATTGCATTGGAGGAGTTATCATGAGTGCCCCATCCACAGGTGGCGCTTCCAGAGATGGATACGGTTCGGGACTACTCAGAATTGCTGACGATCCTCGGGTAGTTGTCATCGAAGCTGATCTAGGTAAATCCACAAAATCCTGCCATTTCAGAACCAAGTATCCATCGAAGTCATTCTCAATGGGAATTGCTGAACAGAACATGATGCTTGTTGCGGCCGGTATGGCTGCATCTGGAAAGATTCCATTTGCGAGTACATTTGCAATATTCACTGAACGAGCATTTGAACAGATTAGAAATGGGATTGCAAGACCTGGGCTCACAGTGCATATCTGTGGCAGTCATGGAGGAATCCACACAGGAACGGATGGTAGTAGCGCACAGTCAATAGAAGACTTAGCAATATATCGCACTATACCTGGAATGGCTGTCCTTCACCCGTGTGATGACTTGTCGGCAGAAGAGCTCACGGTACAACTACTGGACCATGACGGACCCACATACATGAGAACCGCACGAAATAAAATTGGTAGAATCTACGATCATGACAGTGTTAGAGAACTCAAGATTGGACGAGGTAGCATAATTCGCAGAGGTAATGATGTCTGCATCATAGCCTGTGGAGTGATGGTATCACAAGCTATGGTAGCAGCGGACGAATTGGCAGACAGTGGAATCGATGCCGCCGTAATAGATATGCACACACTGAAACCGTTGGATATAGAACTGGTCGACTCAATGGCAAAGTCATGTGGGTGCTTCGTAACTGCTGAAGATCACTCAGTAATAGGTGGGCTAGGTGGAGCGCTGGCTGAACATTTGTCGACCGGGATAACTGCCCCACTCGAAATGGTTGGAGTTAGAGATGAGTTCGGAGAGAGTGGGGAGTCTGCCGAGTTAATGTTGAAGATGGGGTTGACATCACAGGACATCAAAAACTCCGCCCTCAAGGCCATCAGTAGGAAATCAGGCTGATTTGCTACACCATAGCGTTTGATTCATGAACAATAGTGCCCGGGGGGACACTATGGGCGATGCCGAGAGGGTCAAGGGACTACTTGATGGAAGCATGGATCCCACAGAATTAGAAGACGATGCTGAGTTGTACGCCCTAGCGGAGAGAATCTACGGCAGAGAAGCATTGGATGAGATGGGCGTTGCTGCTCCGATGAGGCCTCCTGAAGTTGACCCTACTAATCACTCGAACGGAAATAATCTGGAAGTTGAACTCCCAGATATTCCAGAAGTTGAAGAAATTATCGAACAATCGTCCAAGGAATCTTCAGGCAGGCGCATCGTTCTGATGGCAGGCCTACTCGGATTGATTTTAGTGAGTGTTAACGTATCAATAGGAATTGGACAGTACCTAGAACTGTGTGATGACCAGATAGAGGCCCCACCGCTGACCTATACATCGTCGTCAGCATGGCAGAATGACACAATGCACATTGCTTGGTCAGTTACCAATCTGAATACCACCACGAATTACAGCATTTATTGGTCGATGTCGCAAGATGGATCTTCGGAATTCGTAGACGATGGCTGGTTCAATTGGAGTGGATCGAGTAATATGATTCACTCGGAGAATCGAGCTGTAACAGTGCTGCCAGGGTGTTATGTCTCCACACTATACTCTGAGGGAATTGAGATTTCTCAATCTAACGGTTGCACTGGTAATTCTTCTACAACATCCATACTTGCTGAAATTTCTGAAATCCCAGCGCAATGTGAAGACAATACACGGCTGCTTTGGGACAAGGTCGTTGAATACGAATCCATTGACTCATGGGCTCCGGCTGGGAGCGGTGGATTGCTTGATGGTGCCCTTCTGATGTTGTTTGGAATGATTACTCTTCGTAGTGCATTTAGGAAGAATAATTAGTACATTTTAGCAAGATGTTGCCTTCGGTTCGTAGGCTTACCCGTTACAGCACAATCTACTGGTTCATCATACACGGAGACACAATCACCGAGTAGGGTCAATCCTGTGGTCTTCTCGAGTATCTCTGCATCAGCATCATTACCATCGAAAGCTAGTTCATAGACGATGCCGTCTTCTACAGGGGATTGAAGATGCCAACCATTTCCATTCTTTATTAGCCCCGGAAACGGACGTATCATTTCAGAAGCATAACTGTGAGAACGAGTTCGAAGTTCATCTGATACGGAATCAAGCAATTGATTCATTGTCTGAGTAATCCCATCTAATGGAACTTCACTCTTCCCTCCTGTACGCAAAGTAATGACACAGTTGCCTGATGCTAGATCCCTAGGGCCAATCTCAAGACGGACAGGAACGCCTTTGATCTCCCAGTCGTAGTGTTTCGCTCCAGGGCGAAGGTCCCTGTCATCAAGATGTACTCTAAATCCACTCTCGGACAAGTGTGTTGCCAGTTGTATTACACGCGGCATTACATTAGCATCCGAGTGTGCTGCTACAGGCATGACTACAACTTGGATTGGCGCTATGGAAGGAGGTAAAATCAGGCCCCTATCATCACCATGCATACCGACAACTGCTCCCAGCAGACGCTCAGACATCCCAAATGTCGTCTGATGACAGAATCTGGTCGAACCTTCGCTGTCTTCATATGATAAATCGAACGCACGTGCCCACTGATCACGATAGTGATGATACGTGGCCACCTGTAGAGTTCGCCCATTAGGCATCACTGCATCTACAGCGGTAGAGTACCAAGCCCCAGGAAACGTATCCCATAGGGGTCGCTTGGAAACTATTGCAGGAAAACACAACTCATGCAACAGCCTCTGGACAATCTCAGCATCCTCAGCGATTTGCTCTGTGGCCCCTTGTTCATCTGCATGAACTGTGTGGGCTTCGAAGAAGTGTATCTCACGGACTCTTATGAATGACCTAGTCTGCTTGGTTTCGTATCGGAAGGTGTTCACTATCTGGAACGTTTTCAGTGGTAAATCTGCATGACTTCGGACCCATAATGAGAACATCGTATACATAGGGGTCTCAGATGTCGGCCGGAGAAACATTGGCACCTCGAGTTCATTATTCCCCCCGTGCTTAACCCAATATACTTCATTCTCAAAACCACCCTCTTCTTCCCCCATTCTCAACTCAGAGGGGTCAACACCTGCATCCCTAGCCGCTTTGAGCTTCGAAACTAACTGATTCTCTTTGTCCAAGAGGTCCTCGGGTACGAGTAAGGGGAAATTGTACTCTTCGTGACCTGTTCTACTCATTTGGGATCGGGTAAGTGCATCTATGAGAGACATCGTCTTCCACCCATAGGGCCTCCATACATCCATGCCCTTGATGGGATATCTCTTGTCAACTAAATCTGCAATCTCAACTATGGCAGGATACCATGAGTTGAAATCGGACTTGGGGGGGATGCCCCTCTTGGCCTTGCCCGGACCTCCCATGATTACTCGTCCTTCATGTGCGCCGCTTGAATGTGACGCAGCGGTGCCATCATGAATCATGCAATAATGACTCTACAGCCTCGCACAGTTCAGTATCATCACTCATTACCTTTACAGTGCCATCAGGAAGTACAATGCGTCCTCGCGGGGATTCTTGATCATGAACCTCTTCCTTCAGATTTGCTACTACTGCATCGACTCCGTAACGCTCAATTTGTTGTCTAGCTCTATCAATCAAAACTTCTACAGATACACCCGTCTCTAGTTTGAACCCTATTCGCCTAGCACCACTCACGAATGGTGCAATCTCTGAGATATGCTTAGGCCCCTCAATCAATGAAATATTCCATGATTTATCGCCACTGGGCTTCTTCTCACTCAGAGGTTCGGCGAAGTAATCCAACACAGCTGCTGAGTATATCCAAGCATCTGGCTTTGGTTCAGATGTAGCTACCTCCAATGACACAGCTAACATTTCATTTGGAGAGCCCCCTCTTCGTACGTCAGGTAATTGGAATTCTGGAGCTACTGAAGTTTTTCCGGCTATACAAATTACTCTATGACCCATTCTGTGGAGGTGTTGTGCAATAGTCCATCCAGTAGAGCCCGAAGAAGCATTTTGAATAGCCCTCACAGCATCAATTGGAGCTCTGTTGGCCCCCAAAGTAATCGCAACAACTTTCCTGTCGGGTAACTCGGAATTCACTAAATTGCATAACTCAGCAACTATAGAGACGGAATCTGGTTGCTTTCTACGGCCTTCTCGAAGTTCGTCAAACATAACTGCACTCCCCTCATCACGTAGGGCAGTGATATGTTCCGAAGTTACTGGGTCATCGAACAGGTCAGAATGCATCGAGGGTACGAATAGTATCGGAGTATCAGTACCACGGGCAGCAGAAAGAGCCATTGTTGCGGGAGAGTCCATAAGTCCATGGATATGTTTTGAAATGGTGTTCCTCGTAGCTGGAGCAACTAGTATTGCATCATAATCATCTAATTGTGCCATCTCATGATCCCATCCAGTCAGTGCCGAAGTTCCTGAAGCCCACGACAATGCCAATGGGGTGATGATCTTTTCAGCCTCACTGGTCATGAGGATAGAGAGAACCGCTCCATGGCGCCTCAACTCCCTCGATAGTCTCACAGATTCCACTGCAGCTATGCCGCCAGTGACAATGAGTAATACACGACAATTAGCAAGGCTACGGCCGCGAAATTCAACATCTGCGTCGTTGACCATGCATGTGGGAGAGCACGGGGCTTCATGAGTGCGTCGACAAAGGAAAAGTATTCTTTGTTGTGGTAATGGGAGACATGGAGCCGAGTAGGATGGAGTTGTTGCACAGGCATCTAACTAGGTTCATCGCTGTGGATGTATTGTTGTTGATAGTGCTGTTGATTACAATGAATACTTCTGGGTCGGCCTCGATATTTGTGTTCTACATGCTTCTTGGATTAGTACTAATTCCATTAGGCATAGTTTCGGTAATCTCTATGCTAAGACGTGGATCTGGTGGAATTAATCTTGGAATTGCCAGCCTTGGATTAACTGGTGCTGCATTTCTGTTGCTTGGGGCATTGGGTGGTATTGGATATCTGACAGGAGAGAGTAAGGAAATTCTGCTTCCAGCAGTTCTAATCCTACTAGGTGCCTCTACACTGAAGAAAATACCGACAATGAAAAATCCATCATATGAAATGTGGTACAGAGGGGCCAATAGTTCTCATCAGTCTGGAATTGAATTCGAACAAGAGGTCTTAGCAACTTGTCCATCGTGCCATAGTGTCTTGGCGGTATTGCCCAATCAATTAACAATTAACGATACATGTCCGAATTGCAGTGAAAGGTTAGTGCATTCTGAAGAGGAGTAATCATGGGGTTTCCAAAGCGATAGCTATCCCCATTCCCCCTCCTATACACATCGTGGCGATTGCCCTTTTGGAATTTGTTCGCCTTAGAAGGGATGCTGCTTTACCAGTAATCCTCGCCCCCGAAGCCCCCAAAGGATGCCCTAGTGCTATAGCACCACCATCGATATTTATTTTTGATGGATTCAGCCCTAACTCCGATATTACAGCTAGACTCTGAGAAGAAAACGCTTCATTCAATTCGTACAAATCAATTGATTCATTGTCCCATCCAGTCCTCTCCAAAACCTTCCTAGTAGCTTCCACAGGTCCGATTCCCATAATCCCGGGTGGACATCCACTTACTGCACCCGAAACAATTCTCGCCAGAGGAGTGAGTCCTCTTTCAGAAGCAAATTCCTCACTACAGACAATCATAGCAACCGCACCGTCAGTGAGTGGGGAGGATGTTGCCGCAGTAACCGTACCGTTTTCAGAGAAAACCGGCTTTAGTCCAGACATTGCATCTAATGTTGAGTCTGGCCTAATGCAACCATCCACTTCGATGGTTGTGTCTCCATCAATTACCGGAATAATTTCATCATTGAATGCACCTGCCTCCAGAGCAGTTGTAGCTTTGACATGAGAATCGAGTGCGAAGATTTCCTGTTCTTCACGTCCTATCTCCCAATTATCCGCAATGTTCTCTGCCGTTTGACCCATGGTGACGTAAGCTTGGGGCCAACCGAGTTCAAGACCTGGGTGTGGGCTCCAGTTGAATCCTCTACGCTTCACCCTACTCATTGATTCAACACCAGCACACATGTAACAATCACCCCAACCCGATTCGATGTTTGCCGCGGCAGAAAGTACGGCCTGCATTGAGGATCCGCACAATCTATTGAGGGTCATTCCTGGCACACTGTCGGGTAAACCTGCTAGGAAAGTTACCAGTCTGCCTATGTTGTATCCCTGTTCGGCTTCTGGATAGCCGCAACCCATTATAAGATCATCAAATTCAGCTGTATCAATATCATTCCTAGCGATTAAGCCCTTGACTACCTGGCTTGCCATGTCATCTGGACGGAGACCACGTAACTCCCCCTTGTGGGCTCTATGAAAGGGAGTGCGAGCCCAATCCACGATTACTGCTTTCACAGACAGACGGCTGAGTGTTCACAGATAACCATTGACCAGTGAATGTTGAAAGATGGAGCTCGACCGAGGGGTTCATGAGAGGCATTACTCTCGAAGTTATGATACTATGATTAGAGAATGTGCCAATCACGGCTACTACGCCGATGACCACCTGTGTCCTGCATGCAATTCTGAAGGGAAATTCATCATGAGAACGGGGGAGAGAGACAGTATGGCGAGACGTTTAGCACTGGTCCTCAGGCATGCCCCTGAGAAGTTCAATCTGGAAATGGACATTAACGGTTGGATAGATGTCAAGGATATGATCAAGCAGTTCAAAGGCTCAAATGAAAAGAGATATCATTGGCTCAGACCTCATCACTTCCGAGCAATATCAGAGACTGATCCAAAGGGCAGATATGAGGTCAGAGGGAACGTGATGAGAGCCACATACGCGCACACAGTCGAAATCGAGTTGGACTTACCGACTGATAACATACCAGAGGCCCTGTACTTTCCCT
The DNA here is from genome assembly GCA_002457605.1 of Marine Group II euryarchaeote MED-G34. Lineage (GTDB taxonomy): Archaea > Thermoplasmatota > Poseidoniia > Poseidoniales > Thalassarchaeaceae > Thalassarchaeum. Next base: position 39,933 of record NTJT01000003.1, on the reverse strand, counting down.
GCTCACCAGGTGAATGCGACAATTTACTAGAGTTAGGCTTGGAACCAAGTGGTCGCTCACACGTACACTTGTCGGCATCCATTCGCTCTGCAGCAGAAGCCGGACATGTTCATCACACACTTCCAACTCTACTCGAAGTCGATACTGCTAGGATGGTTGCAGCGGGTGAGACCGTATGGCATGCTGGCGTTACCGTGTACCTGGTAGACAAAGTTCCAGCAGAGTACTTGTCAGTCGTTGACAACGATCACCCTGAGTATGAATTAGCTAGGGTGCATTGGGACGAAGAAGAGTAATCACCGGTACTCACCGCATGATGGGCAGAAGTCCAAATCCTCGCTAACAGCAACTTCGCAGTTCCTGCAAACTGAGTCGTTTGAAACTGTAGTGCTAGTGACACTCTCATCCTCAACCAACCTTACTGGAGAGTCTCTTTTAGCGAATGGAGGAGGTATATCTTCCCCATCCACCATGATAATCTGCCTGTATTGGATTGTAAGTTGAATTGCCGATTCAATTTGCTTTGTGGCCCTGCTTCTCTCAGTTGGGTCCTCAATCTGCTCAACTATGGTTAACCTAGCCTGCAACCATCTCTGGAACTGTTCTATTGCCTCGCCGTCGCCCATATGACCCTCACGGGGGCTTCAGTCATAAACTACGGGAGAGGCTAAGTCATACACCTCATAGCAACAATGAGTCATATGCCCAGAGTGATAGTGAAACTGGGTGGGGGACTCATAACCGACAAGTCTCAGTACAGGAAGGTCAGAATGGACTACGTCGATGCTGTATCTGCTGTGATTAAGGAAATGAAGGATTCTGGATACTCTGTAATCATAGTTCACGGAGCAGGTTCATTCGGACACTTGGAAGCGAGGAAATGGAAATTATCCGAGGGCTACGACCAAGAAATCTCCGAAGAGCAGTCGAAAGCAATATCTAGAGTCCGCTCAGATATGGACGACCTCAATGAATACGTCGTGAGGTCTCTAATGAATGTCGGAATTGAGTGCGAAGTGATGCCGCCAAGAGAGTGGGCTACAGGGGTGGGTGTTGAATTTCAAGGTGATTTGAATTCCTTTGTTAGAGATCCAGAACAACCAATTCCAATTACATTCGGCGATGTAGTAGATACAGCAGACGATACTAGATTTGGAATTCTTTCAGGAGACCATATCATGGTGCGTCTCGGGTGTGAGGTACCCGATGTATCTGCATGCATCTTCCTTTTGGGAGATGTCGAGGGACTCATGGATAGGCCACCTAGCGAGCCCGGCTCTGTTCTGCTACCAACATGGAAATTGGATGAGGGATTCTCAAAATCTCATAATGCGGATATTGATGTAACTGGTGGAATTATGCTGAAGGCTCAATGTGCGTCCATGATAGCTCGTCAAGTTGAAGATGTTTGGCTCCTCAATGGAACAGTTCCCAGTAGGATGCTGACTGTTGTGTCTAAAGAGGATACGTTAGGAACCAAGGTACTGCAGTAAACATGTTAATCTGATATGTGACTTCATTCATAGCATTTCGATTATATGCAAGCGTATTCTCGGCGTTCATAGCATGACTGAGCAAGGAGGGACTAAAATTCTCGATGAGCACGATCTGTCTCAAGCAGATATGATGCAGGAGCGATGTATTCTTGTTGATTCTTCAGACAATAGAATCGGTTCTGAAACTAAACTCAAGTGCCACTATGGAGATGGGCTTCTACATCGCGCGTTCAGTGTGTTATTGTTCAAAGGTGGTGGTCAATATCTATTGGTACAGAAGAGATCTGCTGAAAAAATTACTTTTCCTTCAGTCTGGGCAAATACCTGCTGCAGCCACCCTCTCGATATCCCTGGTGAAAATGAGGATGCAGTCAGTGGAGTGATTAATGCTGCAAAGAGAAAACTACACCAAGAATTAGGAATACCTCGGCAACAGTTAGATTTAATCGACTTTGAGCATATTGGGAGATTTCAGTATGAATGTAGGTGGGATGAAAATTGGGTGGAAAATGAAGTTGACCATGTTATTGTGGCCCAACTGCCTGAAGAATTAGAAGACGATCTACATGTTGAACCCAATCCCAATGAAATTTCAGAGACGAGATGGTTGCATATCACCGAAGTATGGGACATGGTAAGTGGCGAAGAACCGATACATTCGGACACGGACATTTGGAAAGATGAAGTCGTTGCCCCCTGGTTCAAGTTGCTGTGGAAGGAGTTTTTACTTCTGCAAGTGCCAGAACTACCTCCTGCACCTAGAGAAGGTGTCGTATCTTTCGGAGAAGTAGATATGGATAGCAATTCATTGGTGCCCGGGCAGAATCTGATGCGTGCTATAGCACTCCATAGGAATCGTGTCGAAGGTGTGATTCTGCAGAGCCTCAGCAAGATGAAGCAAGAGCGTTTACATGGTGCAATGACTCATCTGTTCACAGGTGGGGGCAAGAGGCTCAGAGCCACCCTACCATATTTGGTCGGTGAAGCCGTAGGAGAAGTTCACGATGGGCACTATACCTTGGGTGCCTGTATTGAGATAATTCACAATTTCACCCTTGTGCATGATGACATCATGGATCAGGATCCCATTCGTAGGGGCCTGGAAGCAGTCCACGTAGCATATGATGATGCAACTGCCATTAACGCTGGAGATGCTATGTTAGCCGTTGGGTTCGAAATCCTAGCAGAGTCACCACATATTGAGAATGAAAACCTAGCGTTCCTAGTTAGATCGATAGGGGAGATGGTCAGGAAGGTTGCCGAAGGACAGATGGTGGACATGGAATTCGAAAATCGAGAAGATGTGAGCGAAGCAGACTATATTTCCATGATAAAGGGGAAGACTTCGGCTATGTTCGAGACTTGCGCGATGACTGGAGCTAAGCTGGCTGGTGCAGATGATGCCACTGTGAATAACATGGCCGAGTGGGGATTGAATTTAGGATTGTGCTTCCAGATTATGGACGACTTGATTGATATCACAGGGGACACTGAGACATTAGGAAAACCAGCGGGTTCTGATGTTGTCCAGGGCAAGAGGACGCTTATTGCAATACGCGCCCTAGAATGCGGTTCCGAATTACCGATGTTCACAAAGGTGTTCGGGGCTGGTGAATGCAGTGATGAGGACCTTGCTCAAGCTGTTTCTGAACTAGAATCCAGTGGATCGATAGACTACGCCAAGCAGCGTGCTATGAATTATCATTCTCTCGCCCACAGTTGTCTAGACGTATTGAATGACAGCCCCGCGTTGTCCATTCTTAGAGAATTAACTGATTTTCAGTTGACTCGTATCAACTAATCAGTCAGTGTATTGAAGCTCGTCTGGAATATCTAACTTCAGACCCTTGCGCTCCCTTATCTCTGCAGTGACCTTGTGGAACAAGCTCGGTGGAAGATGAACGTATCCAGCATTCTCTGTGTTCCAAACCGCCCTTCCCTGGGTAGCTGCTCGAATATCATTAGAGAATCCGAAAGACTCTGCGACAGGCATGACTCCTATGACACTGGCCGTATTGCCGTCTATTGGCATGTCTTCAATTACTCCTCTGCGTGTGGTGACTTCTCGGGTAACGCCACCGATGACATCTTGTGGTGCATCAATTCTGATATTCTGTATGGGCTCAAAAATTACTGACTTAGAACGTAGCAGTGCACCCTTGACCGCATTGCGTACAGCGGGAATTGTCTGTGCGGGACCTCGATGAATAGCGTCCTCGTGTAACTTAGCATCAACGAGCCTGACCATTACACCCATCAGTGGCTCATCAGCTACGGGGCCCTTCTCACAAACGTCATTGAATCCCTCAATAATCAACTCACGTGTCTCATGTAGATTCTGAATTCCTTTTGTGTCATTCACTAGAATGTTTGTTCCATTAATTGCGTAAATTTTACGCATCAGATCCTTGTTCATTCCGAACTCGGCGAACCTGTCCCCTATCTCCTTGGCATCTTTATTCCTAACTGCGCCATCTCCGAAAGTGCCCTCACGTAGAGCATTGGTAACGTCATCAGGAAGTGGTTCGGTCTCTATGTAGAAACGATTGTGTCTGTTGGGTGACTTCCCCTCAAAGGCACGTCCCGTGTTATCGGATGAAATTGATTCTCTGTACACCACTATCGGCTCACTGACTGTGACCTTTATTCCCTGCTCTTCCTCTAGCCTGTATACTGTGATCTCGAGATGTAACTCACCCATTCCAGCCAATAACGCCTCCCCAGTTTCTTGATTTGTGGAGACTTGAAGAGACGCATCGGCCTTACCGAGTGTTCTTAGTGCGTCGATGAATTTTGGTAGATCTTTCATTGATTTCGGTTCTACTGCTACAGTTACCACGGGCTCAGAGTAATGTCGAATGGCTTCGAACGGGGTCGAATCTTCATCTCGTGTTATCGTGACTCCTGCCGCAGCACTACGCACGCCAGTCAGTGCGACAATGTTACCAGAAGTTACCTCTGGAACTTGAATTCTATCGCTACCAACCATCATGCTCACCTGCTGTACACGCTCTGATTTAGCTCCTCCAAGGGCCCATACTGTCTCACCGTGCTTGATTGTGCCCGAGTAAATCCGGCCAACGGCAACCTCCCCTGCGTGTGGGTCCATCCATATCTTGGTAATCATCAAAGAAAGTGGGCCTTCTGAATCACAACTGAGCATTGCCAAACCGGTTTCTGATTCTAGATCTCCCTGCCAAATATTCGGTATCCTATACTGTTGCGCCACAAGTGGTGAAGGTAATTTCTCGACGGCCATATCAAGGAGGACCTCGTGCACGGGTGCCTTCTTGGACAGTTCCTTCTGTTCCTCGTTATGGCAGTGCTCAAAGATATCCTTGAAACCGACCCCGGACTTCTCCATGTAGGGTAATGTAATTCCCCAATTATGGTACGCAGAACCAAATGCGACTGTTCCATCCTGCACATTGACTTGCCAGTCCTTGCGATGCTCCGCTGGAGCGAATTGACGAATTAGAGTGTTGACTCTGGTAATCTGCTCTTCGAATCGACTAATCATGTCTTGAGGAGTGACTTGCAACTCGTTGATTAGTCGGTCGACCTTGTTGATGAATAGTACTGGCCTAACCTTCTCCTTGAGGGCCTGCCTGACTACAGTCTCAGTCTGCGGCATGGCTCCTTCAACCGCGCACGTTAGGATGATACATCCATCAACTGCTCGCATGGCCCTTGTAACATCGCCACCAAAGTCAACGTGCCCGGGCGTATCAATGAGATTAATGAGATAATCATCGCCTCCGACGCCGTGCACCATAGAAGCGCTGGCTGCATTGATTGTTATTCCTCGAGCACTCTCCTGGTCATCAAAGTCTAGCACGCGTGACTTACCTGCCAAATCCTCTGACATCATGCCCGCACCGGCTATCAGATTGTCTGACAAAGTGGTCTTGCCGTGATCGATATGTGCTGCTATTGCTAGGTTCCGAATTTTCTCACGAACGTGCATGACCTCGGTCGCACGCTTGATGTTGTCTTCCTTACGACCCATGACTAGACCTCTGGATGATGCGGCGACCTGACAACGGTTCATAAAGCCGATTGCGAGACCGACTCAATCTACTCTCAGCGGCCTTATTTTGAGAGTGACGGAATCATCGCGCGGAAGCGGCGATTCTCTCGATCTCTTCCCTCTTCCCTACCGAGTAAGAATTGACATCTCCCTCAGCTGCTTTGGATAGTTCTGCCACTATTCCCTCGGTGAGAGTTCGGCGACTTTTTGCTGTGGCAGCGGCCGCACCGATAGCGATGTTGCGCAATGCTATGTCCAATCTACGACTGGGTGATGAATCTACAGCCTTAGGCTGACTAACTGCTCCGACCTTGATGCGAGTCGTCTCCTCGCAAGGAGCAGCTTCGACGATTGCATCGATGAACTTCTGTAGTGGATTCTGCCCACTCTTGGATGCTATCTTGTCTAGAGCCTGTTCGTAAGCCTTGGCACAATGTTGCTTCTTCCCAGAGAATTTACCTGTTCGCATCAGGTTGTTAATGAAGCGCTCTATAACAGATAGTTTGGACTTACCAAACCACGCGTTGGCGTGCCTACCTCCTGAGTGAGGAGTCCCTATCGTTGTGAGATTGATGTATGGAGCCAGCCCGGGATCATCACAGGTGATTTCTGATACATCCCACTTTCCGAATACCATAGTGCCGATACCGGCAATAGGTGCCTCTTGCTCTACCTGCACTTCCTCGGCCATTCTGAATACCTCACCTGATTGGCTTCTCCTTACGTCCACGAACCATCTCGTCGAGAGAAACTCCGTTTACCTTGATTACTTTGAATCGGACACCAGGAAGGTCACCATATGAGCGTCCCATACTCCCACCAATACCCTCGACGAGCACTTCGTCATGCTCATCAATGAATGATATGGCTCCGTCTCCGGGTGCGAATGCGGTCAACTTATTCCCGGTTCTAATCAGACTAATCTTGACTGCCTTACGTATTCCAGAATTTGGTTGCTTAGCCTCGAAACCGACCTTCTCAATCACGATACCCTTGCCTTGGGTACTCCCTCGGAGTGGATCGTGCTTGAGAACACCGCCCGCTCTGCGTTTGAACTGGCGGTTTCGAAACTTGCGTTCCTTCCAGCGATATTTCTTACGGTCGGTCTTCATCTTCGGTCCAGAGAACAATCCACGACCCAAGTGTACACCTCAAACTGACGCCCCGCCGACCCACCGATGGTATAAGAGCGTGACGGGCTCACCATAGGTGAGTGTAGCCTAGAGGGGTTTAGCGTTGCTAACATTCAAACCGATTAGGCACGGCGACGACACCATGGCGTTCCGTGATTTGCTACATGGAGTCGATTGCGACGATAACGCTGTGAGTGTAAATCTGGAAATGTTTGACAGAGCTTCTGTGTCGGGAGGAAAGGGGGTAGTGTTCAATGATGTCATCGAGACTCCTGGACACAGGGCTGCACTGGATGTACTAGTCAGGGACCGTCTGTGCGAGGTTTTCTCGGTTAGCCCTGGTGAACTCATCGATGTGCTTGCTTGGGGGATGGCCAATCCGGAATCCCCTCTCGAAATCGAATCTACAGAGGCTGAGGTGCTCCAGTGCAAACAGGAACCTGTTGACCTACAGAAGATACCTATTCCTAAGCATTACAAAGAAGATGCTGGGAGATATCAATCCGCATCGGTCATAATTGCTGAGTACGACGGCATACGGAACATGTCATATCACCGCCAGCTACTTCGAGGGAAGCGACATTGTGTGGCTAGATTCGTGCCGAGACATCTACGGACTATGTATGAGAAAGCCAGTGCTAACGGAGATGAAGTTCCTATTGCTGTTGTCAATGGGGCAGATGCTACCGTTCTTCTGGCTGCTGCCATGTCTTTCAACGAGGATCTAGACGAGCTAACTGTAGCTGCGGCCCTTCACAGCAGACTACATGGAAAACCTCTGCGTATGGTCCGACTCCCTAATGGAATATCTGTACCAGCGGACTCAGAGTATGCCATGGAAGCTAGAATCACTCTAGAGTTGGATGATGAAGGACCTTACGTTGATATCACTGGTACGGTTGATGATGTTCGACAGGAACCCGTGATAGAGTACGACTCAGTGTATCATCGCTCAGATCCTGTCTTCCATGCTCTAATCTCAGCCGGAGTAGAGCACAGGACTCTAATGGGGATGCCACGTGCTCCGACCATCAAGGCGGCTGTCTCCGAAGTCGTCAATTGCACAGATGTCTATCTGACTGAAGGGGGGTGTGGTTGGCTGTCATCTGTCGTTCAGATTAAGCCACAGCATGATGGAGATGGAATCAAGGCAATACATGCTGCACTCGATGGACATCGATCAATGAAGCAAGTTGTGGTGGTGGATGAAGACATAGACATAGCTAATCCAATTAGGGTCGAATGGGCGCTGATGACTAGATGGCAACCCGATACTGATACAGTCATCCTCACAGGTCAGAAAGGCTCGTCACTGGACCCAAGCAGGTACGAAGACGGTTCAACCAGTAAGATTGGAATGGATGCAACCCTTCCCCTAGGAGTGAACCGTGGACCGTTTGAATCGGTCCTGTGAGGATCAGATGGCCAAAACCACCGATGACATGTCTACGAGGCTACAGCACCCCCGGCGAAGCCTAGGGAACAGGCATAGGAGTCAGGCAGAAAAATTTCTATCATTGACTGAATTAGATTCGCAGAATCTAGAATGGGCTGAACAGAGTGCTAGGCAGGCCGTGCTACACGATTTTACCAACCCCGAGAATTGGAGGATTCTAGTGCGAGTAAAATTAGAATCAGGGGATGAGCATGGGATACGAGCAGTTCTGAATGAGTTGTTCACTATTCTTGGTCGAGATCCAGAGGCGTTGGCACAACTTGACGAGGTGAGCATGAGTCAATCTGGATTTCCAATACTTGAAGCCAGTTTGATGGCAGATCCCTTGGATCCAGATGAATGGTGGACATCGACTTCTCAATCAGATGTAACTCTTGGAGATTTCATCGAGCGAGTCAAGAATCTTGACCTAACCGATCAAAGGGCCAATGTATTGTTCTCTAGACGGTTGGAAAGGGTAAGAGATAGTGGAATGGAAGAACAGTACCTAGAACTATCCAGAATTATTCTGGCACAGCGACCTAGCAACCATGAGGCCTGGGCAGAACTAGGACGGATGCACGAAAGACGTGGTGAGTTCGAGCAGGCTTGGATGTGCTACGATCAAGCACAGACACACTTCCCTGAGATTCATGAAAGGGACCGTTTTAGAGATAGGATGGAAGCGAAGATGGATGGTAGAGTCTCTGAACCGTGGAAGGAGCCTGAAGTAAGTCGGCGGGTAGATTTCTTGACTCGAATGCAGCAATTAGCCACACCCAATGACGAAAATATTCCCACTACCGTGAATGAGTCCGACGAAGTTCCCAGTAATCCTCTGGAAGAAGTCCACATACTTCTGAATGAGGAGCGTTTGTCTGAGGCTTTCTTTCTAGCCCGTAGAATGGCTGCTGAAGGGGTTGAGGGGGCGATTGATCTGGTGGAGACAATTAGGAAGGATATTCGTGACTGAAGCATTTGTCTTGGCCTGGACCACTTCGACTTCGAATTTGTTGGAAGATGATGGAGAAGTATGCTGGATAATGGTACGCGATGCTAAGAGAGGTTGGGAACTACCCGGCGGTAAGATCAATGAAGGAGAGGCGATTGAAGAAGCTGCTCTGAGAGAGTTATTTGAAGAAACGGGATTATTGGGCACGGCTAAAGCATACGATTCTGAGATAGTCGAAGGAGGGCATGTTGTGTGGATAGAAGTGGAAGAAGAGCCAGGTCCTGTATCATGGCAATCCCCAGAGCATAGGATCGAAGAAGTGGGATGGTGTATGCAGATACCACACGATACTGCATGGGATTCTGAAGAAATTGAGAAGATGTTAGATCACGATTGGAGTGCTGCGACAACACTCGAGTCTTGAATCTCGGAAATTCTCTCGGAAATTATTTCCAGCCACGAATCCTCTGCAAGTAACTCTGCGGCATCCAATATCAATCCGATATCCTTTCGTTCATCGCCTGAGACATCTACAAGCAAGACTGGAATTAATGATTCCACTATCTCTCTGATGTCTTCTGGATTCGCAGGTACCCATGTATTTCCTGGCTTACCCCTAGGTGTTGCCTCTGTAACTCGGACAGACATCCTAGGGGATTTACTATCAACTTCCTCAAGAGCTAGGTCTAGCCACTCTAGCGAAGCGGACAAAGCCTCTGGAGACATACCAGATTTCGTCAGGTATTCCCTCGCAGACCAAAAGTGCCTCATCGCAGGGTCTAGATCATTGAGTCCGACTAGAATTCTTGCCACCTCTAATCTGGAAAGACCGACTATCTCGATTGGATGTCCCGTAGACAAGGAGATTCCTGAATGTGTGGCCAGTGACATCATCGTCTCTCCCCTGTTTCGATGCCATGCTGCTAAATTGAGTAGACATATTCCATGGCTCGCCGAACCCGGAGATAATGCATTCATCCTATCTGCACACCACCTCAATTCCGTACCGACCAACGAAGGTTCGTTAGGTACGTGCAACGCCCTCTCCATTCGTATCATGGCCTCGATGGCAGGGTCCCTCTCTTCTTTAGATCTCGAACGCTCAAGGATACTTGCAGAGTCAGTGATGGCTGTTGCAACGTCTCCGCTGAGTATGGTCTGTCGGAATTCAAGAAAGTCATTTTGTAGTCGAGATTTCGACGAATCTTCGGCTACCATCTCGACCTCACTGGGCCTCGAATTCTTTAGCCATCTGCTCATACTGCGAAACTAATGCAGATTCCCTCTCTGCCAATCTGTCTGCATGAATCTTGAAAGTCGACTTTGAATCTTCTAATTCTTTGGTGAGAGCTATTCGATCATCTACCTCCAGTAGTAGATTTCCTACCGCCCTGAATACGGGTCGCGAAGATTCCTGAGTCGAAAGGGCTTCAATCGTCAATGATATCTCGTTAACCTGCGCGGAGACAGCCTGTAACTGTGATCTAGTCAATTGGAGTTCTTGGGCCACAGTCTGTAGGGCCTGTGCTGTAACATCAGATTCGCTCATTCACTCCCCTCTGTGATTCCCAGTACCTGCTCTGATGCAATTAACCCACGCATCAAAGTGTTCCATCTAGCCCTCAAGTCCACCATACTTGCTGCCCGTTCAGTGACCTCTATGGTGCCTTCGATATCGCTGAATTCAGCCTCGGTTGTTAGGGAGGCGGCTAAAGCATCCGCATTCTTATGAGTCAATTTGAGTACTAGTCTTGACGACTCACTCTTCCTCGGAGTCATTTAACTCAGCCTCATCGAGCTTTCGCTCATAGTCCAGTGCCGCCTGCTGAGCGATAACTGTCATATCTGTAGCAGTAGCGCCCTCCATAGAACGGCGGATGATTCTGTTATTGGAATCTGTAGCTCGAGTGAATGGTTCCCAAACGCCCCCAGTGAAAGTGTGGTCACACTTGCGGCACTCCCAGATTCCTGCTGCCTTACGCCTAACCTTCTGGTATTGGCATACGGGGCAGGTGTATTTCCTAGACTTCTTCTTGATAGCTGAGCCAGCTCTCCTACGTACGCTCACGCCGTATCGAGCACCGAAACGAGCCGTGGCACCAGATTTCTGGGTTCTCTTAGCCATCAATCTGCCTCCTCGGCATTATGCACCATCTCTCGAAGCTCCTTGCATCTGCTTTGAGCATGTTCCATGATTTCAGAAAACTCATTCTCTGTGAATATGCCCTTTAGGCCCTTTTGTAGAGAATGAACGTGGTCGTCATCACCCAATGTGATGTGTATTCGCTCATCGCCACCGAGTTCCTCCCTACCATCGGCATCGTAAACGAAACGTCCGCCGACTTTGTGATAGGAGCACATTATGGGGGTCTTGGATACTGGTAGGGGTCTGTCACTGTCACTCATTTCGAATTTCACTTCAGGGAGCATTGCGGACTTCAATGCCGCAATTCCAGCTAAAGCAAATGCATCGAACAGATTGCCGTCATCAGAAATTGCAAACAGATCAAGAATTACCTGCCATGCCTTCTCTCCGGGAATGATGCAGAGGTTATCGACATCTATGCACCCTGACTCGCGTATCCCTCTGTCGACTACTCGTCCGAGTTCTATCGACTCTGGACTAGGGGGGCCGGGTTCCCAGTTTGGCCCTGCTACGGGCCTAATCTCAGCACTGCACATCAGACCACCCTGATTTGGACGATCTGGATATGGGGTCATGATTTGGAATTTTACACCCGCGTATACGATGGTGTCACCTATCCTAACCTTTGCAGAACCTTCGGCATTCCGCAGTACACCGATTTCGAGTTCAGTGTTTCTGGACTCCCATCGTGCACGGCCATCGTGCCTCTCATCATTCTCGGCCAATTCGGCCAGATGAGCTCTTAGTAACTGTGGAACTATAGGAATTGCCATCACGCATCGCCTCCTTTGAGTGCGTCGACCATTATCTGGTGGACCACCATCGCTGCTTCCATATTGTAATCCCAAGCCTGTTGGAATTCTGCTTGCGACAAGTCGCCATCCATTTGCAGGAACACGAGTTCTCCAGAGTTAGGAAGAATTCCCATAGGTAAGTCGGCTTCCCCGTAATTGTCCTCTTCCTTGTTCAAGTCACATACGACAACATCGTTGATTTTACCTGAAGCAACGGAAACCACCATGTCTGTCATGGGTATTCCTGCATGTGCCAAGGCAACCGAAGCGGCAGTCAAGCCCACGCAGCGGGTTCCGGCCTCGGCACAAAGAATCTCGATTTCCACTCGAACCTTACATCGGGGATACATCTCCAGTAACACTACACTCTCAAGTGCATCTGCAGTTACTTTGCTGATTTCCCTGCTGCGGCGGTTGAAACCGGGTCGCATCCGATCGGTTGTTGAGAAGGGGGCCATGTTGTAACGTACATCCAGTACGGCACGGTCCTGTCGCTGAATCTTCCTTGGGTGGCACTCCATGGGCCCGTATACTGCCGCTACTGCATGATTGGTACCCCATATCACACGAGCGGAGCCGTCTGCGACTGGGATAACTCCCGTCTCAATCGAGACAGGTCTCAAGTCGCCTGGTCCACGACCGTCCACTCGAATACCGTTCTCGTCAATCATCTGCACGTCGCCATAACCTCCCATCAAGCATCAACTCCTATCGATTTGGCGTCGTCTGACATGGCTTTGAGTTGATCACGGGCAGAGACGATGCCGTCAAACTCCCCGTCTATCCAAACTCTTCCGTTGTCAGCGACTATGATTCTGCAATCAGTGTCTTCCTTGAGTTGGCGCAGGGCCTTTCCTCCCTTGCCTATGAGTCGCCCAAGTAGATGCGGGTCGACCTGCTCTATGTTACCAGAGCGAATCTTTCGCAGTCCCATGCCCTTCATAGTGACTACACTAGAATGGGTCTCCTCGACCTCCTGCACCCTGCATAGCACGGCTTCGCCGATATCCATGATACTCCTAGTCCCACCGAATGCGGCTTTACCAGGCCCGAGGCTCATAGGTAATATTGCGTTAAATGGTGCTCCAATGTCGATGAACCAGATATTGTTGGTGCATCCCTCTACGTATCCGATGACCAGATCACTCGGTCGTGGTATGTAGGCCGTTCGAAGCGGCTCTATGGCAATCTCAGTGCCGTTATCGTTCACTCTTCCGTGCTTCGTCGCACGTAGCCGTCCGTCCATTTCTAGGACTCCGTGACCGGCTTCGTGGCCCTCTGATTCCCCGAGATCCTCTCCCGGTGCGACGAGCAGGGAAGCCCGTCCTTGGTTTCGCGGTCCGCCCGCGTCATTGCTAACACTCATGTTATCTGGCCGCGCGACCCGCCCATCCTTCATAACCATTGATGCAGACACCTTCGGTGCGCCTCAGTCCATTTCTCTAACTTCTACCTCTGAAGAGCGGTTAGCTACCCTGCTGATGATCTCATTCTTCATACCTCCAGGGACCTCGATGACGCAAGCCCAAGAACCGTCTGGAAGCCACTGATCTTTCTGCATGGAATCGCGTAGTAGATTACTGACTCCGCCGTAATCCTTACCAGGTACTTTGAAAGCCAGTTTTATTGTGATAAATTGAAGTGGAATAATCGGCTTCAGAATACTCACCGCGTCTTTCACCTGACGCTCCACAGATAGAAAGGGGTCGGCTTTGAAACGGGCTTCTTGCAAAGCGTTCTCGATTCGAGTCGGAGGATGTGGTAACTTGGTCTTTGGATCGGTAGCCGTCATCGCTATCTCATTGACAATCTGCTTCATCCTCTCATCTACCATCTGCCGCCTCTGAGCGGTCGTCAGTTGTATTGAGCCATCCCTGAGAATCTTATCCACGCATGTTGAAAGATCGGTGCTTCCGAATACCCTCTCTAGGGCATCGGAAGTTGGTCTATCTCCGGCCTTAGCATCTGACCACACTTCGTCTATAGCAAGCAGGTCGGACAATTCTACAGAATTTGGATCTGCCTTCCAAGTCTCAACTAATTCGGGGTCGACGAGAATCTCGTACCTAGAACCGCCCTTCTCAAGGCGGGCGAGTACTGCGTCGTCGAGGCTGACCATGTTATGGCACAGGAGGGGGATGTCCTTAGATGAATGTACTCAGGATAGCTTTCCAAGGTGTTTCAGTGTAGTTTCGTGATCTAGCTTACAGTAGCCATCTGAGTTCACAACCGCTATCTCCACAGTGTCAGAGTTGAGATCATCTTCCAAGGACTCCCTAAGAGCCTCCAATCCAAGTTTGATGGCTGCATTTTGAGTCATGTTTGCCTTCCAGCTGCTCTCAAAGTGGTCTATGACAGCAGAGCGGCCCCTGCCAATAGCTCCGGCTTGATACGATTGGTAGGCACCAGAGGGATCGGTCTCGAACAGATGGATTCCTTCATCATCGATTCCAGCAATCAGCAGAGCGGTTCCGAATGGACGTGCTCCACCATACTGAGTGAAAGACTGTTTATGGTCACACATCTTCTTGACTAGGGATGTGACAGCTATCGAATCCCCATAGGTCATACGGTTGACTTGGCACTGTACGCGAGCACGGTCAACTAGTTGTCGTGCATCCGCAACTAGGCCAGAGGTAGTTATCCCAATGTGGTCGTCAATCTGATACATTTTCTCTATAGAATCAGCTATTACCAGCTTACTGGAAATTCTCTTGTCCACTATTAGAATGACTCCATCGCGGTACTTCAGCCCCACAGTAGTAGTGCCTCTCTTCACCGATTCTCGGGCGTATTCGACCTGATATAGCCTGCCGTCTGGTGAAAAGGTAGAGACTCCTGAGTCATATCCGCGTCCACTGGGCTGCATGGTCAACGAGATGGACCCAAGACGGAGTCTTATGAATCTTGGTTGGATAGAGTCTTGCGCATCGCGGCATTCTTGGTGATGAAGCGATACGCAGGAGTATGCGGGTTGCGGTCCTAGCTTCTGCCGGGAAAGATTCGGCTTACGCAGCATGGTGGGCCATGATGAGAGGTTGGGAAGTAGAGTGTCTCGTGACTGTCTGCGTTTCGGGAGATGATTCTATGATGTATCAATTGAATGGAACGGCCGTAGCTGCATTGCAGGCTGCATCTATGGGAGTGCCGTGGCTCCCAGTGCTGAGTTCAGGCGAGGAGAATCATGAGGTCCTTGAGTTGGAAGAGGCCCTGCGAGGGCACAGCGATGTTCAATCCGCTTTCTTTGAATCATGGCCGCAAGATTGGGATATGCCGGAGCAGCTTGAGATTTTGACAGATGCGCCTAACTTTGACGCACTTGTTGCAGGGGCGCTCCGTTCGGACTACCAAAAGACGCGAATTGACAGGATGTGCGAACGTCTTGGCATTATCTCATACAGTCCATTGTGGCATCACGAATCTCACGAGCACATGCATGCCCTGGTGGATCATGGATTCGATGCGCGAATAGCATCGGTATCTTCCGAGGGTTTGGGCGAAGATTGGCTAGGAAGGAGAGTGGATAATGAGTCGTTAGCGGTACTGGAAGAACTGGCCGAGAGGCACAGATTCAATCTAGATGGTGAAGGAGGCGAGTTTGAGACCGTAGTACTTGCAGCACCACACATGCATGCCCGTATAGAATGCAGTGCTGAGAGCCTGTGGGATGGTACCAGAGGTGTTTGGAATATAGAATCTGCAAGATTATCGCCCATGCGCTAGCCTCAAACAGGGGTCTGGGGTCGGCTGGTCACGGGGAAGACTGTGTCAGTATCGCCGTTGGACTACAGATACGGTCGTGACGAGGCCAAACATATCTGGTCTCGAGAAGGTCGACACACACGTCAATTAGAGGTCGAAAGGGCTCTTGTATGGGCCCACTGCCAACTTGGTAGAGTAACTGTGGAAGACTATGACAAGGTCGCAGACATCGCCGATCCTGGAATAGTCACAGCAGACCGAGTAGACGAAATCGAGGCTGAAACTAAGCATGATATCATGGCACTGACAAAGGCAATGGCTGAAGCTGCCGGTGATGCTGGTTGGTGCATCCACCTAGGTGCCACCAGCAATGACATAGTCGATTCAGCTGTAGCGCTGCAGATCAAGGACAGTATTGTGATGCAACGTGATGCCCTCAAGCAGTTAATGGGGACCATGTGTGAGATTGCTGAGCGGGAAAGGGACACTGTCATGCTGGGGCGAACTCACGGACAAGCCGCGGTACCAATCACATTTGGCCTGAAAGTTGCGGTTTGGGTAGATGAATTCTCTAGGCATCTTGAGAGGCTTGAAGAATTGGCCTCCCGTGCCACCACAGGAAAATTCCTAGGTGCGGTTGGAACTGGTGCAGCGCAGGGTGATCAAGCGTTCGAACTACAGAGCCTCATCATGGGAGAACTGGGGCTCGGAACTCCCGTTGCCACTACCCAAGTCGTCGGTCGAGATCGATACATCGAATGGGTCGGCTGGATGGCAAATGTCGCCACTAGCGTCGAGAAGGTGTTGCAAGAGGTCAGGAACCTTCAGAGAACCGAGATTGCTGAGGTTGCTGAGGCTTTCGATACAGACAAACAGGTTGGTTCTTCGACGATGGCTCACAAACGCAATCCGATTACTTCTGAGAACGCCTGTGGTCTGGCTAGGATTGTCCGTTCAATGATTGTGCCATCATATGAGAACGCGCTGTTGTGGCATGAGAGAGATCTTGCGAACTCCTCGGCTGAGAGGTTTACGCTATCTCATTCAATGATTCTTCTAGACGACATCTTGGCCAAGACCGATAGGGTCCTGTCTAATCTCGTTGTAGATTCAAGCAGGATGCGAGCCAATATAGACTCTCAGAAGGGACTCGTCATGGCCGAGAAAGTAATGTTGGCTCTAGTCGACAGGGGTGTCGCTAGAGATAAAGCACACGAAATGCTGAGAGAGGCATCAATGGTGGCGCTTTCCAGTGGCGATACATTGGAAGCTGTGTGTGCCAAAGATAGTGGTATTTCGAGTATTTTCGATTCGTCTGAACTAAGTGATTTATTTCGCCCGGAAGGCCATTTGGGTCACAGTGGGCGTATCGTAGACGAAGCGGTAGCTAGAGCGCGCACTATGCTGGACTAGAGAGCCATCAATGCTAGAAGGACCAGTCCTGTCAGTGATGCAAATATTCCCAGCAACATCACCATTGCGTGAGGGCCGTATTGATTGGCGTCGTTCAATGCCACACTGAGGAATCCAGCATCTGAGATTGCTCCCATCATGCCTTCCTCCGACTCCTCATAGTCCGGTGGAGGGCGCCGTGGTATCCTCTCCGTCTGCTGTGTCACGGTCTTGCGGCAGTATGGCATTGTATAGCATTCTCGATAGAAACTGTTGCATTCAGGGAGTCTGAACTAGCAGATTACTAATCCGTGTCCGCACCATAAATCTCCAGGAGTCTGTCTAGTTCCTCTAGAGCTTGATCATCAGCTGATTCCAGTGCATCAGGATTCCTAGCCGTTCCGGAGTACTCAGATTCTTCGTCGAAGTTGTCCCCAGACCTCCTTCTTCGTATTAGTTCCCTTAGCAAGAGGGCTGCGGACACAGTCAGTGCCACTGCGATTGCATCTGTTGACACCACGTATTATGCCCCCGGAATTCCTAACTCTAGGGGCATAGCCAGATGTCTACGATTAGAAGGAGGGGGTTGTGACCAATTTTCGACTAATTCAATTCCACTCAGGTCCGCTTCTTCACTATCCCACTCCCTTTGGGACGTACTTCCACATTCACGGCACCTCAGTTGTTGGCCTGCGCCGCCGCTGCGCATTGTTCTGTTGCAGCATGTCGGCCTACCAACCACCCTAGGCACCTGATTAACTAGAGTCAAGCGTTCAAGATGGATTGCGTCATCTTGGGCTGCAAGACCAAGCCACGCGACTCGATCTCCAATCTGCAACGTCCTGAGAAGCCTGTTCACAGGTCCGCCTTCAGAGAATGCGACTAGTTCTACTCTACTTCCTTCGGAGAAAACTGAAATGTTTGAGTGGGCCCCTTTAACCTCTTCCGGACTACTGATTACGGTACCAAATGTCACCATGCCTAGATGGTCGTCAGTCAACTGATTCGTTCTGTGCACTCCCCATCGGACTGATTGTTCCACATCACTACGAGATTGCATCCAGTGATGGGCATCCTCTACACATTCAGATGTGGCGCCCCTAATACCGTATAGTACTGGACAGGGGGTCCTGGGTGCAATTAGTCCTCGTCCTGCTGTCGGATCTCTGTTAACGAAAGTCAAGGGATGTTCTCCCTCCATCATCCTAACAGCCTCAGATGTTATCTTTCTCGGTTGCCCAATCAATTCATGATTTCTCCATGCAATAAGTTCCCAGGTTGATGTAATCCCTGGACTCCATGCTATAGCAGCACTGGCCCCGACAGCACCCCACTTCTCTTCGCCAGACAGCATCCAACATCCTTCGTTGTGAATCGATACTATACGAGACTGTAGTTCTACATGACCGGTCACTGCTTCCCAGTACCATTCCTCCGGAGGAGGGTTTTCTGAAACTAGGAGTACAGGTGCTGCAGGAGTAGATGAATTTGGCTGATTCGCCACCTCTTCCATTACATCTTCAAACCATTCACAACATAGACTCCTAAATTCTGCTTTCCTACTCTGAGGGATACTGACCTCGGCACGCAATGCCCCATTACCGCGAGTCCTGCGTGCTGCGAATGGCCATAACCTGACCAGTCCCCTCTCGATAACATGGAAATCTGGAATTTTCGCCACTAGTAGACTAAGGAGTTCGTCAAACGTCGAGGTGGTACATCCTGAGAGTGGGTGATCAGTGTCATCCAACCCGATTCGTAGAGCCAGATGGCCCGATTTCAATAGGAGTCCCCCAGTATGCTATCCATGACACTTGAGATACCTGTATCCGGGTCGCATAGAAATCCAACGACGCCAAATCTGGCTGCTGCAGACATATCCACTCCTCGATCGCCAACCATTACAGAATTACTTTCATCTGGCCTGTCAGACCAATCATCACCGAATTTGAGATTCATATTCTTCAACGAGGTATCTGAAGATGCGCTATCAATCAACTGTCTGCCTGCTTCAAGCATACCCGGAAACGGCTTACGTGCCCAAGCCCCCTCCCATGGAGCATAGGGGCTATGTAGAATCAAATCGAGGTGTGCATCGCCATCGTCCCGCAATAACAACTGACGCATCCTATCATGAATCATCGATAGATTGCTGCTACTCCAGAGGCCCCTGTTGATAGGAGATTGATTTGTCACTATGCAGATTCTGTACCCTGCTCGCCTCAGATCGCCAACGGACTTAGCCGAATCGGGTAGAAGAACTACTTCGTCTACGGTATTCACGTAG
This sequence comes from Marine Group II euryarchaeote MED-G34, assembly GCA_002457605.1. Taxonomy (GTDB): domain Archaea; phylum Thermoplasmatota; class Poseidoniia; order Poseidoniales; family Thalassarchaeaceae; genus Thalassarchaeum. The sequence continues at coordinate 20,566 of NTJT01000003.1, read as the reverse complement.
TTCTCTGATCCTTCGATGATGACGCCGTCACGATCCAGATATGCTATGCTCCCATCCCATACAGCGTCATTCGGAAGTTGAGGTAGTTGCAGTGGCGAAGTTAATTCTACATCGTCTCGGTGAGGTGTGAGCATGTCATCACAACCCATTATGGGCCTTGACAGCCTCCTTGATGATGTGGTTAATCACCAGTTGGATGTCCTCAATTCTCTCCATTGATCCAGTAGGGGCTACAATTGAGATATCCGCGATATCCGTGATATTTCCATTGTTCTCCCGATTTGAACCCGAGATATTACCAGTTACTGCTACTGTTGAGCAACCCTGCTGTTTGGCGTAATGCATGCCGTTCAAGACATTAGCAGATTTACCTGAACCACTGTATGCAACGACCAAGTCACCCTCTCTCAGGAAAGTCGACAATTGTCCGACAAAGATATTGGTAAAATTTGTGTCATTAGCCCAAGCTGTCACAGAAGCGGCGTTGTCAGTATGGGCGATTGTTCGCAAGCCTAATTCCTTCGACCAATCACCAGCGCTATGAGACGGCGTAGCAGCACTTCCTCCATTCCCGATGAAGTGAATGCTACCATCATTGGTACGGGTACTCTCAACCATTCGCCAAAATTCTCTCAATGGACCCCTGGGGAGGTCATCTAGGGTCTGCTTCAAATCTGCAATATATGAGTCTGCGAACTCATCAAAGTCAAAACTCACAGGTATCCCCATTACCGCCGGTGAGGGCATCCTATTTACGGGTTGATGGGTCGAATCACACTGATGCAGGAGCCTCTGGGGTTGCTCGTGGCAATGATTGCAGACTCTGTGGGCATGGCTGATGTTAGCTTGAAACTGCTAATATGCGCCTTAGGTGCTGTTGCCCTTGGGATAGGTTTCCACCTCAAAGATAGGTGGTATGCACCATACTCATCGGCTCTTGGTTGGATATCTGTCGGGTTATTCCTATACCTACAGTCCTCGCACTATGTGGATATCAAGGACCCCGTTCTAGTTTTGATGACTGCTTCAGCCCTTCCTGCAGGTATAGCGCTCGGCGTATGGGAAGTTCGGAACTGGAAAGATGCTCCTGATGCTCTGGTTTGGTTCAGGGGATGCGTAGTGTGGGCAGTGATACCTTACTATGTCGTATACAGCGTTCCATGGCTCAATATGGCATTAGTCTACGCAACCGCATGGAATACAGAATTCATGTTGGAATTTACAGGACTCGGGAGCTACCAAATGGGGCCGATGATGGTAGATCTCCTAGAAGGTGGGGAAATTCCGGCTTCAGAGTGGAAGGGAAACAGATGGGTCATGGCAGAACCCTTAGGAGAGAATGGCTTCTTTGTCCCTTTGGAACACTCTGATGGGACTTTGGTGAGTGTCAGTTTCATACTCGCATGCTCTGGACTACAATCTATGATAGTGTTTGTCGGTGCGATAGTGGCACTTGGCTCAGTGGAATGGAGTAGAAGGATTAGGGCCTTGTTCATTGCGATACCCACCATCCACGTCCTCAATGTGTTCAGGAATACTGGAATCGTCTGGTTAACAGATAATTACACCGAATGGTCATTCTTGGGCATGGAGATGTTTGAATTCTCTCATAGTTACGCCGCGAAGTTTGGCAGTCTGTTCGCCATGTTCCTTATGGCACTGGCACTGTTTGATTTACTTCCCGAGTTGCACAGCAATATTATGCGAATTCTCCGCCCTGTGATGGAAGCGCTGGGAATTGTAAATGCTAAGCCCGATTCAACGTGAGCGGAGCTTATCATACAGTTTCCCTGTGAGTTTGGTGTCGTGCTCCCATGCGAACTCTTTCATCACCCTGAGTGCCTCCTTCTCCAGATCAGAATCACCTACGAAATCTGTTACCTCAATGGTGCCATCCCTAGTGTTGGCCTTGAATGCGGCAATGGCCTCCTCATTGTGGAACACCATATAGGCCGAACCAAATGAGAACCTCTCCCTTAGGATTCCTCCAAAGTAGTGAATCAGGTTATCCGAGGGAGGTACTACCAAATCGCGCGACTTGCGCAGTCCCTCTAGACCCTCTAAGAGGTCCTGCCTACCCCAACAGATGTCCTGTAAATCATCGACTAGGAATCCTTTGATGAGAGTCCCGTCTTCTTCGAACTCGTGCATGACGTCGCTAATCTCCTCAGCTGAAAACGGGGACCCGGCCAACCTCTCTAACTGACGCAAGGATATTACAGGGTAATCACTCACTAACTCCCTAAGGTAATCTCTCTTGACCTCCCATAAATCGACACCACTCAGTGGCTCTACTGTCTTGAAGCCTCCTCGATAGTCCTGGACCAGATGACCACTGCGCACTAATGGCGATATTAGTTTCCTGAACTCAGCTCTCTTCATCGCGTGCCTCTCCATATAGATGGAAGGGTCATGATAATCCCTGAAGAACTGCAATATGTCCTCATCCTCCTCGGCCGACTGGATGTTGCGTATGGTGAGTAGTCGTCGGAAATGAGGGAGTTTTGCCCAGACCTGATGATTACGTAGACTCGTGCCTTGGTGGAGTTGATGCGCTGCGGCCATTGAATGTAGGTTAACTCGGAACATCTCACACCTGCCTCGGAGCGCGAAGTCGTCTCGCAGCTCCCGCAAATGCTCGAGAGCCATGGTCTCGTTCTCTAGGCGGCTATCTTGGTGCATTTTGTGATGATGGAATAGTAGTCGGTTTACTTCATTACGAGAGCGTGGCTCTACCACTCCTCCACGAATATACCTCTCACCATCACCCATACTGGAGAAACCGAGTTCGACGAGAATCTGCTGGATGTCCTCGTCACAGTCATGCACTGGAACTCCGTTGAAGGCGTGCAGTACAGAGACGTCCACTAGTCTATCCCTGTAATTATCAAGCAATTCGGAGAATGTCTCTTTGAATTCATCAAGGTAGGAATGGGGGATGTTGATATCCTTGATCTCTAAGTAATCATTTACAACAAACATCAAGATTCTGCCAATTGGATCGACGCCCTTGAACACGGGATGATACCATCCCTGCTTGAGTATTAGGCGAATCTCGTTGATAAAGCGACTACAGAATGGATCGGACTGTGAGAGGATCCTCATCTTACGGTCTTCCGGCATAGGCGACAGTAAGAACTCGGAGTCCTCTTTAGAAGAGTAATAATCAGTAGGATCGGGTTGCAGAGCCACTACTCTACTAATCCTGCTGGAGTCCTCGAGGCTTCGTAGGGCGTCGGCCAACTCCTCAACCGGTCTACTGACGAAGAACCTCAATGTGTGCAGGCGGATTGGCCCTATCCTGTTGATGAGTTCGACTAGTGCATCCTCAAAAGGCAGAGGTTCAATCACCTCGTGAATTCTGTGATAGATGGCCAGCGAGCGTTTTCTGTTCGGCACTTCGATGTACTGCTTAGCGATAACCAATTGCCTCTCCAGATTGTTCAGAGCGCCTTTGAGGCTCCTTTGAACGTGAACATGTTCCTTACCCCTGGGATATCCGTCGAAGAGTTCGGCGCGCGTCAGTCCTTCTTTGGGGATCTTCTCAAGGAGTTCAAGTTCGAGAGTTCCGAGCCAAGGCTCACTGCGTAAGCCGGTAAGAATTGGAATCTGACTTTTGAGTGTGTACCCAACCCGATTATGCAAAAGTCTACCGTTAAACACATCAGGATCGTGCTTGATGTCCTTCCAATCCCTGAATCGGTAGTTACTGACTCTATGAAGTAATTCGTCTCGGCGCTGAATCAGGACCAAGGAGCGAATCGCATCAGCTGGTTCGTCGTACTTAGTAAAGGACTTCTGGAGAAGCAGGGTCTGTAGTGTTCTGTAATCGACAACATCGACCTCTCCTCCTGTAATCCTATATTCGTCCATCCGCAGAATATATTCTCCTTCGTCAGTTTGTCTGAAAAAGCCGATAGAGACTAGATTCCTCATCTCTAACTCCTGCAGTACTGAGTCGACTTGGGCCGGAGGGAAGGGTAGTCTCTCGCACAGAGTCTCCGACGTCTGAGGACCCTCAGAGCCGAGCATGTCGAGTAGTTTCAGACGCAAACAGTCGAGTGGGTCGGACAACTTGTTATCCTTCCAACGACCGGGTTTTCCTGCTTCGAAATCAATACCCATCCGATAACTTAGACCGCCTGTGTAGAGTTCAGTAAGATCGTCCATCTCAGCTGCGCCAGCCACTGCTAGACACCCCAAAGTACCATGCACTTCAGCCATCCTCATGGAGAACCACTTGTCATCTATCAGATCATGCCCAGTATCCTTGATTTTGGTGATGAGTCCTCGTTCAGCGAGTTCGTAGACCCAGGTCTTCATCACATCATGATTGATGTGACTTAGCTTCTCACTATACAGGGGATTCGTCAATGAGGGTTCGAGTCCACCACCCATGTCCATCAATCTGAGTAGTCCATTGGCATTAGTTGGTTTCGAGACCTTTGACTGGTAGTACTCGGACAGTTTCTCTTCATCCAGATCTGTTGCCAGCGAACGTGCACCCAGAAGTCGGCGCAGTATCTCCGGATCTACGTCCTTAATCAGATATGCTCGCGTCCGGAGAGAGAGTAGGTCCTCAAATGAGGACATGAATAGAGTCATTCCTAGAGGAGAGGGCATACGTACCCTGCGATGTACAATACGTACATCCTCGCTGTCCATCCTCGAGATGAAATCGTCAAGCTGCCCCAGATCTAGATCCGTATGCATTATTTCATTCATTACTTCACGAACGAGGACAGAATCGTCCATCTGGCGATGCTGGTGCATAATCCTCTCAGCTTTCTGCTGGAATTGCTTGGGGCTGACCTCATCGCCACCGATGCGTCGCGGATTGAGCATACTCCTCGAAGAGACTTCGCGGAACCTCTTGGCAAACAACTGTGAGTCCATGAGATACCTCTGCAACGTCTCAGCACTCCTTCCACTCCTGAACACATCGGGAATCCTCGATATTTCGACCTCATGGCTTAGTCTCACCATGAAACCGTTCTCATCGAACGATATTTCATGCACCATGACGTTGTCTGCTGAAGCGATTCCAGCGAACAGGTAACCGAGCGCCATATTGAATGCTCGGCCTCTGCATGTAGTCACAATGTAGGTCGGCAGTGGACCTTCAACCTGCTCAACAAGTATCCTATCTCTCGACGGGACCTGGAACGTAGTTGCACAGTGTTCTTCGAAGAAATCGGAGAGTGCGTTTGCAACTGGTCTGTTGAGTTTCATTACTTTCATCATCATATCTCGTGAGTTTTCCTCTAAGCGGTGCCGAACAGAGACATGGTCGAGCAAAGATAGGACCTCTTGACTGAGTTCTAGTGTCCTGCTATTCGCTTCACCAGTCCACGATGGTATAGTGGGCCGATATCCCGTTGCGGAGGTGACGTTGACTCTGGTCCCGATAACACTGGAGACTCGGTATGTAGAGCCGCCTAGTAAGAAGACGTCACCATTACGTAGACTTGAGACGAATGATGAAGACAGTTGTCCTACTAGGGTCCCGTCCGAGGTAAAGACCAGGTAGTTATTATCCGGTGCAATGGTACCTATGTTTGTGTAGTAGATCATCTGTGCGAAACCGCGCTTCCCGAATCTGTTCTCCTCCCAATCTACCCAAATTCGACGCTCCTCGTCTAGAAGGTCAAGAACCTCGATGTAGTCATCGTAGGGAAGCGAGCGATATGGCCAAGATGAAGTAACAAGATCGTAGGCCTCATCGATGTCCCACTCCCTGATGATAGAGAGTCCGATAGCAAACTGAGCAAGGACATCTAGGCAGTTCTCAGGGAAACTGAGTTTGTCCATAGTGCCCTGTAGAATGCCATTCTGGACGGCTACTAATTCAAGCAAATCGTGCGGAGATGTGGGTAGGAAGCGAGCTCGTGGCACGCCCCCGACTTGATGGCCTGCACGCCCAACCCTCTGCAGAGCAGTAGAAATCGAGCCGGGAGATCCAACCTGAATGACTAGGTCGACAGAACCGATGTCTATACCCATCTCAAGGCTCGATGACGAGACCACAGCGCGCAGTAATCCGTTCTTCAGACGTCGCTCAACATCGAGCCGAATTATCTTGTCCATAGATCCGTGGTGCCCCTCAACTCCTTCTAGGCCGGCAACCTTGAGGCGTTGAACAACGGTCTCAGTCATGTTCCTCGTATTGACGAAAACCAGCGTAGTTGTATGCGCCTCGACCAATTCCTTGATCCGATCGATGTTGTGATCAAGAATCTCTTTGACGGGTGTCGAAGAGAACCTTGCCGTCGGAAGTAGGATGTCCATATCGATTTCACGTGCACCCGAGACCTTTGCTATCGAGATTTTCTGCGGATTCACGTCACTCTCTCGGGGATCACTCGCGACTAGGAACTCAGCTACAGCATCGAGTGGTTCCATAGTAGCACTGATTCCTATCCTCTGGACTTTTGAGGGTAAGACTGCATCCATCAAGGCGAGAGATAGAGACAAGTGAGTGCCACGCTTAGACGGCACCAGTGAGTGCATCTCATCGATTATCATCCAGCGTAGGTCCTCAAGAATCGGTCTGAATCTCTTGGATGCCAATCCTAGTCCCAAAGACTCAGGTGTTGTGATTAGGATGTGTGGAGGTTTCCTAAGCATCCTCTGTCTATCCTTCTGAGGAGTATCACCAGTCCTCAGACCTACCTTGATATCCTTGGCCCTACTTGGTAGGAATCTCTCCTTAATCTCCGTCAGAGGTCCGATGAGGTTTTTCTGTATGTCATTGGCGAGTGCTTTGATTGGTGAAATGTAGATGCATTGAACGGTGTCGGGAAGAGTTCCATCCAAGGATTTCCTAACTAGATCATCGATGATGGACAGGAATGCGGTCAGGGTCTTACCCGAACCTGTAGGTGAGCACAGCAGAAGATGTTCGCCTTTCATGATTCTTGGAATTGCAATCTTCTGAGGCTCGGTGAAATCAGGGAACTTATCTTCAAACCAGTTCCTGACCGGGGCTGAGAGGCTCTCTAGGAGTTCCTCAGTCTCCATCTTATCTTCTATGTATTCGATTTCAGGCATTTTTTCTCTACACCCTACGGGCGAAAGGGACTCCATGCCGTAAATGAATGCTTCTCCTTTGGATACAGTTTCAGGCCCTTAGGGCCTGGTATTCTTCTGGAATCGGGACTTCGTAGCGAAAGCGAGGGTTGACAAACACTTCCTAGGACTACTTTGCTAGGATGGCTTGAAAGGCGTTATGCGGGGTCGAAGTGCCGTTCATGAGTGATAGACGAGTCGATAGACTGACTTCCTTACTGAGGCGGCGTGGAATAGTCCTGCCTTCATTCGAGTTGTACGGAGGAGTTTCCGGGTTGGTAGATTACGGGCCCGTAGGTGCGAGGATTAGGCGCAAAGTCATGGATTCCTGGATAGACCATTGGACCAGTCACGGAGACATCGTTGAAGTTGATTCGCCCACCATCACGCCTGAGTCAGTGCTGGTTGCTAGTGGACATGTCGGTGAGTTCAACGATTTGATGGTCGAGTGTGGTGGTTGTACGGGCGCCTTCAGAGCAGATCATTTGATTGAGGATAGTCACGAGAACACAGATTCTCTGGCTCCAGAGGAGCTAGTCGCAATCTTGTCTGCTGGTATTGAATGCCCCACATGTAAAGAATCTAAATGGTCTGATGTAAGGACGATGGACCTGATGTTCAGCACGCAAATCGGAGCGATGAAGGGCGGGCGTAAAGCGTACATGAGGCCCGAAACAGCACAAGGAATGTTCATGTTATACCCTGCCCTATTCAGGCACTTCAAGCAGAAACTACCCTTCGGAGCCATTCAGACAGGTAAGGGATACCGGAACGAGATTAGTCCACGTCAGGGCATGATTAGGCTGCGTGAATTCAACATGGCCGAACTTGAGTACTTCATCGATCCAGAGGACCCGCCCTGCCCTAATCTGAATACTTGGAGCGATTCAATTGCACTGGTTCCAGATCCCGATGGCAAACACTCTGGAGAATGCTTGATGACAATCTCGGAGGCATTGTCCGCAGGAATAGTGCGGCACCCCACAGTAGCATGGTTCCTTGCCAGAACTATGGATTTCCTAATTAGTGTAGGAATCGATTCAACTAGAATCAGGTTTAGGCAGCATGCTAGCACTGAGATGGCCCATTATGCAGATGACTGTTGGGACTGTGAGTTACACGGTGAGCACGGCTGGGTAGAATGCGTGGGCATAGCCAATAGGACCTGTCACGACCTGCTGTCTCATGAAAGACACTCGGGCTCCAATTTGCTCAAGGCTTGGAGGCAGTTTGAAGAGCCTCGAAGCGAGATTAGGGATGTATTAATTCCAAACGGGGCATCACTCGGTCCGGCATTCAAGGGACGTGCTGGTAAAGTAATAGAGGCTCTGCAAAACCTGACTGAGATTCCCGAAAAGATGCCGTTTGAACTCATCCTAACAGATGGTTCGAGCGTTCAAATCACCGATGAAATGGCCACTAGGAGAACAGAAGAGGTTACCTTACACGGCGAGTGGTTCACCCCTCATGTCATCGAACCAGCATTCGGGATAGACCGAATCATATGGCATATCTTAGATCACAGTTACACTGAGACTGAGAAGGAGGGGGAGAAGTACAGCATAATGAGACTCAGTTCGATGGTTTCTCCTTATGATGTGGCCGTACTCCCTTTATTCGACAAAGATGGAATGGGAGAAATTGCCTCAGATATACTCTCCAGAGTGAACTCAATGCCAGGGCTGAGAGGCGAGATGGACTCATCGAAGTCGATTGGCAGGCGGTATGCCCGGGTAGATGAAATCGGTGTACCTTGGGCCATCACAGTCGATCACGACACCCTCAAAGATGGAAGTGTTACAGTTCGACGCAGAGATGACCAGAAACAGATTAGGGTCATGATTGACGATGTTCTATTGAATCTGGGTACCGGCACCGTGTCGACACTGTTCTGACGCGAATCTTATGGGGTTCCTCTCGGACACTTGACTATGGCCGAGCCCTCCGATGATGACTGGACCGAAAGGCATCGTCCAGAATCCATCGGCCTAATGGAAGGGAATGAGGCCCAGCTTCGCAGAATCAGACAGTGGTTGAACCAATGGGATGGAGGTATGCCTAACGAGAAGCGTGGACTGCTGTTGGCAGGACCTCCTGGAGTAGGTAAGACCACGCTTGCTCGCGCAGCTGCTTTGGAAAGAGGGTGGACAATGATCGAGTTGAACGCTAGTGAGGAAAGGAATGCTGCCGCCATACGTAGGGCGGCGACCCATGGATCTCAGCACGTCTCTCTCGACCAGTTTTCAGGGGGCGGAGTGTCTAGCGGTAAGACCCTGATACTCCTCGATGAAGTAGACCACCTCAGCGGGGGATTTGGTAGGGTTTCAGATGGTAGGATTGAGGAGTCAATAAATCCTGAAGAGGAATCTACTATTCTCAGAGGTGACTCGGGAGGCAAGGCTGAGTTACTCAATCTGCTTGATGTCGCACGCCAGCCAGTTATCATGACCTGTAATGATCCGATGAGGCTATGGGGCAGGAATAGAAACTGGAGGAGGAATCGAGACCGGTTTCTCCGGAAGGCCGAATTGGTGAATTTCAAGAGGGCGGGGAAACTACACCTCAGAAGGGTTGCTCACCGAGTTCTCGATGCCGAGGGCAGGAGTATGGATCCTGAGGCTCTAGAGGCCCTCATCGGAGGTAACCCTGGCGACCTAAGGGCCTTAGTTAGAGACCTGCAAGCAGTCTGTGCCCTCCGGAAAGGACACATTGACATCTCTGCCATCCTCGATTTAGCCGAAGTCGCTGAGAGGGATTCTCAGATTGATGTCTTCAGGGCCCTTCGCGAAGTATACCAAAGTCGCTCAGGCAAGGAAGCAAACAGGATTCTGATGATTTCTGACAAGGACCCCGATGAGATGCTTGCTTGGTTCGTCTGGAACAACCAGACAGTATTCGACAGTGGGGTGCTGGCAGAGATTAGTCCGGCCATGTGTATGGCTGACAGATCTCTTGCTATGAAATACACCAACCGTGCCTTCAGATCTTGGTATTGGGGGTCGGCTCTGTCATCCCAGGCTGCTGTTTCGCACCTTCCCATTGACGGTGCATCTGACCCGTTCCTAGCATATCCAAACTTCTTACGAAGAGGAGGGGAGGCATGGAGGTCCAGCACTGTGGTAGAATACCTATCTGAGGCCCTTGGCACCAGCAAGGCCTCAATCAGAGAAGACTTGTGGCCTAATCTTCTAGCGGTGCATGATTCGACACTTGGCGGTGACCCTGAAGAGTTCACCATTGCCAAGCACCTTGGACTGCCTGGTGAGGCTCATCTGGCGCTGCACGGAATCCCTAGGAGCAAGAGAGAAGCACGTAAAATTCTCGAGGACTTCAATTCCGAGAACACGAACGAGCCTGAAGAGGCACTCATCGAGGAGATTATCGAAGACGACAATTCGGATGAAGACGAAACAGGTGGGACCCAGTTCTCGCTCGATTCTTTCTAGTCAGTCGGTACCAGACCATGTCCTGGGGTGCAGTAGTACTAGTACTGTTAGCAACTCAAGGCGGCCCAGCCACATCAGCATGGTAGCGATTAGCATCGACGGTTCACTGAGTGCTGCCCATGTCGCAGTTGGTCCGAATGCTCCGAGAGCTGGTCCAGTGTTTCCAAGTAGTGATACCGATATCGAGAGTACGTCTATGAGCTCCAATGATGGCTCAAGGAATGATAGTGTTAGCATCGATACCGTCACGAGAACCATCCACGAACTTAGCATACCGAGGACAATCCAGATTTTCCTTTCCTCGATAATCTGCTGATTGAAACGTATTGCCACAATCCGACGAGGTTGTATGATCTTGACGACTTCTCTCTTGGCCAGCTCGAAAGCGATTCGGATTCTCATGACCTTGAGTCCGCCGCCAGTCGAACCGGCACTGGCACCTACAATCATTAGTAACAGCAAGACAAACTGGCTGAACACCGGCCAAGTGGTGAAGTCGGCACTAGAGTATCCTGTGCTCGATATCGAAATAGATTGGAACAGGGCATGCCTAAGGGCAACAAGGGGAGCCATTTCTTGTTCATTGGCGCCGAACCTGTATAGGTTGAATGCCATTGCCAACCACGCTAAGAGTAGTATCAGTAAGTAAGCTCGTAACTCCTCATCCTTCCAAGCATCTTTTGATTGGCCTGCGAGCATTAGGTGCAGGAGGCTGAAGTTGATACAGGTAAGCAACATGAAGACTATCAGAATGACCTCGACCCGTGCCGAGTTGAAGGCCATTATTCCCTCATCACTGGTGCCGAAACCACCAGAGGGCAAAGTGGTTAGAGAGTAGTTCACAGCATCAAAAATTCCCAGCCCCCCAAAGAAGTGAAGCAATAGGAACTCGAGAATCGTCAGAACGACATAAATCATCCAAAGCCGGCTAGCAGTCCACTGCAATGTTGGCCCTAGACGGGACAGAGTAGGCCCGGTTAGCTCGGCTCTAGCCAGCGACATCCCACCTCCAAGTACTCGGGACAAAATCAGTAGACCAAGCATGATTACACCCATCCCCCCTACCCATTGGGACACCGATCGCCATAGGATCAGACTGTTATTCTGACTCCCAATACAGTCATCAGCCACAGTGAGTGCAGAACACACTGGACTAGTCGATAGGTCAATCACCGTAGCCCCGGTTGTGGTGAATCCAGACATAGACTCAAACCATGAGTACAACAGCCCTCTGAGCCCTTCCCAAATCGAGGCATCACCAGCGAACATCTCAAACGGACCGTTAAACATTCCACCGAGCCAATATGGGAGAGCACCTACAGCTACAACGGGAATCCACCCAAGAGCAACTGATGCGAATGCCTCCCTATCTCTCACTCTAGAGGAAGCGTCTGAATTATTCGCGAGCGATACCAGTGACTGACCCAGTATTAGAGAAATTATAGCTGGAGGCAAGTAAGTCTTGGCTGCGTACTCCATCCCCTCGGACTCGATTGAAGCACTATATGCGAAGACGACTATTAGGGGTAAGGCAATCAGGCGAATCGTCCAGCCAAGTACGAGTCCAACTACGTCCCAGCGCATCTTCAGTTCTCCAGAGCCTTCTCCACTTTCTTGAGATCGTCTCTGGCAAGGAAGAGGTAAATCCTGTCGCCAACTTCAATGGTGTCCAAGGTATGTGGTTTCAACAGTGCTGTCGAACCTGTTTCATCACGCCTCTCAACCAGCACAATCCTAGCGCGTAGGGCTCCTTCCGAATCCTTCACTGACTTGCCAGCAAACGAATGATCATGATTCACTTCTGCGGAAATCGAGATGATTGCTGGTATTGGCGGAATGACCTGATAGGTTCCCGGGACATTCATGTGAATGGACTTCAAAATCGAAGTAACTGTCACCAATCTACGGCTGACAGGTCGAGTCAGTCCTATTCTGTGAACTGCCTCGACCAAGGCTCTATCCTTCAGTAATAGTCCTGTTCGGGGGACGCCCTTGTCCTTGGCCCGCATCGAAATGGCGATGTTTAGGTTGTCGTCATCCAAAGCCGCAACAGCGATGTCATGGTGATCTATTCCCAACTCCTGTAACAATTCCTCATCCTGAGGATCGCCATGAATGACGTCGAGTCTCTTACTGTTGCCGACTGGAGAGCCAACCAGTTCATTGGCCGCATCTAAGTCAGGTTCTATGACAACCACATTAGAGCCCTTTGAGAGATAATGGATAGCCAACTTGGAACCAAACTGACTGGCTCCGAAGACTGCGACCTGTGCGTTATCTGGGAAGTCCTCATCTTTCCTTCCTACGGCTCTCGTAATCTGGTGAAACTGGTCGGTTGACCTTGAGACGAAAACGAGAATTTGGCCCTCTTGAATAATCTCCGAACCTGTCGATAAAATACCCTTTTCCCCCTCATTCATGAGAGCATAGATAGAAGGAATGCCTACGAATATTTCCCCCACGTATCCAGTCTTAGTACCTATCAACGGTGAACCAGCCATGACTTCTGACACTGCTATCCAGGAGGTGTCCCCAAGTGGAAGGATTTCATCGATAGAAGGAGCTAACAATCCTGCTGCTAGTTGTTCAACGATTTCGTCAGAGGAGCAGACTACATGGTCGGCCTTGGACCAACTCTCTAGTGGTCCTGCACCTCTTGAGGGGTCTAGTAACGTCGGATCGCGGATCTTGGCTATTGTTGTGAGTCCCGATGCAGTTCGATCGCCGATCTGTTCACTGTAGACCTTCTTGGCGAATGCGCACCCCAGTAGGTTTGCTTCATCGTCGTTAGTAGCTAAAACCATAATCTCAGCATCGCTGATACCTGCCCTCAGAAGAGACTCTCGTGACAGTGCGCTTCCTGTCACCAGCAAGCAATCGAGGCTCTGTGATTCGTTTATGGCAGTAGGGTTAGGGTCGATAAGTGCGACGCTCCTCTTCTCCTGCCTGAGTGCGGCAGCGACACCGCGTCCGACTTCGCCAGCACCTGCGATAATAACCCGCATACGTAGCGACTGCCTCGGCGGGCCGGATATAAGACTGCGCCATTGGTATGCCCAGTAGGAAGCGAATAGGCTCAGCAGAGCAGAATTGCTTTCATTCCTCGCTGTCAACCACTTGGCCGCGAATCCTCTCATCTGAGGCCATTCTATGCTTTTGAGATTGCCTCGTAGTGCGGCGGAAGGCTTGTTTGGCAGCAGGAGTCATGCCTGACGGCAGCCAAGAGGTCTGAGCCGGCCTCCATACCAACACAATGGCTGGGGCCGCTAAAAGCAACGTCAGTGGCACGAACAGAGAGAGTATTAGGCACATCGTCAAAGCGCCTCGAGCTATTGCTGAAATAATGAATGGCCTCACTCTGCTCGACTCGAGAATTCTCGATCCTTGCCAAGACGCAGGTAGGGCATGTCCCAGACAGGATACTAAAGCTATGGCGAAAGCCAGAATCAAACTGACAACGTTGACTCCAGAGTACTCAGAGTACTGCAGCTGCTTGTCAAACAGCCTATAGATGAGGTAACTGGCCTGCATCGACCCTATTCCCAATCCGAGAGCCCAACCATATGGGGGAGAGGCTCTCAAAGAAGCTACTCGTGGTCTCGCCAGTAAGAACATCACAAATGCCGCCTCAGCTGCCCCTATCAGAATGGCAAACATGCTTGCAGTGACAATATTGAGATACGCGAGTATCACAGAGGAGAGGATGATTCTGTCGACGCATATCGCCAGAAGCATCCCCGACACTAATCCATAGACGAGGTGTTTCACGGCACCGGCGAGGTCATAGAAGCCCGTCATCTTCGAAATAGTCCCTTTCCAACCCGCATACACTCCAAGGATGCCGATCGCGAAGGCCACTTGGGTCTGCCATAGCTCCACCGCCACGAATGGCCATGCTGCATCGGCTTTGAGGCCCTCGCCCTCAGATAACGTTCAAACCACACAATCGAGACCCGTTGACATGGCACTCGACGGGCTCAAGCGGCGTATAACGCGCTCAGTGGGTCTACTGAAGGGAAAGCGGAAGGTCGACAAGGAGACTGCTAAGGATCTCAGTCGCTCTCTTCGCAAGGCCCTACTGGAAGCCGACTTCAATGTAAGGCAGTCAAAAGAACTCACTGAGCGCATAGAGAGGCGTATGCTCGAGGAAGAACCTCGACCAGGGGTCAAACTAGAGACACATGCCATGAATCTAATCTATACCGAATTGGTTCGGATACTGGGGCAGCCCAGAGAGATAATGCCTCATAACCAGACGATACTAATGGTCGGGCTATATGGACAAGGGAAGACTACTACCACAGCTAAACTAGCTGATTGGTGGAGGCGTAGGCACGGTGTCAAAGTCGCTGTCATCGAAGCTGATGTGCATCGCCCGGGGGCATTCGAGCAACTCCAGCAATTGCTAGAAGGGACGAACGTGGACGTCTACGGGGAACCAGAAGAGCAGGATGCGACTAGGATTGTTAGAAACGGAATCAAAGAAGTTGGCAATGCCGATGTTGTAATCATCGATACGGCAGGGCGCGATAGCCTTGATGAGTCGTTGCGAGATGAGCTTGTCGGGATAGCAGAGATCGCCAATGCCACCGAGCGTTTCCTAGTAATTGATGCTCAGGTAGGGCAGGCAGCCGGCCCCGTAGCCGAGACGTTTCACAAACTTGTGGGAGTAACTGGTACGATAGTGACCAAATTGGATGGGACCGCTCGAGGTGGTGGAGCGCTCAGTGCCGTATCGGCTACCGGTGCCCCGATAGTCTTCATTGGTGAGGGTGAGAAGGTCCAGGACCTAGAGAAGTTTGAGTCTGATCGATTCATCTCAAGATTACTTGGTCTAGGGGATATCAAGGGGCTGATTGACTTAGCCCCCGGTGACCTTGACCAAGAGGAGGCTACCCGATTGGCTCAACGACTTATGTCAGGCAGATTCACCCTGACTGATATGTACAGCCAGATGGAGATGATGAGCAAGATTGGTAGTGTGGAGAAAATGCTCTCGCACTTGCCAGATGCAATGTTCGGAGGAATGGGCAATATGAGCACGGCTCAGAAGCGTCAGATGCAGGGTAATCTGGAGAAGTATAGGGTAATTATGGACTCAATGACTCAGAATGAGAAGGACGAGCCGATACTCCTCAAATCGAGCAGAATAAGGAGAATAGCAAGGGGATCGGGCGTTGATGAAAAGGACGTAAAGGAACTCCTAGCACAGTGGAACCGGAGTCGCAAGATGATGCGTGGGATGAAGGGAGACCGTAGCTTCAGGAGGAAGATGAAGTCAATGATGGATGTTGATGACATTGACCTCGACATGGGGTGAAGTCTTGCAACGCCACTTCGCTATAATTGGTCACGATGCTCCTGGCACCGGAGAATTACTTCTGAATAATCTAGCCGGAGGATCTGGCAGAGTGGATGTTCTGGCCAGAGCTGTGAATACAGCGCTATTCATCTCACATGGGATTAGGACCGATTCGACAATTACCATTCACCTCATGGGCGGAGAAATCCCTAGGAGAGTAAAATTTGACGGTAGAATCCTGCGAGGAGTACATCCTGACGAACGTTCGATATCAGGACATATCCGTTCGATAATGAAGCGACCCGTCCCACCCATCGGGATATGGCAGGAGGCCTCGGAAGGAATTTTGCACTCAGGTGGAAGTGTCAAGGAGACCCTCATAGAGTGGGGCAGAGAAGGAGTAGTTGCCTGTATTCTCGATGCCGAAGGGGAAGAACTAGAGAGTGAAGGAGACAGTTCGATGGGTTTCGTATTGTCTGATCATTTACCGTTCACTGATGAAGAAATTACAGCACTGAAGGGATATCAAAAAGTTTCATTGGGTTCTGCATGGTTACAAGGGCACGTCTGCATAGCAATCGTACACCACATTTTGGACGATTAGTCGAGCCACTTAGGTAAACCCGAGGAAGATTGGTTCGTAGCTTCGGACAGCAATACCTCACTGAGTCCAAGAGGGTGGTTAACTGGCCAAGACGATAGGGGCGTGATTGAGACTGATCCTGAATTGATAGCGTTGCAGTCTGTTCCGGGTATGTCCTCGTCCTCAATGGTTGCAGCACCTACTTCGAATGCCACGCCAATATTGTCGATATCCCTCATGTCAATGGCATTATGATACCACCTAGAGCCCAGAGAGACCGTCTGGAAACTGCCATCCCATTGTTCCGGCCCGTTGATGTTCAGTATCATGTCACCGTCAGCGAAAGCAGCTAGTATCCTATCTCGAGACGGAGCTAGATCAGATATTTCCCTTCGACTTCCGTTGGGCCTTCCTAGATTGTCCGGTTCCGAAGGGAGCGATGATAGACACGCTTCGATGATAGTCAAAGAGGCTTTGAGAGTCTCGGAATAATCCGAATGCTCGTAGGTGGCTAAGCTGATTGCGATAGCTGGCATCCCATAGAGAGCCGATTCCCTAGCAGCGGACACGGTACCTGAATGCAGGACATCGACGGAAAGATTGGGGCCTTGATTTATTCCAGAAATACACAGAGTTGGAACAATCTCTGGGGCCCATGCTCGAAGCCCACCGTCCATGGCTACGATGGCGCAGTCACACGGTGTACCATCCAAGGAGAAGATGCGTAGAGGAGGTCCGTCTTTGATCTTGAGAGAGTCCGAGATGTCGGTTCTCTCTTGGAACTTCAGGTCGTGACGCAGCGTCAAGCGCATCCCAGAGCAAGACTGCTCACTAGCAGGCGCCAACACCACCACAGGGTGACCTAGAGAGTGCAGAGCAGCCACTAGGATTTGCAGTCCCTCAGACTCGATTCCATCGTCATTGGTCACGAATACTGCAGAGCGATTCATGTTAGGGCCATCAGAAGGGGGTTCATGAAACCGCGTCCCTATCTCTGCCACCCCGCTCCTCCTCGAGCGTCACCATAATCGCCCCGGTAAGCATCAGTGGACCTCCTAAGACGGTCCACATGCCGAGCGTGGCTTCTCCGGTCCAGAGCCATCCGATGATTCCCCCAATGACAGGTTCAAACAGTAGGGTGATGGAGACAATGATTGGCGAAATCCAGCGCAGTACGGTGTTTATCCCGGTGTGGCCGCACAGACCCGGGCCCAGAGAGAGATACGCGATCCAAGGCAGCCACACTGCGTCTGCCCACCCTAGCAAGGATATCTCGGGAATGGCATCGGCCATGCTGGCGCCCTCCTGGGAGATTGCGGCCAGAGCCAGCCAGATGCCGGCTGCGAAGGTGACCGGGAAAGCGTATACGAATATTGGCATCCTCCTCTCCGCCCTCAGATGTCTGCCGGCGAGCAGATAACCCACCACAGTGACAGCGCCGAGGAACGCGGCTGCATCACCCAAAACAGTGACATCGCCCCCGGCCTCTACGTCACCCAATGACAGCAACGCACCGACGATACCGACCATCACACCAGTCAGGTGGCCACGGCGTACAGCTAATCCTATCGCAGGCATAATCAGTACGAGAACTAAGGGGTGCATCGAGACGAATAGCAAGCTGTGGATAAGACTGGTGTGATCAAGCGACCAGACCCATGCGCCGAAGTGGATAGCGAGGAATACGCTTGATGCTAGGATGATTTGCCAGTCCTTCGTGCTGACCCCATCACTCCCTATCTTCCTAAACTGATAGATGAATCCTGGCAAGAGGACTAGAGCAGTACCCTGCATTCTCCAGGAGGCCCGAAGCAGAGGGGGCACCTCACTCATAGCTTGAAGGACTACCCCGGCGCTAGAAACGGCCAACAGCGCCACACCAAGCAATGCCCAAGCGAATAGAGGTGTGGCTGAGCTTGACGATTCTGACATCCTTAATCCGCCATTTCAGCGTCCATGACCTCTGAATCACCCTCTGAATCGGGGTTTACGCCGATAATGCCAGCCGCTCTGAACAAAACGAAGATTATGGCTGCCAATGCCACATTGACAAGTAAGAATCCTGCGAATCTGGCTTGGGGCCACCATGATTTGATGCTCATCGTCTCCGTACAGACCACAGAATCTGGTAATATCTCACAAGACGGTTCCTTACCATCAGAGATATCGGAAACAATTCGGAAGGTCGCATAGGCCTGGACCCACTCGAAGTCATCATCAGTGGCCCCAATCATCTCATCGAGGTAGGTATCTTCGGTCCACGAGTCTGGATGGTACTCCTGCTCGACCTCAATCTCGTCTGAGACGGCTAGTATAGCAGATTCAACACCAAAGAATGCCTCGCCTGTCAGAGCGCCTGCAGCGATCATGAAGGTGAACAGTAGCATTAGTGCGCGGCTCTTCTCTGAGGCTGCCGAGCCTTCAGAGAGACGAATCTCTTCGACCTTTGGATTGAGTCTTCGGTCTTCCCACCAATCACGGGCTGCTCCTCCTGCAAGCATTGGGAATGTTACTGGAGTCGGTAAATACATCCCAAGTCCAAACGAAGTTCCCATCCCGGTGGCCCACTCCATGAATGCACCCAATAGGAAGCCTAGCCCTAGGGCAATCCAGTCGCCTTGTCCCTCGGCTAGAATTATTGTGAACGTGGCAAATGCATTAGCCTGCGGGGCCAATAAATCGATACTGCCCTCTGCTAGTAATTTAGACAGGAAAATGGCTACTCCTGCACCTAGAATAGCACCGGGAACCACTCCCATGATGTTCCCTTTTGAGATATGATATGGGCGATTACCGATGTATAGGCTATTTTTGTAGTCGCCTACAACTGTTCCCGACATGGAAATCGCAGAGCCGAACACGGTAGTCCCCACTAGCGCCATAAGCACCGACTCCTCCTTGCTTAGGCCGACAGGTAAGTTGAGGAAAACCAAGAGTAGCATCAAGAGAACGATGAAAGATGTACCCGAAACTGGCTCTATTCCAGTCTCTCCCATTACTCGGACGGCGATTGCGCCCAGTAGGAATGTGGTGGCTAACAGGACTATAGCGAACAATACTGCAGGTAATGCTGGGAATCCACCAATGACGAAGATGGCAATCATCGCTACAAATGCGATTCCCATGAAGATGGGGATATGGTCCAGAGGCCACTCATACCAGCCCTTGTCCTCAATATACTCCTCGCCCTTCTCTCCAGTGAACGCGCTTGCAATGTCTCCGAAGATGTTGGCAAACGTTGGGGCCATCTTCAGTAGGCCGTATATCCCTCCGCCGAGAATGGCTCCAATTGCGATTACCTTGACGTAGCTGAAGGCTTTCCACTGAACAATCGGGTAAACGGGTATTGAAGATGTATCTCCGTACTCGGTTATTCTCACATACTCGCCGAGGGCAGGATCGTAAATCGGAACGTCTTGATATACAACAAGAGGCACAAGGAAAAACCAGGCTACAAGTGATCCTAGATTGACAAGGAGTGCTACTCTGAATTTCATGAACCATCCTATAGCAAGTAAAGTGGGACTCAGCTCCACTCCCAGGAATGTGTATGAAAATATGTTACCAGACTCGTAAGGAGTGATTCCACTGAAGGGAGCATGGCCATCAACGAGTTTGCTAGGCTGATGCAACCATCTCTCAGTGTAAATCGATGCTAGGCCCCAATCCTCTCCCGAGAAGGTCATGGCAATCCAATCGGCTATACTTCCTGGTATGCCAGCGATTTTTCGACCCCAAACCAACGGATAGTCAATCAAGAACATGAATCCCATTGTGAGAACTGTCCATAGGCCAACGGTTTTCAGCGAATCTCGAGCTGCATCAGCAGCTCCGGTATTGACATCAGCTGCGATATCTAACATCTTCAGAGTGGCTTCAAACCCCGGCATAGGCAGTGGGTCTTCGACCAACCATACGCGCCTGAAGATGATGAAATACATCACACCGAGGAAACCAGCAAACATAGATGCGATAATCCCTATGAAAGCCAATTGGAAGGTATCGACAGAAGAAATTAGGTGACCATCTCCGACGATGTAGTCGTCTGAATATGCAAGTAAGAATATTGCAGGGAAGGTGAAAATGAATCCTGTAGAAGCATGGGTGGCACCAGTGGTGGCGCTGGTCGCGATGTTGACTTCTGAGGGAGACCATTTGAGGGCCATT